>JAMPXZ010000052.1 GCA_023700925.1 Oligoflexia bacterium | reverse complement strand
GTCTCGTGCTCGTTCTCGCCCTCGAACGTCACCTGGACGAGCACCTGCAACTGCGCCGTGAACGGCACCTGGAACGGCACCTGCTCTGACGGCAAGACCGCCTCGCTCGACATCACGGGCTGCGGCACGGCGACGCTGACCATCGATGCGATCACGCAGGACGTGGCCTTCGACCGCTGCTACGCGATCCCCTGAGCGCTACTGAGCCTGGTCGGGCTTCAGTCCCGCAGCTCAAGCAGAACCGGGCAATGGTCCGATCCTCGCACCTGCGGCTGATGCGAAACCGCCTGCACCCGGTCACGGAACTCACCGTTGATC
The DNA here is from genome assembly GCA_023700925.1 of Oligoflexia bacterium. Taxonomy (GTDB): domain Bacteria; phylum Bdellovibrionota; class UBA1018; order UBA1018; family UBA1018; genus JAMPXJ01. The sequence continues at coordinate 19,260 of JAMPXZ010000052.1, read as the reverse complement.
AGATGATAGTCCAGGCGCCACCCGATGTTCTTCTCGCGGACGCCGGGCCGGTAGCTCCACCACGTGTAGTGATGCGGCTCCTTCACTCGTTCGCGAAAGACGTCCGCGTAGCCCGTGGCGAGAAACTTCGTCATCCACGCGCGCTCCTCCGGCAGAAAGCCCGCGTTGTCGTCATTGGACCGCGGGTTGCGCAGATCGATATCCTGATGCGCGATATTGAGATCGCCGCAGAGGACGAGGTGGCGGCCCGACCGGCGCAGCTCCTCGCAGGTGGCCAGCATCGCGTCGCAGAAAGCGAGCTTGTAGCCCAGCCGCGCGTGATCGCGCTGGCTGTTCGGAAAGTAGCAGTTCAGCAGCGTGAAATCCCGGTACTCGGCCACGAGCACCCGCCCCTCCCGATCGATCTCGGGGCGGCCGATGCCTTCGCGGACGCTCAGAGGCTCGCTCTTTGAATAGATGGCGACCCCGCTGTAGCCCGCCTTCTCTGCCGAATGCCAGAACGAGTGGTAACCCAACGGATGGTGCAGCTCCTGGTCAAGCTGCACGAGCTGGGCTTTGGTTTCCTGAAGGCAGACGATATCGGCGTTCTGGGCCTCGAACCACTTCAGAAAGCCGGCTCGGTGCGCCGCCCGGATACCATTGACGTTCCAGCTAGATAGCTTCATAGGGGGCCACTCTAGGATCGGGCGCCGGGGGTTGTCAACGACGTGGATTCCAAAGATTGACTTCCTGCGTTAAACCCGTTACACAGCCGAGGACACGAATTCAAATTTTCAGGGAGATTTCGCATGAAAGGGCTGCTCGGGCTTTCGCTCTTATGTCTCATGGCTGCGCCAGTGGCATTCGCCTCGGGGTTCAACTGCAACCATTCCGTCAAGACCGCTTCGCCGAACACGGTGGTCTTCAAGGCGGTGAACCAGGCCGCCTCGCTCCACGCCTACTTCGACGACGCTGACATCAAAAAGTCCGGGCCCGTCTTCGACGTCTTCGTGCTCCAAAGCTGCAGCACGCCCGAGCGGGACTTCCAGGCTTTCTCCGCCAACTTCCGCGTGAAGGCGAAAGCCCCCCGCGGAAAAGCCGAAATCTATACCTGCCTCACCAAACAGAAGCGGCAGAAGGGTTACGACAAGCGCTGGACCCGCTGGTTCAACGTGCTGACGGAATGCCGCCTCGACGAGACGGTGACCGCGGGAAGTGACTATCGCGATCCCCCATTCGCTGGCGGCACTGGCAATGGCTCAGGCGATTACCGCCTGCCCAGCCCGGACGAGCTTTATGATCCTGACTTCCAGGAGCGGCGCCCGGATTATGGCCCGGACTCCTACTATGACGGCAACGGCGACAGAGCCGAGCCGGAGTTCAGCGACATCCGGTTCTGAAAGGCCGCCGCGTCCGGGACGCGGCTCTGGCTCAATGCGAGAAGCAGTCCGAGTACAAAGGCTACCGCGGCCAGGAGTCTCTCTCTTTTAGCTTCCCTTGGGTTCATGATGGCCCTCGCGCTGTGGTTACGGGGACTACTCCCTTACGCTCCGTGCAAGCGCGACGCCAAATCGGCATCTCCGCCATTTACCGCAAATCTCCCAGGAAATGAGCAGAGAACCCCTGGAGCAGGATGATCCTGGTGCAGTTCGACTCTGAACTGACGCACCACGCTGAGAATCACTTTCGGGCACAACTGTCCAACTTGTCGTTGCTCTTGAATCGAGGCGCTGGTACGAAATAAAGAAACACATCGGGATCTGGGGGCACATGCAAGGACGCAACGCGATTTATCTTCTCGCATTCTGGGCGGCGATTTATGGCACGAGTGCTTTTGCCGCGGATCAATGCCTTCCCTTCTTCGACCGCTCCGACGAAAAAGTCGTGACTAACGTCATTCAGGAAGATGGCACTCTCCAGCGCGGCGAGATCGACATCACCCCGGAACCGATGACGGTCGACTCCCTGGATCAGGAAGCGCTCAAAGCCTGCGGCGAGTTCGGCGCGAAAGTTTCGGTCGCGGATGTCCGCAAGGTCATCGACCGGCTGAGCCCCGACCGTGTGAAAGAGCTTGCCGCCGACCTTCCCGGCACGAACGACTCGGAGCTCCGGGAGCTTCTGGTCCGGGCCTGGACCGGCTCGAATGGTTTTGAACATGTCTTCTGCGGCCAGCCCAGCGCGAAAAAAGTCGGAGGCCTCCACTTCGGGCCGCGCTACCATGAGCTGCAGGAAAAAGGGCAGCTCTGCCGCCTCGGCGACAACGTCGCCAACGAGGAAGTCCTTCCGCAAAGCATCTTCACGATCGGCGTCACCACCGCCGTCACCACCGACCGTAAGAAGGGCTTCTCGGTCAATCAGAATGCCGAAGATATCCTCTTCGAGGCGTCGCGCGACTATATCCGGGGCTGCAGGCCCTCAAGCCCGACCCGCGAGCGTCGCGTCTGCCTGAGCCAGTCCCATGATGGCGATTCGTTTGTCAGCCTGTTCGTGTGCGTTCCCAACGTCGGAATCACGACCTTCTATCCGCTGGCGACCCGGGCTGGCCGCAACTATCCGAACTGCCGCTAAGCGGCTACGCATCGGGCGGCGTGACCGGCGCCCCCGCGTGCGCTACACTTGAGCGGTGACCGTCTACGCGATCGACTTCGGAACCTCCAACTCCCTGCTGGGCGCGGCCGATGCCTCCGGCCCGCGCGGGTTCGCGCCCCTCGATCCCGACGCTTCCGATCCCACGATTCTGCGGAGCCTGCTGTACTTTCCGAACTCCAAGGAGCTGTTCTACGGGGTGCGGGCGATCCGTGAATTCGCCGCGCACGATCACACCGGCCGCTTCATCCGCTCGATCAAGAAGCAGCTCCCAAGCCGGAGCTTCATCGGGACCTATGTGGAGAACCGTCCGTTCAACCTCGAGGACCTGATCGGGCTGTTCCTCGGCGAGCTCCGCAAGCGGGCCAACGTCCACTTCGGCGAAGACGTGACCCGGGTGGTCCTCGGCCGTCCGGCGCGCTTCGCCCCGGACGAAGGCGATGACCGCTACGCACAGGACCGGCTCGAACGGGCCGCGCGCAAGGCCGGCTTCAAGGAGATCGAATTTCTGCCTGAACCGGTCGCGGCGGCTTTTGGCTATGACCCCGAGCGATCGAGCGGAAAAGAGGAGACGGTCCTGGCGGCGGACTTCGGCGGGGGCACCTCCGACTTCACCGTCTATCGCCTGGGGCGCGAGCGCTTCAATCCCTCCGACGTGATCGCGATGGGCGGCGTCTCGGTCGCCGGCGACGCGCTCGACTCCGCGCTCATGCGCGAACGCATCGCTCCGCACTTCGGCACCGGAATGCGCTACCAGGTGCCCTTCGGCTCGAACGTGCTCACCATGCCCATCCATCTGATGGAGCGGATCTGCCATCCGGGAGAGATCTCACTGCTTCGCAAGCAGGATACGATGGAATTCTTCCGCAACGTCCGGCAATGGTCCCTCGGCGAGGAGGACCGCGCGAAGATCGATCGCCTGTTCATCCTGCTGAACGATCAGCTCGGCTTTCTGCTCTTTGAAAAGATCGAAGCGGCGAAGAAGGACCTTTCCGCCGCCCCGTCGACGACGCTCGAGTTCGAGTATCCCGAAGTCTCGATCCGCGAGAAAATCCGGCGCACCGAGTTCGAACGTTATGCCCGTGCCCCGCTCGAAGCCATCCTGCGCTCGCTGGATGAGACACTCCAGTCCGGCGGCATTCGCCCCGAGCGCATCGACCGCGTCCTGTGTACCGGCGGCACCGCCAAGGTGCCCTGGATCCGCGAGGCGCTTTCGCGGCGCTTCGGAGCGGAGAAGCTGCACGACCTCGATCCGTTCCGCGGCGTGGCGCGCGGACTCATGGAACGCGCCGCCGAGCTGGCGCGTTAAACGCGTATTCCGTTTCGAGGGAGAGTCGCCGTTATTTTCGGCGAAGAAGACGAAGACTGCAGGCGAAAGCCACGGCGGTAAGCGCTAGGACCGCTCCGACGTAGAGAAGCCCGCTGCCCGCAGGCTCGGCCTGCTCAGGGCCGAGGGCCGCCCAGGTACGGACGCTTACGCCGAGCAGGGCAACCAGGAAGATGGGATCGAGCCGATGACGAAGCCGTTCCATACGGCTCTATTTTGTATCCATTTGCGCGTCATGGGAAGTGGGTCCTTTCGGACACGACCCTGTCGCGACGCATTGCGAGTGCGCCAAGCACGCCTTGACGCCTCCCGTAGACCGTCCTAAAAAGGTGGGCAGCACAATGAACTCTTCTGAATACCTGAAGATCTCGAATACGGAATACATCGAAGAGCTCTTTGCCCGCTATCAGCTGGATCCCGCCGCCATCGACGCTTCCTGGCGGTATTTCTTCGATGGCTTGCAGCTGGGCGCCGAAGGCGCGCGCGTAGCTGACGCAGGCGCGGCGGCCCCTGAATCCGTGCCAACGGGTGAGGAGGACCTGAGCGCCGAGCAGCGAGTGCTCGATCTCATCAATGGTTATCGCGAGCTGGGCAAGGTCCTGGCGGACATCAACCCGCTGGCTCCGTCCCCCTCGTCCCACCCCATGCTCGAGCTTTCGCGCTTTGGCCTCGCTGAGGCGGACCTGGAGCGGGTCTTCCTGTCGGGCAAGCTGCTCGGCATGGGGCCCTCGCGTCTCTCGGATATCATCGCCCGGCTTCGCCAGACCTACTGCGGCACGGTGGCCGCGGAGTTCACCCATATCCTGAACCGTCCGGAGCGCGAGTGGCTCCAGGAGCGGATCGAAACCTCCCTCAATCGAACGCACCTCGATCCGGCGACGCGAAAGCTGATCCTTCAGCGCCTGACCGAGAGCGAAGGGTTTGAGCGTTTTCTCCACACCCGGTACGTCGCGCAGAAGAGGTTTTCACTCGAAGGCGGGGAGGCGCTCATTCCCGCCCTCGACTGCCTCATCGAGCTCGGCGCCGAACTCGGGGCCAAGGAGTTCGTCATCGGGATGGCTCATCGCGGCCGCCTCAACGTCCTGGTCAACGTCCTGAAAAAGAAACCCGAGCACGTCTTCACCGAATTCGAAGGCGCCTACCAGACCGACACGACCATGGGTGAAGGCGACGTGAAGTACCACATGGGCTATTCGGCCGACCTGAACACCCGGGGCGGAAAACAGGTCCACCTCTCCCTTGCCTCCAACCCGAGCCACCTCGAGTTCGTCAACGCCGTGATCGAAGGGATCGCCCGGGCCAAGCAGGCCTTCCTCGGCCGGGAAAACGGCACCTTCAACGCCGAGCCGAACCGCGCGGCCGTGATTCCGATCCAGCTTCATGGCGACGCGGCGTTCGCCGGCCAGGGCGTCTGCTACGAGACCCTCAACCTCTCGCGGCTCAAGGGCTACGCCACGGGCGGCTCCCTGCACATCGTGATCAACAATCAGATCGGCTTCACCACGTCGCCGGAGGATTCGCGCTCCACTCCGTACGCGACGGACGTCGCCAAGATGCTCGAGGCGCCGATCTTCCACGTCAATGGGGACGATCCGGAGGCCGTGTGGCACGTGGCGCGACTGTGCATCGAATACCGGCAAAAATTCGGGAAAGACGCCTTCATCGATCTCGTCTGCTACCGCCGGCATGGCCATAACGAGGGAGACGAGCCCTCGTTCACCCAGCCGCTGCTGTACAAGACCATCAAGGCGCATCCGACCACTCGCGAGCGCTACGCCCGCCGCCTGATCGAAGAGCGGGTCATGATGGAGGAGGAGGCGCAGGGGCTCGTCTCCGAGCTGACCGCACGTCTCTCCGAAGCCCAGGCGCGTACGCGCGCCGAGGCGCCCAAGCCTTTCGTCTCCACTCTCGAAGGAAGATGGAAACGTTTCCGCCGGCCGAGCGACGAGGACCTCTTCAGAAGCGTCTCCACCTCCGTTCCCGCCGGGAAGCTCACCGAGCTTTCCGAGAAGCTCAACCACCTGCCTGAAGGGTTCCACGTGCACCCCAAGCTCAACCGGTTCTTCGCCGCGCGCCTCAAAGCCGTCGTCGACGGAAGGGGCCTCGACTGGGGCAATGCCGAGGCGCTGGCCTTCGCGAGCCTGCTCGACGAAGGAACGCCGGTGCGGCTTTCCGGCCAGGACGCCGAGCGCGGGACGTTCACGCATCGTCATTCAGTGCTCTATGATTTCGAAAGCGGAAAGCCGCATACGCCGCTCAATCACCTCCGCGAGGGTCAGGCGCCGTTTCACGTCCACAACAGTCATCTGTCGGAGACCGGCGTACTCGGGTTCGAATACGGCTACGCGCTCGCGGAGCCTTACGCGCTGACGATCTGGGAGGCGCAGTTCGGCGACTTCGCCAACGGCGCGCAGGTCATCATCGATCAGTTCATCGCCACCTCGGAGTCCAAGTGGCAGCGCATGAGCGGGCTGGTGCTGCTGCTTCCGCATGGCTTCGAAGGCCAGGGCCCCGAGCACTCCAGCGCGAGGCTCGAGCGGTTCCTCCAGCTCTGCGGCAAACAGAACCTGATCGTCTGCAACTTCACGACGCCGGCGCAGTACTTTCACGCGCTCCGGCGGCAGATGAAGCGGGACTTCCGCAAACCCCTGGTCGTGATGTCTCCCAAAAGCCTCCTGCGGCACCCGCAGGCGGTCTCAACGCTCGAGGAGCTCAGCGAGGGCCGCTTCCAGGAAGCGCTCGACGACCCGGGGCTCACCGCCGCCGACCACGGGCAGATCCGAAAGGTACTCCTTTGCAGCGGCAAGATTTATTACGACCTGCTGGCGGAGCGTTCGGCGCGGAAGCGTTCGGATGTGGCGCTGATCCGCGTGGAGCAGCTCTATCCATGGCCGGCGGAGTCGCTCGCAAAAGTTCTCGGACAGTACCGCGGAGCGCGGTCTTTGTGCTGGGTGCAGGAGGAGCCGCGAAACATGGGAGCCTGGAGCTTCGTCTTCGCCCAGTGGCAGGGCGGCACGGCGGAGGCCTTCTCCCAGAGAGTCGGTGGCCGGCCGATCACCTACCTCGGCCGCGAGGCCGGGGCAGCGCCCGCGGTAGGTTCTTCGAAGCTCCACGAGAAGGAGCAACGCGCGATCCTCGAGAGCGCCTTCAGTGAGGAAAAATCGTCATGATCCATAACGTGCAAGCGCCCAGCGTCGGCGAGTCCATCACCGAGGTCGGCATCCTCAAGTGGCACAAGGAGTCCGGCCAGCAGGTCCGCCCGGGCGACCTGCTGCTCGAGGTGGAAACGGACAAGGCCACGGTGGAGATCGTTGCCGAAAGTGGCGGAGCGCTGAAGATCCTCAAGCCGGTCGGCGAGCGCGTCCCCGTGGGCGAGCTCATCGCCACGATCGACGACGCCGTGGCAGGGGCGGAAGCTAGGCCCGTGACGGGCCCCGGGCGTGCGTCCGCGCCGGCGCCCGCGGCAACGCCCGCGCCCCAACCCGCGACCGGTCCCGTCTCCACGGTTCAGAGCCCGGCGGTCCGGAAGGCCGTCACCGAACATCACCTCGACCTCAGCCAGATCCCGGGCACCGGCAAGGATGGCCGCGTCACCACCGGGGACGTGGCCGACCACCTTGCCCGCGCGGCCTCCGCGCCCGCACGCGCCGCGACAGCGCCGGGAGCCCCCCGACCGGGGGAACGTCGTGTCGCGATGTCGATGCTTCGCTCGCGAATCGCCGAACGCCTGGTCCAGGCCCAGCAAACCGCCGCCATCCTGACGACCTTCAACGAGGTGGATCTCTCGGCGATCAACGCCCTTCGGGCCGAGCACAAGGAAGCCTTCAAGGTCCGGCACGGGGTTTCGCTCGGGTACATGTCTTTTTTCACCCTGGCCTCTATCGCGGCCCTCAAGACGATTCCCGAGGTGAACGCTTCGATCGACGGCCGCGACATCGTCTACCACGATACCTATGACATCGGCGTCGCCGTCGGAACCGACCGCGGGCTCGTCGTTCCGGTCCTGCGCGACGCCGACAAGATGAGCGTGGCCGACCTCGAGAAGTCCCTTGCGCAGCTCGCGACCAAGGCGAGGGACGGGAAACTTTCGATCGCGGAGATGTCCGGCGGGACTTTCACCATCTCCAATGGCGGAGTTTACGGTTCCCTGCTCTCCACGCCGATCCTCAACCTCCCGCAGAGCGGGATCCTCGGAATGCACAAGATCCAGGATCGCCCCGTGGTCCTGAACGGCAAGATCGAGATCCGGCCGATGATGTACCTGGCGCTTTCCTACGATCACCGCTTGATTGATGGCAAAGGTGCGGTAACCTTCCTTGTCACCTTGAAAGACCACCTGGAACATCCCGAAAAGCTCGGTCTGAAACTCTAAGGAACCTGAAGCGATGTCCACTCAAAGCCCGGAAAATTTTGACCTCATCATCATCGGCGGCGGCCCCGCCGGCTATGTCGCCGCGATCCGCGCCGCGCAGCTCGGCATGAAGACCGCCTGCGTGGAGATGCGGAAGACTTATGGCGGCACCTGCCTGAACGTCGGGTGCATTCCCTCCAAGGCGCTGCTCGAATCGAGCGAACACTTCCATGTCGCGCGGAACAAGCTCGCCAAGCACGGAGTCGTGATCAGCGAGGTGAAGCTCGACCTGCCGACGATGATGAAGCGCAAGGACGCGGTCGTGCGCCAGCTCACCAACGGCATCGCCGGACTTCTGAAAAAAAACCAGGTCGTGGCGATCAACGGCAAGGGCCGCCTTACCGGGCTCCAAGAGGATCGCAAGCTCGTGGAGGTTACGGCACCCGACGGCTCCCGGCGCGCGCTCAGCGCGCCGCGGATCCTGCTGGCCACGGGAAGCGAGCCGGCGAGCCTGCCCTTTCTGCCTTTCGATGGCCAGACCGTGATCAGCTCCACCGAAGCGCTCGCGCTTGGCCAGGTGCCGCAGCACCTCGTCGTCATCGGCGCGGGTGTGATCGGCCTGGAACTCGGCTCGGTCTGGCTTCGGCTCGGGGCCAAGGTCACCGTCATCGAGTACCTCGATCGCGTGCTGCCGCCGGTGGACCGGCAAGCGGGCGCGGAGATTCACAAGGCCCTGATCAAGCAGGGCATGGAGTTCAAGCTCGCGCATAAATGCCTCGGCGCGCGCAAGGAGAACGGTCATCTGGTCGTCGAGGCCGAGGAGCTGGCCACCCAGGCGAAGATCGCGCTCGAGTGCGACGTGGTCCTCGTGGCCACCGGCCGCAAACCCTATACCGAAGGTCTCGGCCTGGATGCCGTGGGCCTCGCTCCGGACAAAGCGGGCCGGATCGCGACGGACGCGCATTACCAGACGCAGGTACCCGGGATCTTCGCCATCGGCGATCTGATCGCCGGGCCGATGCTGGCCCACAAGGCCGAAGAAGAGGGCATCGCCGCCGTCGAGCTGATGGCCGGCCAGGCGGGGCACGTCAACTACGAGGCCATCCCGAACGTGGTGTACACCTGGCCGGAGCTCGCCTCGGTCGGGCTCACCGAAGAGGAAGCGCAGGCCAAGGGGGCGGAATACAAGGTCGGAACGTTTCCGTTCATGGCCAATGGCCGCGCCAAGACCATGGAAGAAACCGAGGGACTCGTCAAGGTCATCGCCGATGCGCGAACTGACCGGGTCCTGGGAGTCCATATCGTCGGGCCCCGCGCGAGCGACCTCATCCCCGAGGCGGTAGCCGTGATGGAATTCGGTGGCAGTGCCGAGGACATTGCTCGGACCTGCCACGCGCATCCGACTCTTTCGGAGACTGTCAAGGAAGCCGCGCTCGCGGTCCATAAGCGCGCGATCCACATGTAAAACGCCCCTCTATAGCGGCGGCCCCCCGGCGGACGACACGCCGCGCAGGTGGGGAATAGCCCCCGGTGGATTCAAAATTCTTGGCGCTTTGTTCCCGGCTTCCTCTATAATCGGTGAGCACTACCCCGATTATGAGCAAGATGAACCCTGATCACGATACTCCTGTCGACTCCGACGAGCTGATTCGCGTTTCGGACTTCGAATCCATGAAGATCCGGATCGAGGTGAAGAACACCACCACGCGCACCGAGGTGCCGAAGAACGCCGCGGTCGAGCTGCTCGAGATCCACGATCGCGGCGTCGTCCTCGCGCTTCCCGCTCAGTCGTGCGCGCACGGCCACAATCTCATGATCAGCTTCCAGGCGACGACGCCGCAGAAAAAGGAGTTCTCCTTCGTCAGCACCGCGAAGGTCGAGCTGGCCGAGAAGCTCGACGACGACGATCAGCTCCGCATCACGCTCAGCTTCCTGCAGTACGATGAGGCCGGCTGGCGCAGGTTCTGCGACGGCTTCAACAGCCGTCAGGCCGAGATCGAGGAATTCTTCAAAGCGGCAAGGGGCTTCTGAGATGGCGGAGAAGCTGGATCCCAAGGCGCAGGCGAAGGCTTTCGAGAAATACATCGCCGGCAAGAAGATCCTGATCGCCGATCCCAGCGGCGCCTCGCGCGCGTCGATCGCGAATATCCTCGCGTCGATGGGGGCGAAGACCGTTCAGTTCACGCTGGCCTCGAGTTACCTCGAAGCCGAGGACGCCATCGAGCGCCTGCAGCCCGGCGTCGTGATCGCCGACTACGACCTCGGCAAGCGGTGCGGCCTGGACCTGCTCCAGAAGCAAAGGCTCCATAACAAGTCGCTGGCACAGAGCCTCTTCGTGCTCGTCACGGGCAACACCTCCCAGAGCGCCGTCGCCAAGGCCGCCGAGGAGGACGTCGACACCTACATCATCAAGCCTTTCACCGCGGGCGTTTTCCGCGCGTCGGTCATGAAGGCCGCGCTCATGAAGACCGACCCGCCGGAGTACCTCAAGATCCTCGACCGCGGCAAAGAGGAGCTCATCGCCGGCAAGGCGCAGGAGGCGCTTCGCACCTTCGAATACGCCACGACGCTGGACGCCGCCCCTTCCCTCGGCCATTTCTATTCCGGACAGGCCCATAACCTCCTGAAGGCGACGGAGGTCGAGGAGGGCTCCTACAACAAGGGGCTCGAGTACAACAAGATCCATTACAAGTGTCTCGTCGGGCTCTATGAGAACTTCGCGGCCCGCAAGAGACATCACGAGGCCTACGCGGTCATCAAGAAGGTTTCGCACTACTTCCCCGCCAATCCGCAGCGGCTCACCGCGGTGCTGCGGCTGGCGATCGTCACCCAAAGCTACGAGGACGTCGAACGCTATTACCGGATCTTCACGAGCATCGACGACCGCAACGAGGAGATGATCAAGTACATCTGCGCGGCGCTCGTGGTCTGCGGCAAGTATTACCTGCAGCAGAACTTCGGCAGTCGCGCGCTCGAACTTTTCCAGAAGGCGGCGATCACCGCGAGCGGCCGCACCCGCATTCTCCGCGAGATCATCACCTCGCTGCTGGACTTCGGCTTGGCCAAACAGGCCGACGAGTTCCTCCGGCGCTTCCCGCCAGAGAGCCAGAAGGGCGTCGACTACCAAGCCATGAGCCTTCTGATCATGGACCAGACGAGTCCCCGGACTCTCGTCATCGAAAAAGGGCGCGAGCTGCTGTCGCAAAACCTGCGCGATCCCATCATCTATCGTGTCCTCATCCGCCGCTCCGCCGAGCATGGCCTGACCCACGCCCTCGAGGATCTGATCAACGAGGCGCGCAAGCATTTCCCGGACCAGTCGGCCATTTTCGAAAAGGCTGCCAAAACCCCCAAAGCCGCCCCCGCATCCTCCTCCGCGGCAGGTGTCCCGTCATCCACGGGCACTCCTTCTCAAGCGAAGAAATAGCGACCCAACCGGTTTTCCACAGATTTCCACTCACTTATCCACACCGTAACCCATTGTAAGCATTGGTGTAATTAATAGTGTTTGATTATTTTAATCATGTTAAATACTATTAACAGTAAGGACACATCATCAACGGCAAGCGGGAATCAACCATGAGTTTATCGGGTGATAAAAATCGAAAGACCCTCCTCCTCCTCGCGGCCCTCATCGGCCTGCCTGCGCTCCTATTTCTCGTGCGTTTCGGGCTGAAATCGCCTGAATCCAAGAAGGCTGAACCCCAGACGGAAACTCCCTCAGAAGCCGTGACCGAGATCGCGAAACCGGAGACGCAAAAGGAGATCGCCCCGGCGCCGATCACCGTCCCGAAGGAAGGCGAGAGCCGCAAGACCGTGCCCGCGGTACCCACCACTCCGGGCGCCCCGCTTCCCACGACCCCGGGCCTGCCTCCTTCGCAAGCCAAGGTACCGGCCCCGGTCGTCACCGAGGCGGCCCCGCCCCAGGGCTGCGTCACCCTCGTGTTTCACCACAAAAAACAAACAGGCCACACTGACGAGGAAGCCTGCAGCCAGCACAAGAACCTTATTAAGCTTCCGCATGCGAACCCGACCTCGCTCTGCGTTCGCGTGAACAAGACGCCGGTCCGCTTCCAGCAGATCGCCGGCAAGCCCAACGAGATCCTGGTCGCCGCGATCGCCGGCCCCAGGTCGGAGATCACGGCCCGCTACTGCTTCGGCAAGGCCACGTGCCAGGAAGACTGCACGATCCCGAAGGATGAGTTCATGGACGCCATCGGCGGCTCCGACAGTGACAAGCTGGCGGGCGCCGGCCAGTGGGACAACGGCGCAAAAGAAGCCGACGTGAATGCCCATCTCGATGCCGAGATGAAGCGCGAGCTCGACAATCTTGACCGCCACGTCCGCGGAGACAACGGCGTCTTCAACGGCTGGCTCTCGGGCGCTCCGGCGGCAGCCTGCGGCACGAAGCCCGTACTCGTGAAAGGGGCGGACTGATATGCAACGCACGCTTCTGACGATCGCGACACTGACGTTTTTGAGTTCCTGCACGGGCTACGTGCCCGGCTCCTTCCGCCTCGCGCAGCAGGAGCAGACCTTCAGCTCGCAGCTCAAGATCAACACCAAGATCGACCTGCTCTGGGTGGTCGACAACTCCGCGAGCATGGACGTTTCGCAGGAAAAGCTCCGCAACGGCTTCGCCGGCTTCGCGAACAAGTACATGCAGCCGACCTGGGACATCCGGGTCGCCGTGATCACGACGGACACCTTCCTGGCCCATCCCGCTTTCGCGAACCACCTCAACAGCACCATCGCGGGCACGACGGGCTACGGCTCTCCTTATGTCAACAGCCGGCTCGGCACCTTCGTCAATCCTCCGAGCAACCCGACGCTGGTCAACCTCACCACCGGCAAATTCGATGCGGGCGTCCGGTACCGCGATCTCGTTCCGGCCTGGGGCTCCAACTTCGCGAAGCTCCTGCCCGGCCTTCATGACGGCCCGATCGCCGGCTTCTGCTTCGACCTGCTGCCCTACTTCCTCCATGGCGTCACCCAGTGCACGGTCCGCGACGCGGCGACCGCCCCCACCGGCCCGGGCCGGTGCCTGAATCCCGAAGGCGGCGATACCAGCGTGAGCCAGTGCGTGAACACCACGCAGAACGACTCGATCCACAGCGGCCGCCCGATCATCTCCACGATGCCGGCGACCAAGCTGAGCGGCGCGGAGCTCACCGCCTGGTCGAACCAGCTGGTCAGCGATTTCATGGTCAACGTCACCACCGGCAGCGTGGGCCACGGCTCCGAGCGAGGCCTCGGCTCTCTCCTGCAGCTGCTGTCGGACAATGAGACCGGCGACACGCCGTTCTTCCGGCCCGGCTCGCTCCGCGGCATCGTCTTCGTCTCGGACGAAGACGATCAGACCATGACCGTCGACCCCGTCCCGGGCCCGACCTACAATCCCTACAGCTACTACCGCTGCGACCAGGCCTCGCTCATCGCCAAGAACGGCGCCGCGGGCGTCACGGGCGCCAACGGCTACTGCTGCGATGTCGCCGCCAACAACTGCCGCTACGGCTCCGAAGGCACCAGCTGCGCCCCGAAGACGGTCGACGGCTACACCTACACGCTCAGCGTCTGCCCCCGCCAGGACAAGCTGCTGCCCGTGGCCGAAGTCAAGTCCAGCCTCGACAGCTTCTTCGCCAACCTCGACACCGCGGCTGCCGAAGGCGAGGCCTCGGGAGGCTATTTCGTCGTCTCGATCGTCGCCCAGACCGGAGCGGCCATCCAGTCGCTGCAGGAGCACCGCAACCTCGACGACACGGCGGCCGGCGGCTTCCATACCCATGCCGTGGACCGCGGCGACCGCTACATCGAGCTCGGCACCCTCGTCGGCAACGGCAGCCTGACGATGAACATCGCCGACGAGAACTACTCACCGATCCTCGACGCGATCGGCGCCGCCATCATCTCCAAGAAAAGCACGTTCCTCCTCGATCGCGCCCCGACGGGCACCGAGGAGATGGTGATCACCGTGCTTCACGCCGACGGGACCTCCACCGTGATTCCCGCCGACAAGTATGTCATCAGCGGGAAATCGATCGTGATCACCGACCAGAACCTGGTGCTCGGCCTGGCCGCGACGGACCAGATCAGCATCAACTATCAGCCGAAAACCGTATTCTGAACGAAAGGGGAATGAACCATGGGTATGTTTGAATTCTTGAGGACGAACTTCTGGCACGTGGCTCCGCTGCTGGCAGCCGCCGCGATCGCCATCGCGATCACGGCCGAGCGCTCCAAGGCGCTTTTCTCCAGCTATCCGATCAAGGACGCCGAGGCGTTCTTCGACAAGATCAACGAGCTCGTGATGGCCGGCAAACTCGCCGACGCGATCGCGCTGTGCGACCGTTATCCGACCAAGCCCGCGGCCAAGGTGGTGAAGCAGGGTCTGCTTCGCGCCCATCAGCCGGAAGGCCTGATCGAGCACGGCCTGCAGCTTTCCGTCGGTGACGCCACCCAGATGATCCAGCGGCGCACGGGCTTTCTGGCGACCATCGCCAACGTCGCGACCCTGATGGGTCTGTTCGGCACGATCGCCGGCCTGATCCAGTCCTTCCAGGCCGTCGGCCATGCCGACGCCCAGCAGAAGTCGGCGATTCTCGCGGCCGGTATCTCCACCGCCATGAACGCCACGATGATGGGTCTGGCGATCGCCATTCCGTGCATGGTCGCCTTCAGCTTCCTGATGAACCGGAGCAACCGCCTCGTCTCGGAACTCGAGCAATCGGCCATCCGGACCCTCGACGTTCTCAAGCAGCGGTACTACTCCGCCGAGAGCGGAGCCGTCCACGCCGAGGAAGGCTTCGACGAGGAGTCCGCCCCGGTCTCCAACGGCAAGCAGAACGGCAAGATCGTCAACATGAGGAGAGCGGTATGATGGTCAGCGGCGAAGGCGGCAAATCGAACAGCCAGGATTTCGAGCTGAACCTGGCTTCGATCATCGACTGCCTCACGGTCCTCATCACCTTCGTCCTGGCCTCGGCCTCGTTCCTGTCGATCGGGCTGCTGGATGCCGGTATCGCCGCCGCGGGCGCGGCCCCGGCGACGGACGCGGCGCCGCCGTCGGTGAACGTCACCGTCGAGCTCGGCAAGGATCAGGCGATGATCGTCAAGCTCGGTGGCAAGGCGACTTCCACGACGGCGATTCCCGCGAAAGCGGGCGCCTGGGACCACGAGGCCCTGGTGCAGAACCTCTCGGCGCTGAAGCAGAAGTGGCCGGACCTGAACGCAGCGGTTCTGACGGCCGGGGACGCGGTCGAGTACCGTGACGTCGTCAAGACCATGGAGACCATGCGCAAGGCCGTACCGGCCGTACTGCTCGGGGGATTCTAATGAAAAAACTCAAATTCAAACGCCGGGTGGAAAACGAGGAGATGGCCCTCCAGATCACCTCCATGGCCGACATCTTCACCATCCTCCTCGTGTTCCTGCTGAAGAGCTATGCGACCGGCGCCGTGGACGTCAATCCCAGCACCGGCACCCTCCTTCCCGAGGCGCAGGCCGGCGAGAACTCCGTGCAGGCGCTCAAGGTGGAGGTCGCGCGCAACGCCGTCCTCATTGAGGGACAGCCCGTGGCAACGCTCAAGGAATACCGCTTCGAGGCGGCCGACCTGAAGGCGAACGGCTCCTCCTCCGCCCTCTCGCAGGCGCTCGAGCGCGAACGCCAGCGCCAGATGCTCATCGCGAAGGCGAATAGCGACGTGAAAGTCGACCCCAAGATCATCATCGTTTCGGACCAGCGCGCCCCTTACGTGACGGTAAAGTCGGTACTCGCCTCCGCGGCCCTCAACGGCTACACTGATTTCAAGTTAGCCGTCGTCAAAGGGGAATAGCCCCGAAGGGAACCACCATGACTTCCTTCCGTATCCTGTCACTCCCGCTCGCGGCCGTGGCCGCGGCGGCCATTTTCGCGTCCGGCCCGCTGTTCGCCGAAACGGGCATCGAAGTCCGCGTCGCCAAGTCGGCGGCGAACGAGCAGTACGAACGCGACGTGGACGAGGTGGCGCTCGCCTCGCAGGAGAAGGCGATCTCCAAGCTCCAGACCCTTCTCAAGAAGTATCGCAACACCCGTCAGGAGCCGATCCTGCTGGCGAAACTCGCGGACGTGCAGCAGCAGGCCGCCGCCATCCTTTTCCGCCTTTCCCACGCCAAGAAAGCTTCCGGCAAGGCCCGCTTCACCCGGGCCATGAACCAGTCGATCGCCACGTTCTCGACCCTGATCGCCAAATACCCGAACCATGACGAGATCGCGCACGCCTACTTCTCCCGCGGCAAGGGTTACGAGGAGCTCGGCGACAAAGCCAAGGCCACCAAGGACTACCTGCATCTCGTGAAGAACTTCCCGAACGCCGAGGAGTCGCCCTCGGCCTACATGGCGCTGGCCGAGTTCTCGATCGAGGAGAACAACCATGCGCGCGCCATCGGCTTCCTCAATGAGGTCGAGAAGCTCGAGGAGCATCCCCTCCATCCGTTCGCGCTCTACAAGCTGGCGTGGTCCCACTACAATTTGAAGAACATTCCGGCCGCGCTGCGCTTCGCCGAGCGGCAGATCGCCTATTACAACGCCCGGGGGTCCCAGGCCGACGGCTCGACCGCCTCCGACGAGGCACTGCGCGAGAACACGTTGCTTGACCTCGCGGTATTCTACTTCGAAGGCTACGAGGAAAAGGCCCCGGCCTACTCGCTCGACAACGCCCTTTCCTATTTCAAGAAGATCGAGAGCGGCCCGGTGCTCGGCCGGATCCTGGTGCGCTTCAGCAAGCTACTGCGCTCGCACGATCACGAGGCAGACCTCGTGGCCTTCAAGGACGAGATCCTCCGCAAGGAGGCCACGCGCCCCGAGAGCCTGGAGATCGTCCTCACCACCTACGAGTTCCAGCTCAACAAGCGCCGCTACCAGCAGCTCGTCCAGAGTTCGCAGGACCTCGTCGCCCTTTATGCGGCGGGGAAGCACCAGGCGGGCTTCGCGCGCGCGCAAAAGATGGTGCTCGACACCGCTGAAGGCCTCCAGGCCATGATCGTCAAGAACAAGTCCGCCGACGATGTCCGCAACTACAGCGTGATCCTCGCGTCGATCTACGACGCCTTCACCCGGATCGTCGAAGAGGCCGATCCGCGCATTCCGCGCGTGCACTACAACCTCGCGGAGACCCTTTTCGCAACCAGGGATTTTCCGGGTGCCACGACCCACTACCGCTGGGTCGTCGAGCACGGCGAATGGAAGGCCCGCAGCAAGGACGGGCAGGCCACGGTGCCGGACGCGAGCCTCAAGGCGATCGCCTCGCGCTATGAGGTACTGCGGGAGAAGAAGCTGATCCCGGCCGGGCTCAACGCGCGGCCGCTTTCGAAGAACTCGGATTCAAAGATGGACCCCCTGCTCGTCCAGTGGATCGAGTGGATCGACACCCATCTGGACAAGGCGCCCAAGGAGCACGTCAAAGGCTCCGGACCGGCGCCGCTGCCGACGGATAACTTCGTATTCGAGGCCAACCGCGCGCTCTACGCGCAGAGCCACCTCGAGGACGCCCTCCAGCGGATGCAGAAGTTCATTCGCCGGCGGGCCGGCTCAGCCCTGGCGGCTCCGACGGCCAGCCTGGTGCTCGACACCTACATCGCTGGCGAGGAATGGTCGAAGACCCGCGAGGCGGCCGCCGACTTCATGAAGGTCAAGGAGCTCAATACCGGCGATTTCGAGAAGAAGCTCTACGCCGTCGCTGGCGACGCCTCCTACAAGCTCATCGAGGCCAGTCATGGCAAACGCGAGACGGACGCGACCATGGAGCAGGCGGACGAGTTCCTCGAGAAATACCCCAACAGCACCCGCCTCTCGGACGTGCTCGCCCTCGCGGGCGCCGCGGCGCTGAACGCCAACCAGAAGGCGAAGGCCAATGCCTACTTCAGCCGCCTCATCATGGAGGCCGCGATCCCGGGCCGTGGCGTGAGCATGGCCAACCTGGGCTCCGCGCTGCTGGCCCGCGCCAGCATGGCCGAAGACCGCCTGCGATTCGCGGCCGCGGCGACGGACTACCGCGCGTACCTCGCGCTGCCGGCCAAGAGCGTGAAGCTCGACGAGGACAAGGCCGACGAGCTCCGCAAGAAGACGCTGGCGCTCCTGTGGCTCGCCGGCGACCGGGCCGTCGTCAGCGGCGCGCTCGCGGACAAGTCGCTTTGTTCGGAGTCCCTCGTGCAGGAGTGCGACAAGTACGCCGCGCTCACGGCGCTGACGTCACCGGAACGCGCCTCGGAAAAGCTCACCGAAACCGCATTTGACCGCTGCCGCAAGAGCTCGGATTCGACCTCCAAGGAAAGCCGGGCGCTCTGGGCGGCCGTGGCGCTCGAGGGCTCGAAGAACCTGGCTTTCCGCGACCGCAACGTCGCGCTCCGGGTGCTTGCGGGAGGGTGGGACGACATCGAGCCGGTCTCGCGCTACTACGTGCTTCCGTACGTCAACGCCTCGATCCCGCGCGCGCTCGAGCAGAATCGCGTGGCAATGAAGGACGTGGCCCCGCTGCGCGCCGATGAGCGCTACATCACCCGCCGCGTGGAAGTCATCCGCGAGCTGGAGAACGCGACGGCGAAGATCGTCAAGCTGCCGTGGGCCCGGATCCGCGCCGAGGCGCTCAACGAGCTGGCCGAAACCTATCTGGATCTCGCCCGCGGGCTCATGACCATCAAACCCCCCAAGGGCCTGAACGAGGCGGAGCTGCAGGCGTACCAGGACGTGGTCAAGAAGCTCGTCCTGCCGTTCGAGGAAAAAGGCCAGGAGATGCGCGCCAAGGCCTTCGAGATCGCCTCGAAGTTCGCGATCGACGACGAAGGCTTCCGCAAGATCTCCGAGCCCTTCTTCACGGAGAACCCGTCGCAGGCGAAGCGGATCCGCGTGGCCGGCCAGCTTCCGACCCCGGCCGCCCTGAACCTTGCCTACCTCGCGGAGCTCGATTCCGACGGGAAGTGGCGGGCTCTCGCAACCGACAAGGGACTCAAAGAGGCTTCCGAACACACGGATCCGGTCCGCCGC
>JAMPXZ010000051.1 GCA_023700925.1 Oligoflexia bacterium | reverse complement strand
GACGATTATCAGTCTGATATCCAGTTCGGGGAATGGCTCCGCAGTCGAAGAATGGAGCGCGGCCTGACCCTCGAGGCCGCCGCTGAGAAGGCCGCGATGCCCGTGGAGCGCCTCAAGGGGCTCGAGATGGGTTACTCGGAGCGCGGAATCACTCCGGGCGAAGCCACGCATCTGGCTAAATTATACGGGCTCAAGCTCGAGGACTTTCTGGCTCAGGCGACGCAGTAATGGCGTTGACGTATTCGGAGCAAACGGAGTTGGGCTCGGTGGCGCCGGCATTTCGGCTGCCCGGGACCGACGGTAGGACTTACGGGCTCGAGGATTTCCACTCCGCGAGGGCCCTGGTCGTGATCTTCATGTGCAATCACTGCCCTTACGTCAAGGCGGTGAAAGACCGTATCAACGCCCTGGCCCGGGACTACCAGAGTCGAGGAGTCGCGGTGGTGGGGATCAGCTCCAACGATTCCGCACGCTACCCCGATGACGGCTTCGAGGCGATGAAGCGGGTGGCGCGCGAGGAGGGATTTGTCTTTCCCTACCTTTGGGACGAGACCCAGGAGATCGCCCGCGCTTACGGAGCGGTGTGCACTCCGGACTTTTATGTTTATTCCCGTCGCGACGAGGGGTTCGCTCTGGGTTATCGCGGACGGCTCGACGACAACTGGAAGGACGAGTCCGCCGTCACGCGGCGGGAGCTCCGGGACGCGCTCGAGGCGATTCTTCGGGGCGAAAAACCCGCCTCGGATCAGAAGCCCTCAATGGGCTGTAGCATCAAATGGAAATGAGGCCTGCCCGTCGATTCCGAAGGGCTCGTCCTCGTAGGGGAGCGCTTCAGCTCGCCCACGGTCGCGGCAGCGTGGATAGTTCTCGGGCGAGACGTAGAGGCGGGTGATTTCCCGTTTCTCACTGTAGCGTTGGAACAGGTCCGTGCACTGCTCGAGCGGGATGTTGCTCGGCTTGCTGTAGCGGTTGTCGTAGCGGACGAAGATCGGGGCTCCGGGCTTGCGGAAGTATTTGGAAAGCTCACCCGTGGAAGTCGCGAGCAGGTAGGGGATGTCCTGCGCCGTGAGCTCCTTTTGGAGTCGTGCGAGGAGGCGCTTCTGCTCCGTCATCGCGGTCCGGGTCGCCGGGATCGCGCTGTGCAGCTCGATCAGGACGCGGTAGGGCTGCTTCTCGATGATTCGCCGGGCCCATGGGTTCGGGCTGCGCGTGAGGTCCGAGAAAAGCTGGGCGTCGTTGCAGTCGCAGTAGCGCTCGATATCCGCCGGAAGACTGTACGTGCAGTCGGGCGATTCGAGGTACTGGCGCAGCATCTCGTCGAAGACCACGCTCCTGTGATGGAAGTAGACCATCAGGAACATGTGGTAGCGCGAGATCAGGAAGTCCTCGAACGCGTAGAGCGCGCGGTGCTTGAGCGCGAGGTAGCACCGGTGCGCGGAATCGTTCTCGGCGACATGGCAGGTGAGATTTCCCACCAGCCAGTCGAAGTCGAACTGTCCGTAGCTCACCCCCGCGTGCAGGCTGTCGCGCCGGAGGTAGTCCATCCGGTCGGCATCCAGCTCGCTCGAGATGAGCTGCTGGAGGATGGGCCGGAAGTCGATCTTCCTGCCGTCGAGCGTCTCCTCGAAAAACGAGTCAGTCACCGCGATTCCCGGCTCGATGAGACTCGCCACATGGAGGGGGCCGAAGCCCCAGGGACCGCCGGCGCGCTGGAGCAGCGGGGTGAGCGGGGAGTCGAGGATGATCTTGAGCGTGTAGTCCTCGTGCGTCGCCTTGCGGGGCTTGGCATCGGGCGAAGCCGCGGGGCCCGCGGGGAGTCTCAGCGTCGACACCTCGGGCATCGCGCATTCGGTGGTGTGCGAGAGCGGGCCGTGGCCCACGTCGTGGAGCAGCGCCGCCAGGCGCAGGACGCGGCGGAAACGGGTGAACGCGGCGGGGTGGAGCTGCGCGAGCGGGAGTCTTCGTGAGCCGGGACCCGCGAAGATGGAGTCGAAGGCCAGTACCGCGGTCCGCATCGCTCCGAGGCTGTGGATGTAGCGGCTATGAGTGGCGCTCGGAAAGGAGAACTCGGCGAAGCCGAGCTGCCTGATGTGGCGGAGGCGCTGGAACTCGCGTGACTCGAGCACCAGGCGCTCTTCGGCATCGATGATGATCGAGCCGTTAATGACGTCCCGAATTTCCATGGTCCGCCTCAGAATGCAAAAAGCCCCTGGTTCCCACTCAAGGTGAACCAGAGGCTTTTCGTCATATTCTGCTTATTCTTCGGATTCATCCGTGGCGGGGCTGTAACCGAAGGCGCTGCTCAGCGCCGTGCCGGTCAGGCCACCGGCGAGACCGCCGATCGTGGCGCTGGTCGCGGGAGTCTGGGCCATTTCGGGTTGCGGAGCGGCTGCGGGCTTCGCAGGCTTCGCGGGTTTCTTGGGTGCCGGTGCGGGCTTGCGAGCCTGGGGCGCGGCCTTTTTCGGGGCGGCTTTCTTGGCCGGTTTT
This sequence comes from Oligoflexia bacterium, assembly GCA_023700925.1. Lineage (GTDB taxonomy): Bacteria > Bdellovibrionota > UBA1018 > UBA1018 > UBA1018 > JAMPXJ01. The sequence continues at coordinate 17,242 of JAMPXZ010000051.1, read as the reverse complement.
TTGGCCGCGGGCTTCTTGGTCGCTTTCTTGGCGGCCTTTTTCGCGGGCTTTTTGGCCAGCTTCTTGGCCGGTTTTTTCGCGGCTTTCTTAGGCTTCGGGGTCTTTTTCGCCTTTTTCGCGGCTTTCTTCGTAGCTTTCTTGGCCATGAGGTTCTCTCTCTTTGGATTTCGAACGTTAAAGTTTAAGGGAAATAAGCCATAGTTATCTAGGCATTGCAACACAAAATCCGGCCGACTGTGAGGGCGTCGGGCGCTGAGGTCAAGCCGGGTCAGTGCCAGAGTAGCATCGTGTCGGCTTCGATATCCCCGTCGCTGGTTGGAATAATGTTCTTATGCGCGTCCCGCCCGTTCGGGAGGATCTGACGGCTTTGGAGGGTTTCGAAGGAGATGAATTTGACGCTATAGCCCACGCGTCCGGCTTTTTCGTAGTCGGCGCTGGCGACATCCGCCCAGGACGTCCGGAGCTTGTGCGGGTCGGTCTCCAGCAGTCCTGCGTCCAGCTTGAGGTGCGGGAGGGCCTGAGCGTCCTGCGGACGGGGGCGCGTGGGGTCGGGAATTCGAACGACATTGAACGACTCCACCGGGCCGGCGGCGGGCTGGTCAACGCTTTCGCCCCGCTCGTCGCGAAGTCGGTTCATGTAGTAGCTGAGGGCCCTTTTGGCCGCATCCCGCCCCTGGACCTGGTCAGGAGAGCCGCCTCCCATGAACTTGCCGAGCAGGTTCAGAACCTCGGAGTCGGCACTCGCCCCCTTGCTGGCGGGGAAGATCGGCGCCCAGATGGCCAGGGAGCGCTGGGCGTCGAAGTTCTTCATGAACTGATCGCCGTCGACGTCGGTGGGGATGGCGTACTTGCCGATTTCCCAGGGGTTCGGGGCCATGGCGTAGTGGTAGGCGCGGGAGATGTCGTCTCCCTCGACCGCGCCCGAGAAGCTCTTGTTTACGGGATCGGCAAGGCCCATGAAGAAGCCCTTCATGGCTTTGAGCGTGTCCCAGCCTCGGCCCGGGGCGGCGCTGTCGCCGATGGCGATCGGGAGATTGGGAATCGCTCCCGCGGTGGTGGTCATGCCGTTTTGAGTCGATCTCGGGAAGGCGGGCTCGCCCTTGCGGAGTAGGTCGTTCTCGGTCAGCGCCGGCCCGATCCGGCTTCCGAAGGGCTGCGCTGCGGAGTAGGCGGTGAGCTCCACGTCGCCGAAGGGGGAGAATAGCAGGTGCGCCTTGGCCTTGAGGCGCACCGCGTAGTAGGTGAGGTAGTCCGGGTCTTTGACGACTCCCACAGGCAGGGGATCGCGGACGCCGTCTTGGACCGCTACCGGGTTACAGTCCCCCGTACTGAGGTCGAAGTCGATAGCATAGGCGTCGAACTTCACGTTGATATCCTTGAGCGCGACCACCTTCTCGGGGAGGAGCTCATCGAGTTTGATCGACTCGCCAGCGAAAATATGGTTGCCGAGCGTGTAATACGCCGAAAGGAAGGCCTGGATCTTCCGCTCGCTCTGCGGGGGCTCAGGAATGCGCTGGGTGCGGAGACGGTTGACCGTCTCGAGGCCGAGGTCCTTGCTCGCGGGCTCATTGAGGTAGGTGGCGAGCGTGTTGATTCTTTGCCGAAGCATGAGTTCGCGGGGGACGAGGCCGATCCCTGCGCCCATGCTTTGGATCAGGGCCATCACGTCGCGGATCTTCGGCATGCTGTCGTAGAGGTCGGTATTGAGGTTCTTGAAGTCGGGATCCGTATTCCAGAGCCACAAGTTGAGTAGTAGAGTGTTGGCCGACGCCATCTGTCCGCAGTTTGCCCGGCGGATGTCCTCGATAGCTTCCAAATTTTTGGTCAGCACCTTTGTGATGGCGTCAAACGAGGCGAACGTCGGCTTGGCGATCTTTGGAACCTTGGCCAGCTTGCAGCTGTTGTCCTCCTTTTTGAACGTCACGCAGACAACGGGCAGGCCGTAAGGCTGGGTCCCATCCGGAGACCAGAGCACGGGAGAACTGGTGTCGGGCCGTGGAAAACGCTCCTGCGACATATTGCCCATCACGTAGTAGCGGAAGATGAACTTCTTGTACTGCCGGCGCATCTCGTAGTTCAGGAAAGCGATCTGATTGAGCTGGCGGGCCTGAACTGCGGCGCCGGCGTAGGCGGCCATATCGGCGGCGTTCTGCAGGTTGATCTTGGCGTTGACCAGGATCCCGATGTTCACCACGAACGCGAAAAAGAAAAGGAAAGTCAGCATCATGCCGCCAAGCAGGACGCTAATCTGGCCTTTCTCCGATCGCAAATGGGCGCGGCTTTTCATCAATTCCCCGTTCTTTTCAGTGTCGCAAAGCGAAAGGCGCCTGTCCACCTGTCCATTCCTTGGACATCCCTTTGAAATCAAAAAAGAAAGAATGCGACCGCCGCTCCGGCCCGATCCCAAGGAAATCAACGGGGTGCGATTTTCGGCTTCGGAGCCGCGCCGCGGCACGCCAGTTGCTCATAGGCCCACCGACGCCGCTGAAAGGCACCAGCGGAAAGTCAAAGATGAAGCGAAGCTGACGGTAAAGTGGGTGCCTCTCGAAGTGGTTGCTGGCGAAGAGCGAGGAATGGAAATGCGTACCCGATCCCCCCACAAGACGACGCTGCAGGCGCTGGTGCTGACCAGCCTGGCGACGCTCCTGCTCAGCATCTCGCTTCCGGCGCTCGCCGCGAACGAGAACTGCGCGGACTGCCAGAACGCACTGCCGCCCGGTCTTGGGCATCTCGCCGGCCTCGCGGCCGAAGACACCTTCAACGACGCCCGGAACGTCGCCTGGATGATGGGCCCGAACTCGCGGCTCCAGGGCGGCATCCTCGGCCGAACCCAGTCAGAACTTCAGGCGCTGCAGCTCGATCCCGTGACCGGCCAGAAGGTGTGGAACGGAGTGGGTGAGATCCCCAACCGGTTTCAGCCGACCTGGGATGTATCGACCCGCAGCCCGGATCCCGGTTTTGTGACCCCGTTCTACAATGAACGCGAAGGCGTTCTCCCTGTTGCGAGCAACCCGATGTTCCAGACCTTGGGACCCCGGCTCGGGCAGGCATTCTTCGACATGGCCCAAGGAGGCTCTCCGCGTGGGATGCTGTTCTTCGCGGGAAGGTTTTAAAAGTTTTTGAAAGCTTGCCGAGCAACCTCGGCAAATGGCGGCTCCTCACGGACCGCCCTGACTCTACTACTCCTCTCTCTCGCCCCGCTTACTTCCAGGACGGAAGAAGGCGGGGCTTTTTATTTCTGATCGAAACGCTCAGGAGTCAGGGGTTGGACCGTCGCGCAAAATGCCACGCGAAGAATGCGAAATGACGGATGGGGCTGGTGAAAGCCCCCTAGGAGAGCCCGCAAGTGAAAGTGAGGCGATCAGGGCCTGGCACCCCACATGCACTTTAGAGAATAAGTCCGCAGGAAGCGGCTCATACTACTCCTCTCTCTCAAGCCCTCCGGACCCTATCCGGGGGGCTTTTTTTTTCGGTTTCTTGCTTAGTTGCGCCCCACTTACTATAACGATCCCATCCTATGAGCATCTTCCGCGAGCTTCCGGTTCTGAACGACGTGGAAACCTCTGACGGTCGTCCGCCAGCGGAAGCCGCTCGTCCGCTTTCGCCTTCGAAGGCGAAGCAGATTCTCGCCACCCGCAAGCCGGAATGGCTGAAAATTCGGCCGCCCGCCGGCGAGTCTTACGGAGAGATCAAAGGCATGCTGCGCGAGCGGCAGCTTCACACCGTCTGCGAGGAGGCGCACTGCCCGAACGTCGCGGAGTGCTGGGCGGCTGGCACCGCCACCTTCATGCTGGGCGGCGACACCTGCACTCGCGCCTGCCGTTTCTGCGCGATCAAGACGGCGCGGCTTCCGCCACCGCTCGATCCGAAGGAGCCCTACGAGATCGCGGCCAGCATCGCGGCGCTGCGCCTGAAGTACGTCGTCCTGACCTCGGTGGATCGCGACGATCTGGAGGACGGCGGCGCGGGGCACTTCGCCGCGACGATCCGCGAGATCAAGCGGCTCGATCCGTCGATCCTGGTCGAGGCCCTGGTTCCGGATTTTCGCGGCGACACGCGGGCGATCCAGACCGTGGTGGATTCGGGCCTCGACGTTTACGCGCACAACATCGAGACGGTCCGCCGGCTGCAGTACCGGGTGCGGGACCCGCGCGCGACGTACGAGCAGTCGCTGGCCACGCTTCGGTGGGCCAAGGACTACGCCAGGGAGAGGCGGCAGCGGCTTTTCACCAAGAGTTCGATCATGCTGGGGCTCGGTGAGAACGAGGCCGAGCTGATCGAGGCGTTCTCGGATCTGCGCGCGCATGACGTGGATGTGCTCACGCTCGGACAGTACCTGCGTCCCTCGATGAGTCATCTTCCGGTGGAGCGTTATTACTCGCCCGCGGAATTCGAGACGCTCGGCAAGGTGGCCGAGACCAAAGGTTTTGCTTACGTGGCCTCAGGGCCGATGGTGCGTTCGAGCTATCGGGCCGGGGAGCTTTTGATGCGTGGGGTAATCGAAAAAGGGAGACCAGATGCAGTTCAAGCTTCCGGAGTTAGGTGAAGGCGTTCACGAGGGCGAGCTCGTCAAGTGGCGGGTGAAGCAGGGCGATTCGGTGAAGTACGACCAGCCGCTTTGCGAAGTCATGACGGACAAGGCGACGGTCGAGATTCCCTCGGCTTTTGAGGGAAAGGTCGCCACGCTTCACGCCAAAGAAGGTGAGGTCGTGAAGGTCGGCCAGCTCCTGCTTTCGTTCGAGGGCGCGGCCAAGGCGGCCGAGGCTCCGGCGGCGCACGTTGCGGCTCCTCAGGTCGCGCGCGCTCCGGCGCCCACGGCTCAAGCCGCGCACGTCGCGGCTCCCACGACGATCGCGCCTGCCGCGGCGAAGTCCGCGGCTTCGCAGCCGGCGCCTGAGCCTTCGATCGCCACGCGCGTTCTGGCGGCGCCTTCGACCCGGCGCCTGGCGCGCGAAACAGGGGTGGATCTGGCCGGGGTCGAGGGCAGTGGCCCCCACGGGCGCGTCCTGCGCGAGGATGTCGAGCGCTGGGTGAGCGGCGCCGGCGCGGTGGGCGTCCCCGCTGCGCGGCCGGCGTATCCGAGCGGTGGCGAAGAGCGGATCCCGATCCGCGGGCTTCGCAAGAAGATCGCGGAGAAGATGCGGCTTTCGAAGGACCGCGCCGCGCACTTCACCTATGTCGAGGAAGCGGATGCCACCGAGCTGGTGCGGCTGCGGACCCTGGCGCGCGAGATCGGCGGCAAGAGCGGCGTGAAGGTGACCTATCTGCCCTTCGTGATGAAGGCGATGGTGGCCGCGCTCCGGCGTTATCCCATGCTCAACAGCACTGTCGATGACGAGAGGGGCGAGATCGTCGTCAAGCGCGACTACAATATCGGACTGTCGATCCAGACCGAAGACGGCCTGACGGCGCCCGTGATCAAGGACGTGGCGCAGAAGTCGATTCTCGAGCTGGCGGGCGAGATCCAGCAGGTGGTCGAGCGCGCGCGCGCCAGGCGGCTCACGCGCGAGGACTTCGAAGGCGGCTCCATCACGCTGACGAACGCGGGCTCGATCGGCGGGCTTTTTGCCACGCCGGTGATCAACTATCCCGAGGTCGCGATCATGGGCTTCAACAAGATCTCGCGCAAGCCGGTCGTGGTCGAGGTGGACGGCAAGGAGCAGGTCGCCATCCGCGACTGGACCTACTTCTCGATCTCGCTCGATCATCGCGTCGTGGACGGCGCGGTCGCCGCGGAGTTCATGAAGCTGTTCATCCGTTACATCGAAAACCCGGGCTTGCTCTTGCTCGAAAGCTTCTGAGGAAGGAGACCGCATGGCTCAGCAGGAAAACAGGCAGGACGCTGATGTCGTGGTCCTGGGGGCGGGGCCCGCAGGCTATGTCTGCGCGATCCGGCTCGCGCAGCTCGGCAAGAAGGTGACCGTCATCGACCGCGCGGAGGTGGGCGGCGTTTGTCTCAATCGTGGCTGCATTCCCTCCAAAGCGCTCATCTACGCGGGGAGCCTGTACGAGAAGCTGAGTCACGCGGCCGAGCTGGGCATCGAGGTCACGGGAGCGAAGGTGAATCTCCCGAAGCTCATGCAGTGGAAGGACGGCGTCGTCGGCAAGCTCACGGGCGGCGTGGCGCAGCTCCTGAAAGCCAACGGCTGCACGTTCGTTGCGGGCGAGGCGAAGTTCACCGGGCCGCGGGCGCTCGAGGTGAAGACCGCCTCCGGGACCCAGACGCTCTCGTTCAATCAGCTCGTCATCGCCACCGGCTCGCGACCTGCCGCGATCCCGGGCGTCGAGATCGATCAACAGCGGATCGTGGATAGCACCGGGGCGCTCTCGCTCCGGGAGATCCCGCGGCGGATGCTTTGCATCGGCGGCGGGTACATCGGGCTCGAGCTCGGGACTTTCTACGCCAAGATCGGCACTGAGGTCACGGTGGTCGAGGCCTTCCCGAACCTCCTCGGCATGGTCGACTCCGACCTCACCAAGGTCGTTCAAAAAGGGCTCGAAAAGCGGGGCGTGAAAATCCGGACGCAGACCTCGGTGAAGTCGTGCAAGGCCGGCAAAACCGGGGTCGAAGTCGTCCTGAAATCAGGAGACAAGGAAGAGACCGCGCAGTACGACGTCGTGCTGGTCACGATCGGGCGCGTGCCCAACACCGAGTCGATCGGCTTGGACAAGGCGGGGCTCAAGGCGGACGCCAAGGGTTTCATCGCCGTGGACGCCCAGCGCCGGACCAGCGTACCGCACATCTATGCGATCGGTGACATCGCGGGGCAACCCCTCCTGGCGCACAAAGGCTCCAAAGAGGGAATCGTCGCGGCTGAAGCCATCGCGGGTCTCAAGACCGCCTACGACATCGTCGCTATGCCGGCGGTGATCTTCACGGATCCGGAGATCGCGACCGTCGGCATGACCGAGGCCGAGGCGCGCGCGCAGGGCGTGGAGGTCCGGGTCGGGCTCTTCCCGTTCGCGGCGAACGGGCGGGCGCTCTCGGTCGCCGAGCCCGACGGGCTCGTCAAGATGATCGGCGATGCGAAGACCGGCCGGCTCTTGGGCGTGCACATCGTGGGCGCCGAGGCCTCCAATCTCATCGCTGAGGCCGCGCTCGCGCTCGAGCTGGGTGCGATGGTCGAGGACCTCGCGCTTACCGTGCATGCGCACCCGACGCTGCCGGAGACCCTCATGGAAGCGGCCGAGGCGACGCTCGGGCATGCGATTCATATCTTTCAACGCAAGCCGAGGGCGGCGCAGGCGCAAACGTCGGCGCATGCCCAGCCAGGGAGGTCGTAAGGATGCGGTTCTGGTCGCTGGAAGGTTATACCCCCTATGAGGAGGCCCGCGAGCTTCAGCTCAAGCTCGTGGAGCTGCGCGCCGCTGATCTGATTCCCGACACGGTTCTGTTTCTCGAACATGAGCCGGTGATCACGCGCGGAAGGGGCTTGCAGTTCAGCCGTGCCGCGCGACCTCGGCACATGCCGCTGCCCGAGCGCCTGCCCCCGGGCATCGCCTTCGCCGAGTCCGAGCGCGGCGGCGATCTGACCTACCACGGTCCCGGACAGCTCGTGATCTACCCGATCTGCAAGCTCGACGGCGAGGGCTTCGGCCCGCGGCGGGACGTGACGGGCTTTCTGCGGAAGATCGAAAAGGTTCTGATCGAGGAGTTCTCGAGCTGGGGCTTCGAGGCCGAGTTCCGCGAAAACGCGACCGGCGTCTGGGTCCACGATCGCAAGGCGGTTTCCATCGGAATCGCCGTACGCAAGTGGGTGACCTACCACGGCGTCGCCATCAACTGCGTGAACGACATGAGCCCGTTCCACCTGATCTCGCCCTGTGGCTTCAGTCCCGACGTCATGACCTGCCTCAAGGACCTGATGGCCGAGCGGGGCAATCTCCGGGCGATGGAAGGCTGGAATGGCGCCGGCTGGCGGATCGCGCTGGAGAGTCGCCTCGCGCGCCGGATGTGCGGCGGAATGGAGCTCGTGCCCGAGCTGCGGCGGCTGCCGATTGACGAGGCGCTGGAGCGGGTTTCCAAGCTCGTGGAGAGCGGGGGCCCGATGGGCTCCGCCTTGGGAGGCCGCAAGGCTCCGCTGCCGCTCACGGTGACGGCAACGCCGCCCGGTGAGCCGGATTACCGCGTCCTGCATTGAGTGCGCGAGCGCGGCTGCGGGCGACTCAGCCGCGCCGGGCGTTGCCCAGTCCGCCGAGCAGGGCCATGAGCTCCTGCCGGGCCGAGGGCTCGTCACGGAAGGCGCCGAGCATGCAGCTCGTGATGGTGTAGCTGTTCTGCTTTTCCACCCCGCGCATCATCATGCAGAGGTGAAAGGCCTCGATAATCACACTGACGCCGAGCGGGTTCAGGAGCCGGGTCAGCTCTTCGGCGATCTGGGTGGTGAGCCGTTCCTGGACCTGGAGCCGGCGGGCGAACGCGTCGACGATCCGCGGGATCTTCGAGAGGCCGATGATCTTGCCGGTGGGGATGTAGGCGACGTGCGCCTTGCCGTAGAAGGGCAGCAGGTGGTGTTCGCAGAGCGAGAAAAGCTCGATATCCCGGATGATGATGATCTCGCTCGAGGACTCCGAGAAGAGCGCCTTGCCGACGATCTGGTCGATGTTCTTGGAGTAGCCGGAGGTCAGAAACTCCATCGCCTTGGCGTACCGCCGGGGCGTGTCCCGGAGCCCTTCGCGGTCGGTGTCCTCGCCGAGCAGCTCGAGGGTTTCGCGCATGTGAGCCGTGACTTTTTTCAGCTTTTCGTCCGTCATTCGTGAGCCCTTATAGCCCAAAACCGCTCGTTGAGGGAGGGACGATTTTCCAATAGACTGGCACTATGAGTGAGGTTGACGACGATTCGGAGCGGCTGGTGTGCTTTTGTCACTGCGTCTCGTATCGCCAGCTCGTGGAGGCCATCCGGCAGGGCGCGACGACCCTCCAGAACCTCCGCGAGAAGACCCGGGCTTCGACCGGCTGCGGGGGGTGTACGTGGGAAGTGGAGGAGATCCTGGGGTTGAACGTGGCCTCCGGCTCTGGTAAGGGAAGGGATTCCAACACTTAGAGGGTTCCACCATGTCATCTCGCCCCAGCCAGGAAGCAGTTTTGAATGCGCTCAGGACCGTTCAGGACCCGGATCTGCGAAAGGATCTGGTCACCCTCGGAATGATCAAGGATCTTGAGGTCGGCTCCGATGGACGCGTCTCCGTGCGCGTGGTGCTGACGACCCCGGCGTGTCCCCTCAAGGCCAAGATCGAAGCTGACGTGAAGGCGGCGATCCTGGCGGTTCCGGGCGTGACCGAGGTGAGAGTGAAGATGGACGCCGAGGTGAGGCGCACCGCTGCCCCCACGCAGTCGGCGCAGATTCCGGGCGTGAGCCACATCATCGCCGTCTCGAGCGGCAAGGGCGGCGTCGGCAAGAGCACGGTGGCGGTGAATCTCGCCACGGCGCTCGCGCTCGAGGGCGCGCGCGTCGGGCTGATGGACGCCGACGTCTACGGCCCGAACGTACCGACGATGCTCGGCGTGACGGATCGTCCGACGATGACCGAGGATGCCGCGAGAGGCGAGCTTCTCGTGCCTCCGACCGCCCATGGCGTGAAGGTGATGTCGATGGGCTTTCTCGTCGATGGCGATCAGCCGGTGGTCTGGCGCGGTCCCATGCTCCACAGCGTGGTCAGCCAGTTCTGCCACAAGGTCGACTGGGGAAGCCTGGATTATCTGGTCGTCGACATGCCTCCCGGCACGGGCGATGTGCAGCTCTCGCTCGCGCAGCTCGTGCCCGTGACGGGCGCGGTGATGGTGACGACTCCGCAGGAAGTTTCGCTGCAGGACGTGCGCAAGGCCTTTCACATGTTCGAGAAGGTCAGGGTGCCGATCATCGGCGTCGTGGAGAACATGAGCTATTTCCGTTGCGACGGCTGCGACAAGCGCCATCATCCGTTCGGCTCCGAGGGCGGCAAGACGCTCGCGACCAAGTTCCGTACGGAGCTTCTCGCCGAGCTCCCGATGGTTCCGGCCGTCCGCGAAGGTGGCGACGAAGGTCGCCCGGTCGTGGTTCGCGATCCGGGTTCGGAGGTCGCTCAGGCCTTCCGCGAGCTCGCCCGCAAGGTGGCGCAGAAGACGTCCATCATGGATGCCGAAGGAGTCGATCCTTCGCAGATCGTTCAAATCGGCCGCTTCAATTGAAAAAGCCGGGTCGCTGGGGTAGGTAATCGCTATGGCGGACATTACAAAGAAATGGGCGGACAACGCCCCAGGCCGATACTTCGTGGATGATCAGTGCATCGATTGCGACGCTTGCCGCGCGGAAGCGCCGGACAACTTCACCCGCAACGATGAGTCGGGATACTCCTTCGTCGTCAAACAGCCGACGACTCCCGACGAAGAGGAAAAGTGCAAGTCGGCGCTCGAGGCGTGTCCGGTCGAAGCGATCGGACGCGCGGATTAATAGACGCGCGGATTAATCAGTATTTTCCCAGCGACAGATGGGTGTCCATCTGCGTGAGAACGGTGTCCGCGGGTACGCGGCGTGAGGCGTCCGTGAAGAGCAGGCGCAGGGCCTGGAGCCATTCGGAGTGCGCCCGCACGACGTCCGGGTCGGTCGAGCGTGGCTGCGTGCCTTTGGCCTGCGCGACCAGCCGGGCATAGACCGGCATCGCGTGAACGAGTTTTTTCCATTCCGGGGAGCGAACCCAGCCGGGCTCGAGCGGCAGGAAGTTGCCTTGGGCCACCCAGCGCATCGCCACCTTGCGTGAGTACAGGTAGTCGAGAAACTGCTTCACCTCGGGAGACTCGCGGGTCACCACCAGGGTGCTGCCGCCGACGAGCTGGCTCGTGCCCCCGCTGAAGACGGGAAGCAGGCCCGCATTCCAGCGGAAGGTGCTCTGCGAGGAGAGGTACGGCAGCGAGTCGAGCGAGGTGACCAGCATCGGAGAGCGGCGGTCCAGAAAAGCCTGGATCGCGCGCTCCCAGGTCTCCTCGGGGCGGAGCACCTGGGGGGAATCGATGAGGTGCTGGAGCTCGGCGATCAGCGGCTTGAGCTCGCGGTTGGTCCTGAGACCGCCGGTCTCGCGCCGCCACAGCTCCTTGCCCGAAAGCGCCTCGAACATCCAGAGGCCGAGCGGACCCTGCAGCGGGAGCGCGAGCGTCGCTTCGGTGGCGCGGTTTTCCGATGGCGAGGGGGCAGGAGCCGAGGATCTTTGGAAAGCGTTCAGCAGCGTCGCCCAGGTGCCGGGAACCGCGGCGCCGGTCTCGTCGGCCCGAACCAGGACGGGCAGGCTGCGCCGGAACGGGAGGGTGCGCCGGGTGATGCCCATCCGGGCAACGGCCGGCAGCTCGGAGGTCTCCACGGCGGCCAGCTCCGGGAGGTCGCCGGCGAGGTGGAAGGCCACCAGCTCCTTGAGCGAGGAGAAGTTCTCGCCGCGGAAGAGCAGCTCCACTTTTCCCTTTGGGTGGGCGCGGTTGTACTCCTCGACGAGGGTTTTGAGCTCCTGGTCTCCGGACTGGGAGAAGAGCGCATGGGGAAGCAAAAAGCGGAGCGCCGGGGGGTCGGGGATGGGTGCGGAGGCGGCCAGGGCGCCGGGAACGGCCGCGAGGCAGGTGAGCAGAGCCAGGTGCGACAAAAAGCCCTTAAGCCGGGTCCGTGGGGTTTCTCTCATTTCGATCAAATTCATCTTAAGATAAAATGGGCTGAGTCGGCAAATGGGAACCAGATACAAGATCGTAATCAGCGACTGCCACCTCTCCGCCGGGAGATTCCATGACGGGCACCTGAACCCGCATGAGGATTTCCATTTCGACGACGAGATGTGCCGCTTCTTCGACTATTTCTCCAACGGCAAATACGGGGAAGGCCCCGACGGGCCGGTGGAGGTCGAGCTGTTCCTCAACGGCGACTACTTCGACTTCCTGAACGTGCCGCTCGGCGGGGAGTTCGAGGAGGCGATCTCCGAAGACATGGCGCTGCAGAAGCTCGAGGCGATCCTCGCCGGGCACACCCGGGTGATGGACGCGCTCCGGCGCTTTGCCGCCAAGCCCGGCAAGCGGATCACCTACATGGTGGGCAACCACGATGCGGAGCTTTTTTTCCCGCGGGTGCGCGAGCGGATCGTGCGCGAATGGGATCCCCGCCGGAGCTACCCGAGCGAGACGGTTCAGGTGCTTTCGGATCGCAACTCCGTGCGGTGGGAAGGCGGCGTGGAGGTCCATCACGGCAATCAGTTCGAGAAGATGAATGCGTTGAACTTCGAAAAGCCGTTGATCGAATCCTACGCCAACGAGCCGGTGCTGAATCTCCCCTGGGGCAGCTTCTACGTTCTCAAGATCATCAACCGCCTGAAGTGGGAGCGCGAGTATCTCGACAAGGTGCGCCCGGTGAGGCTGTACGTCCTGATCGGGCTGATCATGGACCCGTGGTTCACGATCCGGTTCGTCTTTCTCTCGTTCTTCTACTTCCTGAAGACGCGGTTCATCTACAGCTCCAAGCGTGATCAGAACCTCCGCGATACGGCCGCGATCCTCCGGCAGGAGGCCGCCAATCACTTTCTCGACCTCGAACGCCAGGCCCGGCGCCTGCTCGATGAGAAGCCCGAGCTGCGCACGGTGATCTTCGGTCACACCCATAAGCCGATGCACAAGGTCTACCCCGACGGCAAACAGTACATCAATACGGGCACCTGGACGAAGATGATCAACCTGGACTGGCGCGGGCTCGGCAGCCAGTTCTGCCTCACGTTCGCGCTCGTGAAGATCGACGGTGACGAGGCCCGGTGCGACCTGCGCCACTGGGTGGGCGAGCATAGTCCGCATAAGGTTTTCCAGAACTGATCATTACCGGGCGATTCAGCCCCCTTTGGGGGAAGCTGTTTGCCGTTGTCTGTTGGCTGGACTCCGTTGGCTGATCAGGGGCTGAGGGGTTGGACCGGTCCGGTCGAATCTTGGGTCAGCTTTGGAGTCTCTCCTCAGGAATTTTTGTGGAGGACTCGTTCCGTGCTTACCCAGTTTCGTACTTACCATCTTGCCGTTCAGTTCCATCACTCCTGCCGCTTGGCCAAGATGCCCGGCTACCTCAAGACCCAGCTACTGCGGGCTTCTTCGTCCGTGGCTTTGAATTTGGCCGAAGGTTCCGGCAGGCCGACGGCTCGGGACCAGCAGCGGTTCTATTCCATCGCGATGGGTAGTCTCCGTGAGTGCCAGGCTGCACTGGATCCCTCACCCACGCGTTATCCTCAACTTGTAGCAACGGCCGATCATCTGGGCGCGAGCCTTCACAAACTCTGCCGAGCTCGCCTCGGCATCGCCGATTAGGCGGTGGCCACCGCTCGGGCAGCGCCGGGCGATTTTCTCCTTCGGAAAAACCGTCAAAAATCCGATCCGTACTTGAACCAGGGGCTGTGCGCCATTGGACACATGCCCAGGCGCGTTTCTGACGGGTAAAATTGAAGTGTTGGACGTGCGAGCGTGTCCCGTCGGACACGCTTTTGTTGCGAGAAGGATTTTTCATGATGGCTTTGGCCTGGCAGAGGAATCGGGCATGGGGTCTGATGGCGGCGGCGCTCGCGCTGGCGATGGGGCCCGGCTGCGCCAAAGAAGAGGCGCCGGTCGCGACCGGCTACACCATCACGACGCGGCAGGTCGACTTCACGGGCGTCTCCTCGGCCAATCACGATGCTTCGGTCACTGTGAGCACCTCGACCCAGAGCGCGTCGGGCCCGGTCGTGGGGCTTGCTCAGGCGATCCCCGCTTCGTCGGAGGTGACCTTCACGATCCCGATGCAGGAGGATCTCGGAGAGTATGGTTCGCTGACGCTGGTGGGGAAGGCGACGTCAGTGCCGACGCCGCTCTCGGCGGTTTATCCCTTTCTGGTTTCGCTTTCTGACGGCACGAACGAGCTGATCAATCTCGCGCGCAACGGGACGGGCGGGGACTGCCGGGAGGCGGGCATCTTTGTGGCAACCGAAGAGGTTGCCGATCTCAGCCCCGCGTGCGTTCTCAGCTGGCCAAGCGCGTACGTGGACATGTCGCAATGGTTTATCCATCAGTACGGCGTGCTTGAGCGCTCGCCGAGCGTGAACACGTTCCCGTCGTGCAACTGGACTGGCGGCTCCGCGCCTCCGTCGACGGATCCAGCCTGCGCGTTCAACAGCCACTTTCTCGTGGACGGCAAGCTCCGCTCGGGAGTCAGCTACACGGCCAAGTATGTTCTGATCTCTGATGAATATTTGAGCCTGTCAGGAAAGACCGCTTCGATGGAGCTGGCAGTCGTGAAGAAGGTGGACGCAACGCTCGGCGGCGCGATTGATCTCAACCTGATCCTGGTGGGCAGCTCGAATATCCAGGCGTCGCGAACGAGTAAGGGGATGCAGAATCTCAACACGCTTGTTTCGGCATTTTCCGATCTGCTCGGTCAGGACGGAACAGGAGTGAGGCTCGGCGCGGTCCATCTCTACGAGTGGGGAGGAGACGACGGCGAAGCCCATGCCGTGATCACCACCGCCCAGGGGAGTGAGCTGTTCGAGGCGGGCGCAACCTTCCTGCCTTCAGCGACTAACGGCAGGACGGTCAATGTCTTCCTGATCCGCGAGTTCTCCGACTATAATTCTGTCCTCGGGCTGTCAGGCGCGATTTTAGGGCCGCCACTTAACGGTCTGCCTGCGAGCGGCGTACTCGTGGCGAGCTTCGGCAAGCTCGGGACCTATAATCCCGAGTGCGTCTCGAGCGGCGCGACCTGCCCGCTCTCGGAGCAGGAGGCGGACTTCGTCGATCTAGGCGCGACGGTGGCGCATGAGATGGGGCATTACCTGGGCCTGAATCATCCGTCGGAGGGCTCTGGAACGCGGCATGACTTCGTGCTCGATACCCCGATCTGCACGAATAAGTCCGAGGGCGCGAGTAGCATCAGCATCACCTCCTGCAGCCAGGACACTAATAGAATCAGCGGCAACCCCCAAACCTGCGCCGAGGCGTGCCCGGGCTATAACCCAAGCAGTCATGTCTTTTGCCCGACGCGGCCCGAGTGCCAGTTCAATCACCTGATGTGGCGCAGCTCGAAGTACTTCAGCGAGACGACGCTCACGGGTGACGGAAACCTTGTTTCGACGCAGTCCGGCCGGAAGCTCAACTACAATCCGCTGATTCAATAATTCCGCTTCTTGCGGTAGGAATAGGCCTATGAAGAGATTCGTCGCGGCAATCGCGTTGGTGTTCGTGGCTGGGCTGGCTTTTGCGGCAACCGACGCCGAGATCCAGGAGAAGGTGCAGGACATCATCATGGAGCGGCACCCGACCGAGACGCCCGAGTGGTGGCGTGCGCTCGGGCCCGAGGCGCCGCGCGTGCTCATCGGGATGTACGAGAAGAGCACCCATATCTACCACCGCGTGCGGCTGCTCCAGGGCCTCGGCTGGTTTGATACGCCGGAGGCGGCGGAGTTCCTGAAGGCGCAGGCCAGCTCGACGACCGAGGACTCGATCCGGACGACGGCGATCCGCTCGGTCGCGCATTCGCAGGGGATGAAGGAGGCCGAGTTTCTTTCGAAGTTTCTCGAGCATGACGACGTGCATACCCGTTTTGCCGCGGCCGATGCGCTCAGGCGCCTCAAGGACCCTCGCGCCGACGAGATCGTCGCGCGGTACCTGAAAACCGAGAAGACCCCTTGGGTCGCGGGCAAGCTGGAGGGCAAGCTCCCCGAGCCGCGCGGCAAGTTCACCTCTGTCGCCAGCAGCGAGGATCGGCTGAGCCCGGACTTCAACGGCGAATGGCGCGGTTTCTGGCTCCTGCCCCCGAAGCTCAGCGAGCCCGGCATGACGAGCGAGGCGGCGACCGTGCGGCTGAAGCTCGACGGGCCCAATGCGGTGAAAGGCGAGCTGGTGCTCGTGCGCAAAGGCAAGCCCAGGACCTATTGGTTTGATAAAGCCACGGGCAAGGGTCTGAAGCTTTCCGGAAGCCTCATCGACGTACCCGTTCCCGCACCGAGTCCGCGCCCCCTGGCTCCTTCTCCGGAGGAACTGGTCTTCGAGGCCGAACTCAGCCAGCAGGCGGGGCATTACCTGATCGACCTTCGCTCCAAGCGAATCGGCGCGACGCTCGTCGTGCGGCGTAATCCCGTGAAATAGCCAGCCCGCGTCGGCGGTTGGCCAGGGCGCCCTGCTGCTCCTCGGCCTCCGCTCAGCCGCGCTTCTTGAGCTCCGCCTTGAAGAACTCGCGGTAGGTTCGCGCCATGTTCTCCATCGTGATGCCCTTGGGACAGGCGGCTTCGCAGGCGCCGGTGTTGGTGCAGCTTCCGAATTTTTCCTTGTCCATCTGGGCGACCATGTTGCGCGCGCGCCGCTCGCGCTCGACCTGGCCCTGGGGCAGGAGGGCGAGCTGGGAGATCTTGGCGCTCACGAAGAGCATCGCCGAGGCGTTCTTGCACGCGGCCACGCAGGCGCCGCAGCCGATGCAGGCGGCGGCGTCGAAGGCGAGGTCGGAGCTTTCCTTGCTGACGGGGATGTTGTTGGCATCCTGCGCGTTGCCGGTGCTGACCGAGACGAAGCCTCCGGCGGCCATGATCCGATCGAGCGCGGCGCGATCGACCGCGAGGTCCTTGTGCACGGGGAATGAGCGGGCGCGAAAAGGCTCGATCGTGAGCGTCTCGCCTTCGTCGAAACGGCGCATGTGGAGCTGACAGGTCGCCGTCAGGCGGTCCGGCCCGTGCGGGTTGCCGTTGATCGTCATGGAGCAGCTGCCGCAGATGCCTTCGCGGCAGTCGTGGTCAAAGGCGATCGGATCGTCGCCTTTCTTGATCAGGTCCTGGTTGACGACGTCGAGCATCTCCAGGAACGACATCTCGGTGGAGATGTCCTTGGCCGGGTAGGTGACGAACCGGCCGGGGGCGCCCGGGTTCTGGCGCCAGACTTTCAACGTGAGATTCAGGCTTTTTTTCTTCGTGCTCATGTTCTGCCTCGCCTCATTTGTAGCTGCGGGTTGCCAGGTGGATGCGCTCGAACTCGAGCGGCTCGCGGGTCATCTCCGGCGCCTTGCCCTCGCCCTGATGCTCCCAGGCGGCGACATAGCTGAAGCTGGTGTCGTCGCGCTTGGCCTCGTTCTCCTCCGTCTGGCTTTCCTCGCGGAAGTGGCCGCCGCAGGACTCCTTGCGATGGAGCGCGTCGCGGGCCATCAGCTCGGCGAGCTCCAGGTAGTCGGCCACCCGGCCGGCCTTCTCGAGCTCGGGATTCATGAGGTTCGGGTCGCCGGGGACCTTGACGTCGTTCCAGAACTCCTCG
>JAMPXZ010000235.1 GCA_023700925.1 Oligoflexia bacterium | reverse complement strand
CCGGCACCCACCAGCGCGACAGTCTCGTGGCCGGCCAACGCGAACGCGTCGGAGATGATCGCCGCCGTCTGCCCTGTGCTGAAGTTGGTGATGAAGCGCACTCCGTCGATGGGCTCGCGAGTGCCGCCGCCGGTGACGAGGACCTTCATGAGAGCGCCTTCTGAATGGCCGCGAAAATTTCGTCGGGCTCCAGGAGCCGGCCCGGGCCCACGTCGCCGCAGGCCTGATAGCCGCTCGCGGTGGAGAGGACCTGGACGTTCCAGGACTGAAGCTTCTCGAGGGAAGCCCGCGTCGCCGGGTGCGCCATCATCTGGTGGTTCATCGCGGGCGCGATGAGGTAGGGCTTTTTCAGATCGTAGGCGAGGAAGAGGCTTCCCACGCAATCGCTCGCATTGCCGCTGGCCAGGCGATTGATCACGTCGGCCGTCGCCGGACAGACGATCGCCAGATCCGCCCACTTGGTCAGGTGGATGTGATCCAGCATCCGGCCCGGGGTGAAGGTGTCGGAAAAAACGGGCTTTCCCGTCAGCCCTTCGAGGGTCGCCGGACCGATGAACTGCAGCGCCGCCTGCGTGCAGACGGGCTGCACCTCGAAGTCCGCCTGAACGAGCCGCGAGATCACCTGGCAAGCCTTGTAACAGGCGATGGAACCCGAAAGCTGGAACAGTATCCTAGATTTCGACATTGTCGATCAACCTTACCTCTCCGAGCCTCACGGCTCCAAAACGCCGGCCAAACCGCTCCTCGATATAATCCACCTCAAAGCCCGCCGCGGTCAGCGCTTCGCGGATCGCCTGGGGCCCGAGCGTCGAACCCAGGAGCCGCGGGAAGGCCGCCGCCGCATTTCGCTGCTCCGGGGTCAGACGCGCGTTGCGCGAGCTGAGCGCGAGGCCGTCCTCCTGCCGCACCGTCTGGCACGGCACGATCTCGGTCGGCAGGAAGAATGCGCGCACCATGCCCTGAATCAGCAGCAGCTGCTGATAGTCCTTTTCGCCGAAGTAAGCGCGCCCCGCGCCCGCGATATTCAGGAGCTTCATCACGACCGTCAGGACGCCGTCAAAATGCCCCGGCCGCTGCCCCCCGCAGAGCAGCTTGCTGAGCTCCTCCTCCTGGACCCGGTAGCGATAATCATCCGGATAAAGCTCCCGGTAATCGGGAACGAGGGCGAAGCTCGCGCCGGCGCGCTCCAGAATCCCGAGATCCGCTTCGAGGGTGCGCGGATATTTCTCCAGGTCCCTGGGGTCGTTGAACTGCGTCGGGTTCACGAAGATGCTGACAAGGGTCCGCTCGTTTTCCTCCGCGCTCCGCTGCACGAGCGCCGCATGGCCCGCGTGCAGCGCGCCCATCGTCGGGACGAAGCCGAGCGGCCGGCCCCTACACTCCGGCGAATCCCGGAACGTGAGCCACTCGGGGATCGTCCTGAAGACGCGGATCATAGGTAGCTCTCGTTGCCCGAAGGAAAGGTGCCCGCCGTAACCTCCGAATGGTAACGATTGAGCGCGGCCCGAAGCTGCTCATCGCCATCGAAAAAGCGTCTCAGAAACCGCGGACGGAAATCGCCATTCATCCCCAGCAGGTCCTGAAGGACCAGCACCTGCCCGTCCGTGTCCGGACCGGCGCCGATGCCGATGGTCGGAATCCGAAGCTCCCGGGTGATCCGCGCCGCGACCGTGCTCGGGACGCACTCGAGCACGAGCGAAAAGCACCCGAGCTTCTCGAGCAGCACGGCCTGGGCCAGGAGCTCGTTCGCGGTCTCCTCGTCGCGCCCCTGGACCTTGAACCCGCCGAGCTGGTGAATCGACTGCGGCGTCAGCCCGATATGGCCCATGACCGGAACGCCCGAGCGGACGATCTGCTCCACCGTGGCCTCGTGGCCCCGCACGCCTTCAAGCTTCACGGCGTGCGCGCCCGCCTTCATGAGCGGGTCCACGCACTCGAGCGCGGCGGCCGGCCCCTTGCGGAAAGAGAGGAAGGGCATGTCGGCGACAAGAAACTTGCCGCTCAGCCCGCGGGCGACGGCCGCGACATGCGTCACCATCATCTCGGTCGTCGCGTGAACCGTCGAAGGAAAGCCGTGCATCACCATCGCGCAGCTATCGCCGACGAGCACGCAGTCGACCTCGCTCGCATCCACGATGCGCGCCATGGCGAAGTCATAGGCCGTGACCATCGAGATCTTGCGCCCGTCTTCTTTCATCTTCCTGAAATCGTGAATGCTCGTCATGGTTTTGAAAGACCTGCTTTCTCGGCCAGCGCCGGAGCGCAAGCCCTGACAAAGGCCAGATAGACCTCCTGGAAGGCATCGCCCTCGAGCGACTGGAGGTTCTTGGTCACCGTGGCCAGATCGCCGCGCTGGAGCGGACCGGTGAGCGCGCCGGCGGGGTTTTCCTCGAGGTTGCGGGCGATGCGGCGCAGGTAAGGCAGCGCCGCTTCGGCAGGAAGCCCGAGGCGCCCGGCGAACTCCTCGAAGAGCTTGCGCCAGAGCACGACGGTGAAGTTCCCGGCGAGCACGCAAAGCGCGTGATACCGCGGCTTGAGCTCCGCGGGGATCTCGAAGACCGGGTTCGGGAAGGAGGGAAACACTTCATGAAACTTCAACGGCCCGGCCTCCGCCACGAACGCCAGCGTTTCGTAAACCTCGGGACCATACAGCGTCGGTCCGAAGGCCATCAACGGATGAATGCCCTGGGCCAGCGGCGTGACCAACGCGCCCGAGAAGTGAACGAGCCGCTTTTCCCGAAGCGCGGGATGCTCTTGCGCGAACGGCTCGATCGCCGAGTCGCTCACGAGCAGCAGCACCACGTCGCAGTCGGCGAGTCGCTCTTCGACCGTGATGCCGTTGGCGGCGGCGGCTTTTCGGGACCACTGCGCGTAGGGCAGCCGAAGCTGCTCGAGGTACGCGATGAAATGACGAGCGACGCGGCCATCGCCGACGATGCCGTATTTCAAGAGGGGGAGAGAGTTTTGAGGTACCTGTCCCATTCCGGTGATCAAGTCCTTTCGATGACCGGAACTTAACAAATCAAGGCCGGGTTCTCAAGCCGCTTCGAGAAGCAGGTTGAAGAGCGAGCGAGGGCAGGCGGCGTTGGTATCCATCTGCTGCCTCAGCCGGAAGATGGCCTCCGTGTGAAGCTGGCTGATCCGCGATTCGCTCACGCCCAGGATCTGGGAGATCTCCTTGAGATTGAGGCCGCGGAAATAGTAGAGCGAAAGCACGGAGCGGCAGTCCTCCGGCAGGACGCCGAAGAGCCCTTCCAGAAAAGCACGGGCATCCTTGCGCAGCACCTCGGAGTAGGGGTTGCCGCCCTCGCGATGCTCCTGGATCTGCTGAACCGCCTCGCTGAGGATCTCGGAGGACTCCAGGCTGAGGAGCACCAGCTGACCCGTGTTCTTTCGCAGATTCTCGAGCCGGCGCGGGGTGACCCCCATCGCCTCGCTCACCTCCGCTTCGGTCGGACGGCGCCCCTTGGTGCGTTCCACCTCGTGGTAAGCGCGATCCACGGCCTTGGCGCGACCGCGAGCGCAATGGGGAACCCAGTCCTGCCGGCGAAGCTCGTCGAGAATCGCGCCGCGGATCCGGAACTCGGCATAGGTGCTGAACTTCACCCCGCGCGCGGCGTTGAACTTGTCCGCCGCGTCCATGAGGCCGATATAGCCGACGCTGACGAGGTCATCGATTTCGACCGAGTCCGGGAGACTCGCGATCAGCTTTGCCGCGATAAAGCGGACTTTCCGCTCGTATTTCACGATGAGCTCGGCCTTGGTCAGGCCCTCCACGCGTCGTTCACGGAGCCGCGACCTGAAGCCCGGGGCCGTTCGGGCGCGGCGGCGACGTTCAGCGCGCATGGCGCGTTCCTGCGGCATCGGGACCACTTTGAGAGCAGCTTTCACGTTCCACCTCATCCGGGTTGATGACAAAAATTGCTGACCTGTGTGCGCAGAGACATAGAGAAGCAATTTTAATGCCCTGCGTTATCACCCATTTAAGCAGGGGTGTCGGGAGAGACCCACCCTAAAACCACGGGTGAAATCGCAAATCAGGGACGGAACGCCACCGGCCACCCCTCAGACACCCACTAAAACTTCGACAGGCT
>JAMPXZ010000050.1 GCA_023700925.1 Oligoflexia bacterium | reverse complement strand
GCCCGAGGCGCCGACGAGCGCCACCGTCCGGTTGGCCGGGATCAGGAGAGAAACGTCATCCAGAACCTTGCGATCCCCGCTTGGATAACGGAAGTTCACGTGTCGAAGCTCGATGCCCTTGGACACGATCAGCGGCTTTTGCTCGCCCAGCAGGACCGCCTGACCTTCCCGCAGCGATGAAGCGGACCGGGCATCGCCCAGGTCACGGGCCAGCACGTCGAAAGCGTTGATATTGCCGTTGATGTAGGCCAAGGCGTGAAAACACTGCTGCAGCGCGGGCATCAGCTTGAAGCCGGCCATCGCGTAAAGGGAGAGCACCGGTATCAGTTCACCAAAGCTCGGGCTCGTCTTGAAGAGATAGAGCATGATCGCGATCATGCCTCCGAAGGCGACCATCTCCATGATGTTCTTCGGAGCCGCGGCGAGAACCGCACTGCGAGCGACGTTCGAGTTGTAAGCCTGGTTCCACTTATCGAAGCTGCGAAGAAAATCCGGCTCCTTCCGGAAAGCCTTGATCTCCTTGATGCCGCCAAAGGCCTCCTGGAGCGCCTTGCCGCGGCCGACGTAGGTTTCGGTCGCCGCGACGCCCCTTTCCGAAAGCTCGCGCCGGATGAAGCTCAGCACCCCGAAGTACCCGCTCAGGAGGGTGATGAAGACGAGCAGCGTGAGGAAAGGGTCGAGGATCATCAGGCCCGTGCCGATGAACACCAGCGTGACCATCCGCGAGTTGAGGTTGAGAACCTGGATCAGCACGGTATCGGCCAGCCGGCGGACCTCCGCCTGGATATTGGAAGAGAGTCGGGCGCTGTTGGAGTAGACGTGAAAAAGATAATCCCGCCCGACGTAGTAGCTGAACAGGTCCCGCCCCAGCTCGGAGGAGAGCCGATAGACGTAGTTCGTTGAATACCGAAGCGTGAGGAGCGCGAAGCTATTGGCGACGATGATGACGAAAAGGACCGCCGCTCCTAGGAATCCAATGAAGGTCCGGGTAGACTCGAACCCGAGCAGGGCAAAAAACCTGGCGAAGGTCTGCTGCTCCTCAACGAGCCGGTTGTTTGCCAGCACCGCGATAAACGGCGCAATCCCGGCGATGCTCACCAGCTCGAGCAGGCTATTGATGGCGAACAAGCACTGAATGAGAATCAGACGGCGCTTCTGGCCCGGAGTAAGAAGTTTGAAGAACTCCACTCCGCTCTTCACGAACCGGTTTTTCTGAAACACCTGCCCGAATCCCCCACTCTTCATGACTAGCCCAGAACTTACGTTACTCGACCGCCAAAGTCACGCTTCTGACCTAGAGCGCCGGCAAGCCCAAGCAGCGCCCACAGATCAAAGCGCGCCAGCGTCTGTGAAGTGGCGTACACCGAAAAGATCACCCAGCCGAGAAGTAGTCCGCCATGCAACCGCGCGCCAAGCGTCGCCTCACGAAGCACCAGCGGGGCGAACCAGGCGCCGAGACCCAAAACAAAAAACAAGGCACCAACGGTCCCCCATTCCGCAAGAACCTCCACTAGGAGATCTTTCGAAAGTGGGTCGTTACGATAAGTTTCAGACTTATCGAGCCTCCGATGGGATTGGAGGTAGAGTTTGTAAGGGTGGCCATCCCAGTGCTCCACGTAGTAGGCGCCACTCCCGCCCGGAGCGACCCCGATCCAGGGATGCGCCTTCCATCCCAACATAGCCGCCTGGCCGGCAAGCATCCTCTCTTTCATACTTTCATCAGATGCAATCTTAGAGAGGGTTCGGACAGGATACTCGAACACGGGTGTACGAACCGCGACGATAGCCAGAAGCATCGCGGGCACCACCACGGCCCAGGCGAGCTTCCCCCGATCCCGGCCTCCACGCAGCGCGAGAAAGACTACTTCCAGGCCCAACACACCTGCTACCGCAATCCATCCCATCCGCGAGGTGGTAAAAACTGCGCCGGCCAGCGCAACAGCCTGAAGAAGTCGCTTTTTGCCGGCATGAAAGACAAGATACGAAAACAAGAAAAACCCACTCAGGTAATTAGGCTCCATATACCAGGCCATGGGCCGGCAGACGCCTCTTTCGGCGACCATCCCTCCCCAGTAGCCGAGCCCTAGCTTCATCGAGCAGTTGAGCAGGTCATGGACAAGAACTGCGAGAAGCACCGCATTGAGGGTTCCAAGCCAGGAGAGCACCCTGGGCTCCAACCGTGTGACCCAGCTCATAATCAATGGAACCGAAAGCAACGTTCCGGCGCTCCAGAGCAGAAAGAGCCACGACCGGCTCGGATTCAGAGCGTTCGTCGCAGTAGCCAGTGCTCCCACGTAAGCCATCGCCAGGAAAAAACCGAACCAGGGAGCCTTCATCGTTCTGACAAACAGCTCGAACTCCAGCGAGCCGCCCCGCTGTCGTTTCAAAAAGCCTTTGACCAAGCCCCACCCGAAAAGGATGCCTACTGCCGCGAAAGTCAGATAGCTCAAGCGCAGATCGTAGCGTCCGACCGGAATCTTCCCTGGCTCGTCGACGGTGATAACGCATAAAGTCAAAAAAGTAAGAGTAGAGACCGCGACACGCAAAAATGAACCCATAGGATTGGCCCCGATCGTAGCAGATTCACGGTGCCGTCGAAACTCAGTTCCCGCTTGACCCACTTGGGTCAATAAGCGATTCCCTTAGAAAATCCAAGGCAACACCACCAAGGTAACCCACATGAGTTCAGCGAAGAGCTATTCCCCCAAAAAAGCATTCATCACCGGCATTACCGGCCAGGACGGCTCCTACCTCGCCGAGCTGCTGCTCGACAAAGGCTACGAGGTCCACGCCATTCAGCGCCGGGCCTCGGTCTTCACCTCTCAGCGAATTGACCACCTCTCGGATAATGAACGGCTCTTCACCTACCATGGCGATCTGACCGACTCGAGCAACCTGCACACGCTCCTTCAGAAGATCCGGCCCGATGAGGTCTATAACCTCGGCGCGCAGTCGCACGTCGGAGTTTCCTTCCAGGTTCCGGAATATACGGCTGAGGTCGATGGCCTCGGCACGATCCGGCTCCTCGACGCGATCAAAGACCTCGGGATGAGCCCGCGCTTTTACCAGGCTTCGACCTCGGAGCTCTTCGGGGGCCTCCCCGGAACCGCGCCTCAAAACGAAAAGACGCCCTTCCATCCTCGCTCCCCCTACGGCGTGGCCAAGCTCTACTCCTACTGGATCACGGTGAATTATCGCGAGGCCTATGGCCTCTATGCCTGCAACGGCATCCTGTTCAATCACGAGTCCCCCCGCCGCGGCGAAACCTTCGTCACCAAGAAAATCACCAAGGCGGTTGCCCGAATCTCCCAGGGCCGACAGAAAACCCTGAAGCTCGGCAATCTCGACGCCAAGCGCGACTGGGGCTACGCCAAGGACTTCGTCGAGGCGATGTGGCTCATGCTCCAGCAGGATAAGCCGCAGGACTATGTGATCGCGACCGGCGAGACCTGCAGCGTCCGCCAGTTCACCGATTACGCCTTCCAGGAGGTCGGAATCGAGGTGCGCTGGGAGGGTCAGGGCTCGGCTGAGAAAGGCTTCAACGCCAAAACGGGCGAGCTGCTCGTCGAGATCGATCCGCGCTACTACCGGCCCGCCGAGGTCGATCTGCTCTGGGGCGATCCGAGCAAGGCCATGCGAGAGCTCGGCTGGAAGCCCAAAACCAAGCTCCGCGAGCTGATCCGGATCATGGTTCAGTATGACCTGAAATATGACACCTACGGGGGTCGCGAAGAATGATCCTCGTACTCGGCGCCACCGGTTTTCTGGGCAAGCGGGTTTGCCGGCTTCTCGAGAAGAAAGGCCTGCCCTTCACGCGGACCTCGCTGAGCTTGGGCACGGACCTGCGGGATGCCAACGCCACGCTCGCACTCTTTGAAAAAGTCCGGCCGGAGTACGTGCTCAACTGCGCGGCCTATGTGGGCGGGATCCAGTTCGGCGGCAAGCACCCGGTCGAGCTCTTTCAAAACAATCTCAAGATGACCCTGAGCCTGCTCGAAGCGGCTCACCGAACTGGGGTCAAGCGCATCGTGAACCCGATTTCCAACTGCGCGTACCCGGGCCAGGCGACTTTCTTTCAGGAGGACCACTTCTGGGATGGTCCGCTGCATGAGTCGGTTCTGGTTTACGGCTTCGTACGCAAGGCTTCCTGGGTCGGCTCCTGGGCTTACGCCAAGCAATACAACCTGGATGTGCTGAACCTCATTCTTTCGAATATGTACGGTCCGGAGGACCACTTCGAGGAGGAGCGTTCCCACGCCTTGGGTGCCCTCGTGATGAAGTTCATGAAGGCCCACCGCGAGCGCCTGCCGTCGGTCCCGGTCTGGGGCACGGGCAATCCGGTGCGCGAATGGCTGTACGTGGACGACGGAGCCGAGGCCATGATCCGGGGCCTGTCCGCGCCACGGACCCTCGATCCGGTGAACGTCGGCGTGGGCCAGGGCGTCTCCATCCGAGACCTCGCCCTTCAGATCAAGGAAGCCACAGGCTACACCGGCGAGATCATCTTTGATCCCAGCAAACCCGACGGCGCGCCTTACAAGACCGTGAATGGCAGCCGCGGTGAGAAATTACTCGGCTGGAAGCCCGGAATGAGCCTGAGAGACGGAATTCAAATCACTATCGAATGGTACCGCAATCATGAAACCCACTGAGTTCAAGGACGGCGACGTAGTCGTCGCGCGCTACATCCCCGCGGCCCTAGCCTGGAAGGACGGCCTGAATTTCTTCTCCAACGACCCGGACTTCATCCAGGTCGGCACCTGGAGCTATCCGGCCGATAAGGTCCTGCTCGCCCACACCCATAACGAAGTGAAGCGCGAAGTCGACCTCACCCAGGAAGTCCTCTACATCCGAAAAGGCTCGATCCGGGCCGACATCTACGATCTCAAGCTTGCGAAGATGGACGAGCAGATTTGCCGCGAAGGTGACGTCATGGTCCTGCTTCGCGGGGGACACGGCTACCAGATCCTCGAGAACGGGACCCAGGTGCTTGAGATCAAGAATGGCCCTTACGTCGGCGCGGAACGCGATCGCCGGCGCTTCTGAGACGGTAGTTCTGAGGATAGCGAAATGATCGTCACGAACCTCACGGTCGGCCTCGGCAACCAGCTCTTTCAATACGCCGCGGGCCTCGCGCTCGCGCGCGCCCGTGGGACAACACTTGCCACCGACGCGTTGAGCGCGGCGGGGTGCTCCGAACGCCATAACGAGATCGAGCGTTTTTTCGCCATCTCGGCGCGAACCTGCCCGGTCGCGGAGCTTCGTGAACGATCCGTGTTTTTCAAATTTCCCGCCGCTGTTCAGCGAAGGCTGCGTTGGAAACCCCACCTTCTGAGCACCGTGTTCGGCCGCTATTTCGTCCCCGAAAGCGGCTTCGCCTTTGACCCGGCCCCGCTCGCTTCGGCCGCCGATGAGGCCTATCTCCTGGGCTACTGGCAGGCCCCCGCTTACTTTGCATCGGTGGAGGCGGAGCTACGTGGGGAACTCACCTTCAAGAGACCGCTTTCATCCGAAGGTCTTCAGCTCCGCGATCGCCTCACGGAGACGACCTCGGTCAGCGTGCATATTCGCCGCGGCGACTACATGAGCGCCGCCGCGCTCAAGCTCCATGGCATGTGCGGGCTGGATTACTATGAGCGGGCCGTTCGCAAGCTCCAGGAGCTTTACGCCGGGATCGAATGCTTTGTCTTTTCGGACGATATCGCCTGGGCGAAAGAAAATCTTCGCGTTTCAGCGCCGCTGACCTTCATCTCACACACCACGGGTGCGACGGCGGATGAGGATCTGCACCTCATGAGCCTCTGCCGACACCACATCGTCGCCAACAGCACCTTCAGCTGGTGGGGAGCGTGGCTCAATCCATCACCGAAGAAGACGGTCCTTGCGCCGGCACGCTGGTTTCAGGACGAGGACATGAATCAGCAGGCTCAGAGCCTGTATCCGGACGGCTGGCTGAAGATTTGACCCCCTTTTCCCCTCACTTCCCCGCCACCACCGTATAACCGAGCGGATCATCGACTGAGCCGAGGCGGAACCGAATGGCGAGCTGCCCGAGGAGTACGACCAGCGGCATGCATGGCGCGAGCAAAACCGCCCCCAAGAGGCCCCGGAGCGATAACCGTGCGCCGCCCTGACAGCAGCGAAGAAAAACCACGACGACCTTCGCGCAGATCGACGCGACGTCCGTGCCGCGCGGGGTGATCCGCACCTGCGGGAACGCCACAAAAAGCTTCTTGAGCTGATAAGGAGTGTACCTGCCGTAGTCATGCGGACTGAAATGGACCCGCGCCGACCAGGGGATCGTCGCAAACAAGCTCCCGCCGGGCCGCAGCACGCGATGGATCTCGGCGATCAAGGCCTCGGGAGCGGGATGGTGCTCGAGAACCTCGGTGCAGATGGCGCTGTCGGCTGAGCCCGCCTCCACCGGCAGATGCAGCCCGTCAAAGGGGGTCGCCCGTTTTTCGGTGAATCCGAAACGGGCCGACTCGGCGACGTCGAAGCCGACATACACGGCGCTCGGGAACCGGCGCTCGACCCGATGGCGAAAGGGCATGTTGCCGCAGCCGATGTCCAGGATCCTTTCCGAGCCGGTCTGACCCGAGCCGATCTGACCCAGCCACCCCTCGAGATCCCGCACGATGCTCACGAGCTGCAGGTCGCTCGCCAGGCGCAGGTACCAGAGCACGCGCCCGGAGAAACTCGAAGGACTCGCGACGGCGATGGGGGTGAAGGCTTCACTCATGGCCGCAGATCCTACCCATATTCCCCGGGTTAGTACTAACAAAAGATGCAATGTTTTGTTAGTCATGGACTCAATGAGCGCCCACCCTGACCCCATCCTCATCACCGGCGGCGCCGGTTTCATCGGCACCCACCTCACCCGGCTCCTCGTGAGCCAGGGTCACGCGGTGCGGGTGCTTGACCTCGTGCCGCCCAAAAGCCCCGTCCCCGGCGCCCAGTATCTCCAGGGCGATATCCGCAATGAGTGGACGCTTGCCGAGGCGCTCCGGGGCGTCCGAGCGGTCTACCACTTCGCGGCTATCGTGAGCGTGCCGCTTTGCCAGGAGCAGCCGCACGAAAGCTTCACGACCAACCTCGGCGGCACCTCGCTCGTGCTCGAGACCGTGCGCCAGGAGCAGCTCCGCCAGGGCCGCAAGATCCGCGTCCTTTTCGCGGGCTCGAGTGCCGTGTACGGCGCGCTCGGGCAGCCCGGCATCCCGCTCAAGGAATCCGATACCCTGCCGCCTCCGCTTTCGTTTTATGGCGCGCAGAAGCTGGGCTCGGAGCACCTCATGGCGCTCTATCACGAGGTCCACGGTGTCCCGGCCACCTGCTTTCGGTTCTTCAACGTCTATGGCCCGGGCCAGGATCCCAAGTCGCCCTACTCCGGCGTGATCTCGATTTTCACCCTGCGCACCCGCCAGGGCGAGCCGCTCCAGCTCCATGGGGGCGGCACGCAGACGCGGGATTTCATCTCCGTCCATGACCTCGTGCGCGCTTGCGCGGCGGCGCTCGAGCTGCCCGAAACCGCATGCGATGGGCGGCCCATCAACCTCGGGACCGGCAAGACGACCACCGTCCGTGAGCTCGCGGAGCTTGCGGTCCGCTTGCAGGGTTCGAGTTCCACGATCTCGGTAACGCCGCCCCGAAGCGGCGACGTGCGTGACTCGCTCGCGGACAGCTCGCGGGCGCGGACGCTCCTCGGGTGGGAGCCCCGGGTTTCGTTGGAAAAGGGCCTGGGCGAGCTGCTTTAGGTAGGTGCATCGACCGCCGACATTTTTCCAGGTAAAATGACATCGATGTATACACGTCGTCGAAACGGGAGGGGCTAAGATCGGCATCGAGGTGAAATCCTAAGCCTCTCAACCAGCTTCTCGAAGAGAAGAGTCTCACCCGTGCCTACGGCGTCTTTCTGGGAGAACGGTCGCAGATCGATGGCGGCGTGGAGGTGCTCCCTCTGAAGGTCTTTTTAGCGAAACTGGCCAAAGGGGCGCTGTTTTGACAAATTCAGCTATATGCAAGTCTACTTGCATATAGTCTGAGACGCCGTCCTACCCCGCCACGCGCCCCGCAAGATAGATAGGAAGCGTGAGAATCCCGCGCGCGGCATGGCGGCCTCTGTTCTGCCCCGTGAGCTTGATGGCGAGCTCCGGATGGTACCTCGCGATCAACGCATCGAGGCTCTTGGCTCGACGGGAGCGGCTGGATGCTTTGACCTCGACGGGACACAGGCCCTCGTCGCGCGAAATCACGAACTCCACCTCACTGTCGCTCTCGGTCCAGCCGCATAGGCTCTGGTCCAATCGCGCGAAGAGCTCCTGGGCCACGAAATTCTCCGCGAGATAGCCGCTGTAAGTGCCGAGCCCCCCCAGAAGGAGCCCCGCGGTCGGCACATCGAGCATGGCGTTCAGGAGGCCCACATCCAGAAGATAGACCTTGAAGGTGTTGGGCTGGGTGAATGCTCGGATCGGCTGCTCGAGCCGATTCGCCAGGTGCGTCTTGATCACGAGACGCGACCTTTCGAGCCACGTCAGCGGGCCATCGATCGCTTCGAATCCCTTTTTGCGCGGAATGACCCCACTGAACTTGAAGCGGCTCACGCTTTCGTCCTGCGTGCGCCCGAGTTGAACGGCACACGACTGAAAGACCCGCAGGATATGGTTCGCATTCACGGTTCCAGCGTGCTTGGCAAAGTCCCCATAATAGCCCTCGATCAATCCTTTTTGGACTTCTCGCGCGGCGCGTGCCGCTTCGGGCTCCCGCCCCTTCATCGCCACGAAGGCCGTGACGGCGCCGGGCATTCCGCCCACGCAAAGATAGAGCCTGAGCCAATGCAAGGCGCGCTGGTGATAAAACTCGGCAAACGGAGCCTCTGAAACGAGCGCCTGCCCTTCAAAATAAGCGCGGGTTTCGGCCTCGAAATTCCCCAAAAATTCGAAAAAGGTCAGCGGATGAAGCGAGAGGAACTCGACCTTGCCTACCGGAAAGGCCGCCTCGTTCTTGATGAGCCCCAGATGGCTCCCCGCAGCGATGACCGCTTGCCGGGGCAACTCCTCGGCGAAGTATTTCAGCGAAGTGACCGCCTCGGCGCAGTCCTGGATTTCGTCGAAAAAAATCAGGTCTTCCGCGGCGATCTTTTTTGCCGTGAGAAGCTCCAGCGCCTTGAGAATCTCCGCGGGCTTCAGCTCTCCGCTGAAAGCCATTCGAAGCCTCGGGTCCTGTTGAAAATTGAGAACGTGAGTGCCGGGAAACGAACCCTCTCCGAACGCCTGAATCAAAGTGCTCTTGCCAACCTGGCGAGCGCCCCTAAGCAATAGGGGAAGGCGACCGGGACGGCCCTTCCAATCCATCAGGCGATTCATAACGTCGCGTTTTAAGAACAATGACATGGGGTAATTTTACCATATTTTGGACTTTTACCCGGGGTATTATTTATTGTTGTCCTTTTTTACATCATGACGTAAAAAAGTCTGCCTCATTTATATCATGATGTTATTCTTGGATAAGACCAAGGAGATCGATGTTTAAAAGGCTGCTGGCTCCGCCTAAACGTTCTTTCTTTCTTTTCGGCCCTCGGGGAGTCGGCAAGAGCACTTGGCTCCGCTCGACCCTGCCCGAAGCGCTGACCTTTGACCTCCTCGATTCTCGGCTCTTTCTTTCCCTATCGCGGGATCCAGGGAGCCTTGAAGAACGGATCGGACACCCTCCGCGCGGGACCTGGATCTGCATCGACGAAATTCAACGCGCTCCCGAGCTCCTCAATGAGGTCCACCGACTGATGGAACTGAAGGGTTGGAACTTCGCGTTGAGCGGCTCCTCCGCTCGGAAGCTCAGGCGCGGTGGCGCCAACCTGCTGGCCGGGCGGGCGATCACGGTGAACATGGAGCCCTTTACCCTCGCGGAAGTCCCCGGCAAAGTCAGCTCCCTGATCGAATGGGGCTCGCTCCCTTTGGTTATCCTTCATCCCGAGGACGCGGCTGAGGTTCTTGCCACGTACGTCCACACCTATGTTCGTGAGGAGATCCGCGAGGAAGGCCTCGTTCGCCGGGTCGAGCCGTTCCTCCGCTTCCTGCAGGTTGCCGGAGCCTTGAACGGTATGCAGCTCAATGCGTCCAATATCGCCAGAGAAGCGCAAGTTCCTCGAAGCAACGTCGACAGCTATTTCTCAATTCTTGAAGACACCTTGATGGGGCACTTTCTCCCGGCGTATCAGCCCAAAATCAAAGTCCGGGAGCAGACTCACGCGAAATTCTATTGGTTCGATCCCGGCGTCGCCCGCGCGGCGGCAGGGCTTTCGCACGAGATCGTGGACGGGCTCTGGCTGGGCCGCGCGCTTGAGACTCTGATTTTCCATGAGCTGCGGGTTTACAATCAGGTTTCCAGAAAGCATCGGCCTATCCGCTTTTACCGGACGAAGTCCGGCACGGAAGTCGATTTCCTGATCGAAACTCGACGACCGACGGCTTCTTCCAAGTCCCAAGTCGTCTGCATCGAGGTCAAGCACGCCGAGCGATGGGACACCAAATGGGAAACCCCCATCCGCTCGATGGCTGAAAGCGGCGAGCTGGCCGTGAACAAGATGCTAGGCGTCTATCTCGGCAAGGAAACGCTGTCTCGAGACGGCTTCGAGGTCCTGCCGGTGGAGACTTTTCTAGCAGCGCTTTTCAACGACGAAATCTTCTGACTCAGCGATAATTCTCCGGAAACATCCGCCGCTCGCACGCCTCGATCACGGTGTGGATGAGCTTGATGTGCATCTCCTGGATCCGGTCGGAGGTCTCCGAAGGGATCACGATCGCCAGGTCCGCCAGCGCCTTGAGCGCCCCGCCGTCGCGCCCGAGAAGGGCGACGGTGCGGATGCCTTTTTCGCGCGCGGCTTCGAAAGCCAGGATGACGTTTTTCGAGTTGCCACTGGTGGAGAGCCCGACGAGAAGATCGCCTGAGCGCCCGAGCCCGGCGAGCTGCCGGGCAAAGACGTGCTCAAAGCCGTAATCGTTGGAGACGCACGTGACGTGACTTGCGTCCCCGAGCGCAAGCGCCCCGAGGGGCCGGCGCTCCTTGCGGAAGCGCCCGGTGAGCTCCTCGGCGAAGTGCATCGCATCGCAGTGGGAGCCGCCGTTGCCGCAGGTGAAGAGATTGCCCCCTGCCCGAAAGGTCTCCGTCAGCAGCTCCGTGAAGCGCTCGCATTTTTCGAGCTGCTCGGGCTCGGACAGGAAACGGGTCACGGCCTGACTGGCTTGAAGCAGAGAGGATTTCCAGACGTCCAGGGTCTTCATGGGCGAAATCCTACCAACTTTAGCCTCAGGCCGCCACCATCTCCCTGTTTTCCATCGCTTTGGGAAGCTTCACGATGAAAGTAGCCCCCTTGCCCGGCTCGCTTTTCACCTCGACCTTGCCCTGATGGGCCTGGACGATCTGACTGATGATGAAAAGCCCGAGCCCCATCCCGGCGAACTGGCGCGAGGAGACCGCTCTTCCGAAACGATCGAAGATCTTTTTCTGCTGCTCCATGGGGATCCCGATCCCCTCATCGGTCACCGTCAGCAACGCCTGTCCCTCCTGCTCGTCGACGGTGATATGAACGGGTCGGCCCGCGCCGTACTTGAGCGCGTTGGTGAGAAGATTCACCACGATCTGCTCGATTCGAAGATGGTCCCAGCAGCCCACCGGATGCGCGTTGGCGTGAAACTCGACGCGCACCTGCGAGGCGTCGATCTCGGGCTGAAAACGCTCCACCACCTCCCTGACGAGCGAGGCCAGGTCCACCTCTTCGTAAGCCAGCTTGAGTCGCCCCGAGGTGATCCGCGAGACGTCCAGAAGGTTGTCCACCAGGCGCGTCAGGCGACTGAGCTGACGCTCGGCGATCTCCGAGAGCCGGAGCAGGTGCTCCCGTGGCACCTCCGCCAGCGATTCGGAGCGAATGAGCCGCAGAATCGCCGAAATCTGGAGCCTCAGCGGCGTGATCGGGGTACGCAGCTCATGGGAGGCGATACTGAGGAAATCGTTGCGAAGCGCCACCGCCTCATGGGCCTCTTCGAGCAAGTGCTGCCGCTCCTCTTCCAGCTTCTTGCGCTCACTGATGTCGATCATGATCCCGCGGAGCACCTCGGGCTTGCCGTCCTTGGCCACCACCGTCACCAGATCGCGCAGCCAGATGGTACGCCCATTTGCCGCGACCATCCGGTACTCGAACTGATGGGACTTCAGGGCTCGGGTCGCGTTGAGGCAGTAATCCACGGTCTTATCGCGATCCGGCGGATAGATGTGATTCGCCCAGAAGTTCGGCTCCCGAAGCCACCGCTCCACCGGATAGCCCAGGATCCGCTCGGCTTGCGAGCTCACGTAGTGGAAACAGAAGCTGGTCGCGTCGGCTTCCCAGACGATTCCGTCAACCGAGTTCATCAGCTCGGCATAGCGCTCGCGGGAGCTCCGGAGATCCCGCTCGATTTCCTTTCTTGCGGTACGGTCGATGCCCGTCCCCACCACAAAACGTTCGGAGGAGTCCCCATTCAGGCCACTCACCACGGCCCCGTGCCAGACGATCCATTTGCGCGAGCCGTCTTTGCCCTGGAGGGTGCCCTCATACTCGTGCTTCTCAAGATTCTCCGCGACCAGGCGCTCGAATTCGGCCCGCATCGCCGCCACCTCCTCGGGAGGCACAAGCAGCTCCCAGAAGAGCCGGCCCATCGCTTCCTCAGCGCGATAGCCGCTTGCCTGCTCGCAGCCCGGACTGAAATGCACGATTCGCCCTTCCGTCGAGATGACGATGATCAGAACGGGCGTGATGCGTTCGATCGCGGCGATCAGACGGCGATCGTCGATTCTGGGCATAGCCCTGTCGAGCGATGCAAAAGGCGAGTCAGGACGCGGCCGCCGCGGCGCACCTCGGGCGATACCAGAGGAGGCGCGAAGGCCAGGCCCCCTCGCCTCCCCGCGTCGGCGCGACGGGATAGCTGCCCTCGCCCAGCGGGGCGCCCAGGCGCTTGTCAAACTCCCGGCGGCAGGCGGGGGTCCCGGCGGCCAGCCAGATATCGGGATGAACGAGGACGGCCGCATGTTCGGAATGCTGGTCCAGATAGGTACAAAAGGCCTTCCATTCCGAATCGTCGAAGCAGCGTTGCTCGCCCCAGGCGTTGAACCAGGAGGTGAAAGGCGGACGGTCGTAGATCCGGCAGTCTTCGTACGAGAGACGCGAAGCGTAGACGCCATAGACCTTCTTGTCATGCCACGTCCGCAGGCAAACGCCCGTCGTGGACCAGGGATAGTTGCGGCACTGCTGATTGCAGACGCCGTTGCCCCCGGTCACGCAGAACGGCATATTCAGCACGGAAGCCCCGGGCTGCTCGCGAATCCGCTCGAGCATCGTGACCACGGTCTCGGGCATCGGGGCCATCATATTGACCGGGTAAAGCAGCCACGAAAACTCGATCAGCGAGGTGACGATGAACGCCCCTAGCGCGATCCGAAACCGGCGCCGACGGGCCGGAGGTCCGGCGACCCAGCGCTCGGCGGCCCACCGCCGAAGCTCCGGCCAGGCCAGCACGATGACGGCGACCGCGATCTGAGGGAGAAAGAGCCCCCACCGCGAAGCCACACGAAAGAACGACATGGTCGGCACCACGCTCATGACGAGCTCTTGAAAGCCGTTCAAGGGCGGGAGGTTCTTCCCCATGTAGAGAACCGCGACGGCGAGCAGCGCGATGAACGGCGCGGCCAGCTTCCAGCCCGGGCCACCCCGCTTGGTCTTCAGCACCGAAAGCGCGACCAGAAGCGGAACCCAGTAAAACCAGCCGATCGTGACCACGGTCTCGGGCCCGTCGATCGGCGCCAGCCTCACGCCGGGGATGCGCGGGAACCAGAGCGGGAAAATGACCCAGCCCCGGCTCGCGAACCAGCCGAGTCCTTGGGGCACGGAGCCGAACTTGCGAACCGCCTCGTAAAGCGGCAGGTACCACTGAACCGCGATCGCGAAAAGCGCTGCCGAGAGCAGGATCGGCAAGATCGCCCGCAGCGGCTGCCACTCGAAGGCGAGCGGGGCCGCGCCGGTGCGCCGCACACGCCCAAGCACGACGGCCGCAAGGAGCGTGATCCTCACGAAGGCCCATTCCATGATGAGCGGGCCCCAGAAAATCCCCACGGTCCCGAGCATGCCGACGAGGCAGAGGCCCCGCCAAAGCTCAAGATTCCACGAGAACCGCCGCTCCCGCCAGAAGCGGTGCACGATCCAGACGTCCAAAAAGAAGCTGAGATAGACCCAATGCTGGAGCAGGTGCTCATGATGGTGCCAGGCCTTGAAATGACGAGGCACATGGAACGCCACGACCGCGAGGGCGAGGCCCCAGGCGACGAGATTCTGAAGCCCCATCTTCCGGAAAATCCCTCCGACGACCACGTAGGAAACCAGGAGCGAGACCCCGAAGTAGCACCAAAGAAACGGGAAATTACGGTTCCAGTCCCAAAAGAACGCCCCGAGCCAGTCCCGCTCGATGGACCAGGACATGTAAGGAAGATTGGCGCCGAACGGCGTCATGACAAGGTCGGTCGCGAAGTTCGGCCGCCCGAAGATCCGGAGCTGGTCGGCCATGAGCTGGCGGTTCAGGTCCGCCGAGCACATATCCTCGGCATAGCCCCGGGAAAAGCCAACCGGATGCACCCAGTACCAGTAGGCCAGCACGACGGCGAGACCGAACCAGAAGGAATAATCGGAAAGGAACCTGAGCGACTTTTTGAGAAAAACCACGCTCAAAAACGTTTAGTGGCTCGGAGGCCGCATGTCAAAAATAAATCCAGTTTTCCGGGAAGTTGCATTATGATCGGGACCCAAATGCCGTCGCGCGGAACACTTCTCATCACCGGGGCCTCAGGATTCGTCGGAGCGAACCTCTGCGCCTATTTCGCGCAAAAAGGTCATGACGTGCTCGCCGTGGTCGGCCCCTCCCACAATGCCTGGCGCCTTCAGGAAAGCTCGTCGCTGCGCCGGGTGGACCTGGACCTCACTTCCGAAGCCGATATTCACGCGCTGATCCGCGAGGTGAAGCCCCAGGCGATTTTCAACTGCGCGGCCTACGGCGCCTATCCGTCTCAGACAGAGGTCAACCGAATCTACCGGGTGAACTTCGATGCGGTCCGCTATCTGCTGGATGCCGTACGGGGGCTGCCCGATTTTCGCGCCTTCATCCAGGCCGGGACCTCGTCGGAATACGGGATCAACTGTGAAGCCCCGGCCGAGACCGGCCAGACGCTGCCCGACAGCGACTATGCCGTCTCAAAAGTGGCGGCCACCGCGCTCATTGAGTTTCACGCGAAGAAATACGGCGTTCCCGCCTGGGTCTTCCGGCTCTACTCCGTTTACGGCCCGCTCGAAGAGGCGTCGCGCCTGATCCCGCGCCTTCTGCTTCTGGCGCGCGAAGGGCGCCTGCCCCCCTTGGTCAATCCGCGGATCTCGCGCGACTTCATCCACGTCGACGACGTCTCGCGCGCCTTCGAGCGCCTGCTCGAGCTGGCGCCCGGGCTTCCGCGCGGCTCCATCTACAACATCGGCCGCGGCGAATGCATCACGCTCGAGAAGCTCGTGACCGTCGCCAGGGAGATCTTCGACATTGCCGAGCCGCCCGCCTGGGGCACGATGCCGGAGCGCCGCTGGGACCATACGGACTGGTATTCGAATCCTTCGAAAGCGAAGAGCGAGCTGGGCTGGAAAGCCGAACTCGGGCTCGCGCAGGGACTTGAGGCCACCCAAGCCTGGATGAAGAAGAATCCGTCCCTGGTTGAAGCCGCGAGCCGCCACAGCGTGCTCCCGCCGCCGGGAGCTTCGCGATGAGGGAATTTCGAAAAGACGCCCTGGCGATCCGCAAGCGTTTCCTGCGCATGCACTTCGAGGCGCAGGCCGGCCATATCGGAACGGGCCTTTCCTGCCTGGATCTTCTGACCTTTCTGTACAAATCCCGGCTGCGACGGCCGGGGCAGCCCGGCGGAGATCAGTTCATCCTGAGCAAGGGCCATGGCGCCTCGGCGCTTTATGCCACCTTGAATTTTTACGGTCTTCTGACTGACGAGCTGCTCGCGACCTACTACAAAGACGGCACCCTGCTGCCCGCGCATCCCGCGCCCGGGGCGCTCCCCACTATTCCGGCGGCCACGGGTTCCCTCGGTCACGGCTTGCCCATCGCGGCGGGCCTGGCCTTTGCCCATCAGGTGCTTCGGCCCTCGGACACGCGCGTGGTTTGCCTGCTTTCGGATGGAGACTGCAACGAGGGGTCGGTCTGGGAAGCCGCGATGTTCGCGGCGCACCACCGGCTCGCGAATCTCACCGTCATCGTGGATGCGAACGGACTGCAGGGCTTTGGCCGGACGCGGGATGTCCTCGATATCGAGCCGCTCGCGCGCAAGTGGGACACCTTCGGCTTTGACACGATCGAGCTCGACGGGCATGACTTCGAGGAGATCCGGGACGCCCTGACCCAGGTCATCTCAAAGGACCGCCCGCGTTGCCTCATCGCCCGGACCATCAAAGGCAAGGGCGTGAGCTTCATGGAAAACCGGCTCGAATGGCACTACCTGCCGATGAAGCCCGAGCAGTTCGCCGAGGCCATGCGTGAGCTCGAAAAGGCCGGTGAAAGCCTATGAGAGTCGATTTCACCCCCGCCGTGCACCAGGCCCTGGCCGACGATCCGGCGTCCGTCTTCATCACGGGGGCTCTGGGTTACAACGCGCTCGAGGAAGTCGCCGCAGCCTATGGTCCGCGCTTTCTCAACGCGGGAGTGGCCGAACAGAACATGGTGGGCGTCGCGGCCGGAGTGGCGCTCGCGGGCTTTCGTCCGTGGGTGTACTCGATCGCGCCTTTTGCCGTGTACCGCTGCTTCGAACAGCTCCGCAACGACGTTTGCCTGCACCGGCTGCCGGTGCGCCTCGTGGGCAATGGAGGGGGCTTCACCTACGGAATCATGGGCTCGACCCATCATGCGCTCGAAGACCTCGGCGCGCTCAAGACGCTGCCGAATCTCGAGCTTTTCTTTCCCGGTACGAACGACCACGTCGCTGCGGCCGTCCGCCTCATGCGCGACCTCCCGGGCCCGGCGTACCTGCGGCTCGGGATCTCCGGCTTCGCGAGCGCCCGTGCTCCGCTTTCGGAGAACCCGCGGACCCTCACGCGCCACTATGCGCAGGGCTCGCGCGTAACGGTCATCGGCGTCGGGCACGCGGTTCAGATCGCGCTGACCGCGCTGGAGCAGCAGGATCTCGCGGCGCTCGGAGTGGACCTTTACGGGATCTCGCGCTTCCCGTTCGATCTCGAGAGCGACGCCGCCCTCGTCGAAAGCGTCCGCAAGACGGGCACCGTCCTCGTTCTCGACGAGCACTACCGCGCCGGCAGCATCGCCGAGTCGCTGCGCCTTGCGCTGCCGCCGGTGCCGTATTTCGAGGCGCTGACCGCCCGCTACGAGCCGTCCCAGCGCTACGGCAGCGCCCAATTCCTGCTCCGCCAGTCGGGCCTCACTCCCGAGGCGGTCCGTGAAGCGATTTTGGAGTTACGTTCATGACCCTTCTCAGTCCCCGTCACTGCACGTTGTGTGGACCCGACGCCGGCAAGCGCGTCAGATTCGCCCCGAACTTCGAAGCGCAGGATCTGAACGCGGCCGTGTTCTCCGCGCGGCGGATGCCGGATCGCCGGCACTTTCAGCTCGTCTGCTGCGAAGGCTGCGGCATCATCTACTCGGATCCGGCCTGCGACCCGGCCGCGCTGGCATCGCTCTACCAGGCCAGCTCGGTGAACTATGACCGCCAGGAGGAGCAGATCTTCGACTCCTACGCCCCCGTCCTGGACCGCGGACTTCGGCGCGTGGCAAAGCGCGGCCTTTTTCTCGAGATCGGCGGCGGCACGGGCTTCATGCTGCGGTATGGAGCCCAGCACGGCTTTGCCGAACAGCTCGAGATCGAGCCCAGCGCGGACGCCGAACTCAAGTTCCGCCCGGCCGGGCCCGCGGCGCGTTTCGTCCGAGGAATGTTCGATCAGACGCTGTTCGAACAGGGCCCGCTCCGGCGGAGCTCGGTCAGCCTCGCGTGCTTCTTCCAGATGCTCGATCACGTGCCGAGCCCGGTCGAGCTGCTGCGCACCGTGCACGAGGCGCTCGAGCCCGGCGGGATCGCCGTCTGCGTCACCCACGACACGAGCGCGTTCAGCGCCCGCGTGCTCGGCGAACGCAGCCCGATCTACGATATCGAGCACACCTACCTGTTCAACCCCGCGAACCTCTCACGGCTGTTCGCGCACGCCGGTTTCACCGAAATCGAGTCGTTCGCGGTGGCCAACCGCTATTCGCTCCGGTACTGGGCGCATCTGGCCCCGCTTCCCTTGGGCCTCAAACGCTCGATCCTCCCGGCGCTCGAGCGAACGGGGCTCGCCCGGCTCCCCCTCCGCCTGAACGCGGGCAACTTCGCCATCATCGCAAGGAAACCGCCGACCCTATGACCCGCAAGATCTCCGCCATCATCGCCTGCTACAAGGACGAACAAGCCATTCCTTTCATGGCCGAGCGCCTCGGCCAGACCTTCGGGAAGATCGGCTGCGACTACGAGATTCTCTTCGTCAATGACGGGAGCCCCGATGACACCCAGGCGGTGCTCGAAAAGCTTTGCGCCACGGACCGGCGAATCAAGGCCATCACCCACAGCCGCAACTTCGGCTCCCAGAGCGCCTTCACGAGCGGCATGCGCCGCGCCACCGGCGACGCCTGCGTGCTGCTCGACGGAGACCTGCAGGATCCTCCCGAGGTGATCGAGGAGTTTCACAAGAAATGGCTCGAAGGCTTCGACGTCGTCTATGGCGTGCGGGTGAAGCGCGAGATGCCGCTCCTGTGGGAACTCGCCTACAAGGGCTTTTACCGCCTCTTTCAGCGCCTGGCCTACATCCGGGTACCCGTGGACGCCGGGGACTTTTCGCTCATCGACCGCAAGGTCTGCGACATCCTCAAGGAGCTGCCCGAGCGCGACCGCTTCCTGCGGGGGCTTCGGGCATGGACGGGCTTCCGGCAGATCGGGGTGCCCTACGTGCGGCCCGAGAGAATGTTCGGCCGCTCAACGAACAACCTGCTCTCGAACTTTCGCTGGGCAAAAAAGGCCATTTTTTCCTTTTCCTATGTGCCGCTGGAGACCATCTCGTTGATGGCGCTCAGCGTGGCGCTGCTTTCGGTCCTGGCGATCCTCTTCCAGATCGTCGACCGGGTCCTGAACCCCGACCTGCCGCGCGGGGTAAGCACGATCATCGTGGTCAGCCTGTTTTTGGGCTCCATCCAGCTTTTCAGCCTCGCCTTCATCGCCGAGTACATCGGAAAGATCTTTGAAGAGGTCAAAGCCCGGCCGCATTATGTCGTGGCCAAGCTCCTGAATTTTGATAAAGAGGATTCCCAATTATGAAACGCACACTCCTCGTCACCGGCGGCGCCGGCTTCATTGGCAGTAACTTCGTCGAAATGACCGTAAAACGGGGCGATCGGGTGATCGTCCTCGATGCGCTGACGTACGCGGGTCACCGCGAGAATCTCGAAGGCATCTCCGGTCCGGGGAGCTTCGAGCTCGTCATCGGCGACATCTGCGATGGCAAGCTCGTGGCGAAGCTCCTCCGCGACCATCAGGTCGACTGGCTCATCAACTTCGCCGCCGAGTCGCACGTCGATCGCTCGATCGACTCGCCCTCGACCTTCATCGAGACCAATATCCGCGGGACGTTCAACCTGCTCAATGCGGCGCTGGAGCATTTCAACGCGCTCCCCGAGCCCAAGAAAAGCGGCTTCCGGTACCTGCAAATCTCGACGGACGAGGTTTATGGGTCGCTC
>JAMPXZ010000049.1 GCA_023700925.1 Oligoflexia bacterium | reverse complement strand
GATCCGCCCCGTGGTGCTCGTGCTCGGACCGGGCGGGGCTCGCGGCTTCGCGCACGCCGGCGCCTTGCGAGCGTTGGTCGCCGCGCGAATTCCGATCGGAGCGGTCGTGGGAACCGAGATGGGCGCGCTCATCGGAACGCTCTTCGCCATGGAGGGGAACGCCAACCACCTCGACTGGGCGCTCTTGCGGTTCAAGGATGAGGTCTTCCTTCCCGGTAAGAGACTGTTTTCCGGCTTCTTCGATCCCAGGAGCGGCAACGAGAGGCTTGGCGCCGAGCTGCGCAAGGTTTTCGCCGCCAAGGAGCTCTCGCAAAGCCGGATCCCGGTGCGCGTGATCGCTCAGAACGGCTCGACGGGCCGCCCGATCCTGCTCGATCGGGGTGCCGCCGCAGATGCGGTCCAGGCGGCGATGACTTCTCCGGCGGCTGCCGTCCCCCCCCAGTTGCAAGGTGAGCCCCTGGTATCCAGCGAAGGCACCAGGCCGTATGCCGTAACGGAGGCCCGCGCCTTGGGGATCGGCCCGGTGGTGGTGATCGATACGCAGGTGGCGCAAAAAAGCGCCGGCTTCGAAGAGGCTCTCAAGGAGGCGGATCTGGTGATCCGGCCCGAGCTCACCGGCATCGCCGAGACCGATTATTCCAAGCGGACCGAGGCTGTCTTTCGCGGAAAGCGCGCGATCCTCAAGAGCCTGGGTGAGATCAGGCATTGGGTGGGACTGCCTCAGGAAGGGATTTCGCAATGACGGAAGTTCAGACAGAAAAACGTGGCGCCGCCTGGATCCTGAGGATGACGTTTATCCTGATGGTGGCCGGAACCTTTCTCGGTGTCGTCGTCGCGGGCGCGATTTTCTGGCATTTTTCCAGGGATCTTCCTAACATCATCACGGTAGCGGATTATAAGCCATTGACCGTCACGCGCATCGTCGCGACGGGCGGCTCCCAGGAATCCGAAACGCC
Source organism: Oligoflexia bacterium (assembly GCA_023700925.1). Lineage (GTDB taxonomy): Bacteria > Bdellovibrionota > UBA1018 > UBA1018 > UBA1018 > JAMPXJ01. The sequence goes on along the minus strand of JAMPXZ010000049.1, from coordinate 18,962 downwards.
GGGGCCGGAGAAGGAAGTCGTCATTGGCGAGTTCTTCAAGCAGCGGCGTTACCTCGTTCCCTACGAGAAGATTCCGCCGATCGTGATCCAGGCCTTTATCTCGGCCGAGGACGATCAGTTCTTCCAGCACTCCGGCATCAACGTCGTGAGCATGATCCGGGCGGGCATCGCGAACTTCCGCGCGGGGCACACCGTGCAGGGCGGGAGCACGATCACCCAGCAGGTGACGAAGTCGCTCCTCCTGACCTCTGAGAAGACCTTCGTCCGCAAGATCAAGGAGGTCATCCTGGCGAGCCGCCTCGAACGGCATCTCACCAAGGAGCAGATCCTCTATCTGTATCTCAACCAGATCTACCTGGGCCACGGACAGGGCATGGGCGTTTACGGCGTCGAGGCCGCGAGCCGCGTCTACTTTCGCAAAGAGGTCGGCCAGCTCAACGCCGGCGAGGCCGCGTTGCTCGCGGGGCTTCCGCAGGCGCCGAGCAAGTACAGCCCCCTGCTCAATCCCGCGCGCGCCAAGGAGCGCCAGCGGTACGTCCTTCGTCGCATGGCGGAGAACGGGGTCATCACGCCCGCGCAGCTCGCTGAGGCGGCGGCGGCCCCGCTCAAGATCCACCATGACGAAGAGATCAACAAGACCTTCGCGCCCTATCTCGTGGAACATCTTCGGCGTTACCTCCTGGACAAGTACGGTGAGGAAGCCGTTTACGAACAGGGCTTGACGGTGCAGGTTCCCACTACGCGGGAGCTGGCGCTCGCCGCACGGAGAAGCCTGCAGGACGGTCTTGACCAGGTGGACAAGCGGATCGGCTATCGCGGACCGATCAAGCAGCTCAAGACCTCCGAGGAGATGGAAAAGTTCCTCAAGGACCTGCGCTTTCAGCTGATTGACCGCAAACTCCAGCACGCGGTCCTGTTCGCCGATGGGCGCCTGGATCCGCTGGGGGCGATGCAGCTCGCGGGTCTCCGCGGGGAATGGCAGCTTCTGGATATTGGAAAGAAGTACGAAGCGCTCGTCACGAGCGTCGACGACAAGCGCAAGGTCGCCGGAGTCGTCATCGGCGCGATTCGCGCCGAGATTCCGATGGACCAGATGAGCTGGGCCGCGCCGCCGCGCGATGAGCAGAATCCGGGCTACCGCCCGAGGCCCACGGTACCGTCGAAGGTCGTCAGCAAGGGGGACGTCGTCCTCGTCAGGATCCTCGAGGCGAATGACAAGCAGGTTCTCGCGGCGCTCGATCAGCAGCCGCAGGTTCAGGGGGCGCTGCTCTCGCTGGATGTCCGCAGCGGCAAGGTCCTCGCGATGGAAGGCGGCTACGACTTCGCCACGTCGGAGTTCAATCGCGCGTTCCAGGCCCAGCGCCAGCCCGGCTCGTCTTTCAAGCCGATCATCTTTTCGGCGGCCCTGGAAAAAGGCTACAACCCCGCCACCGTGATCGTCGATTCGCCGATCGTTTATGAAGACGCCGATTCGGGCAAGTGGAAGCCCAGCAACTTCGAGGAGAAGTTCTACGGCGATACGACCTTCCGCCAGGCGCTCATCAAGTCGCGCAACGTTCCGACGATCAAGATCGTCCAGTCCATTCAGGTTCCCTATGTGATCGACTATGCGAAGCGTCTCGGGATTACGGGGCAGTTTAACCGCGATCTTTCGATCTCGCTCGGTAGCGGTGCCGTCACGCTTTATGATCTGACGAAGGTTTATGCTCTTTTTCCGCGGTTGGGCCGGAAGGTGAATCCCGTCTTCCACACCAAGATCCTGGATCGCAACGGAAAGGTGCTGGAAGAAAGCGAAGCGCAGCCGGCTCCGGCCAGTCTCGGATCCGCCCCGGCGGCTACGCCGAGCGCCGCGCCCGCGATGGCGGAGGCTACGCCGTCGCCGTCGCCTGGCCCCTTCGGGCCCGCTCCGCTCGTGCCCATTCCGCAGTACCCGCTCGAAGGCGATCCTGACCAGGTTCTCGATCCTCGAGTCGCCTATATGATGAGCCACCTCATGACGGAGGTTGTCGCTTATGGTACCGGTCACGCGGCCAAGGGGCTCGGTCGGCCGGCCGCCGGCAAGACCGGAACCACGAATGAGTATATCGATGCCTGGTTCATGGGTTTTACGCCCGATGTCGTGACGGGGGTTTGGGTGGGTTTCGATAACCATCGGACTATGGGCACCGGTGAGACCGGCGCGAAGTCCGCCCTTCCGATCTGGCTGACCTACATGCAGGAGGCGGTAAAATCCTATCCGGTTGAAGACTTCGCGGTCCCTCCCGGGGTGGTCTTCGCGAGCATCAATCCCAATAGCGGCAAGCTCGCGGCTGCCAACTCCTCATCTGCGATCAAGGAAGCGTTCATCGAGGGGACGCAACCCACGGAAACGACCGACAAAACGGCTGTAAGTCCGGAAAGTCAGAGCGAGTTTTTTAAAGAAGACATCGAATAGTGCCGAACTTTCCATAGGGGAGATGTTATATTCTCTATGGGAGTGCCACGTCTGCGTAGTTCCATAGCGCTTTCACTGTCGGTGCATGGTTTGCTGTTGCTGTGCACCGTTCTGACAACGCAGCGGACGGCAGTTCCGCCCGTCTCAGGTCCCCACCTCGTTGAGCTCACCCCGGAGTCTCTCCTACAAGCCCTGCCCAAGAGCAAAGAGGCGGAAAAGAAAAAAGAAATCGAGAAGTTCCGACGTCAGATCGTCCAGACTTCGCCCGGTCGCGAGGTCAAGGAGGCGGTGACGGATGCCTTCCTGGGTGAAAAAAACCAGGTCGTGGATCGTCAGACGGTCGGGTCGAAGATGACTACAGTGATGGGTAAAGGCGCTCAGAAGCCCCGTCCCAAGGTCAAAGACGTCAAGGATTTGACGAACGAACAAAGTCAGCAGAACTCCCCGGTCGTGGGCAACCTCGGAATTCCCATTCTTCAGCGCCTTCGCGAAAAGAACGAGGTGATGAGGGCCCTGCAGCCGGATTGGGCGGATCCTGGACAGCTCCCGCAGGATTACGTCCGAGGGTTGCAGCAGGGTGAACAGACCGCGCTCAATACGCGTGAGTTCGTATTCTTTGGCTATTACCAGCGAATTCGAGACCGGCTGGATCGCGCTTGGGTGCCCATTCTCCGAGAAAAGCTCGTCAGGCACTACCGTTCGGGGCGTCAGCTCGCGAGCGATATGGATTATGTCACCAAGGTCGTGGTGATCCTCAACCTTCATGGCGAGATCGTTCGGGTGCAACTGATCGGTGAGTCCGGTACGCGGGATCTCGATGAGGCCGCCATCAAGGCCTTCAATCGCGCGGGACCGTTCCCGAATCCCCCACGGGGCATCGTGGACGCCAATGGCGAGATTCAGATCCCCTGGGAGTTTATCCTGAAAACTTGACCGAGAGCGGTCAGTTTAGTGGGATCCGCGAGTCTTCAGGCGGTCCAAGCCTTCCTGAAAAACATATTCCATCCAAATCCGGTCGACGCGCCGGAACGCCCGGATGACCTGTTCGGCAGCCTGCCGATCGGAAATCCCGTTGGAGCGGGCCAGCTGACGGATGGAGTTGAGGATCGCCCTGAGCGGAGCGCTCTCGAGGAGTCCCTGGAGCTCGGAGAGATCGAGCGCGCCCTCTTCCTGGCCCCGGGTCGAGAGCAAGGCGGTATTGAAAACACGTACGAGGTCGGTCATCGGAGGAGGGGTGGCGGTCGGAGCGTGCGGAATGCCTGAGGCGGAGGGTGGGTGAAACGTGTCCTGCATAATTTGGGAGGGGCCACCATAGACCTTTGCCTGGCAGCCGACAAGACCCGCTCCAGAAAAATTAAGTCAAGCCTTTTGTAACCGTCAAAGGCTTGATAAAGATTTTAAATATATGACAACACTATCGCGATTCCTGGAGCGGCCGGACTTCAACGATTCCTTTTTGAGGCGCCACATCGGTCCCAGCGAGGACGAACAGGCGGTGATGCTCAAGACGTTGGGCGTATCGTCACTCGGCGCGCTCTCCAATGAGGCGGTGCCCCAGAAGATTCGCAGCAAGAAGCCGCTCGACTTGCCCCGCGCGCAGAGCGAGGCCGAGCTTCTTGCCGAGCTCAGGAAGCTCGCCAGTGAAAACCAGGTTTATCGCTCTTACATCGGAATGGGTTATTCCGACTGTGTTACCCCTCCCGTGATCCAGCGGAACATCCTCGAAAATCCCGGCTGGTATACGCAGTACACTCCCTATCAGGCGGAAATTTCCCAGGGGCGCCTCGAAGCGCTGCTGAACTACCAGACCATGGTCATCGACCTGACCGGCCTCGAGGTCGCCAACGCTTCCATGCTTGATGAGGGCACGGCAGCGGCCGAGGCGATGAACATGTGCTTCTCCATCAAGAACCGCGATCACACGCGCGCGTTCCTGGTCTCCGACTCGTGTCACCCGCAGACGATCGAAGTGGTGAAAACCCGCGCCGAAGCCTTGGGAATCCGGGTCGTCGTCGCGGATCATCGTTCCTTTGATCTTTCGCAGCCGACCTTCGCCGTGCTGCTGCAGTATCCGGACACCCACGGCGCCGTTCATGATTATCGCAAGCTCGCCGAGCAGGCCCATGCCGCCGATGCGATGGTGATCGTCGCCGCCGATCTGATGTCCCTGGCCGTTCTCACGCCTCCGGGAGAGTTCGGCGCCGATATCGCCATGGGCAACACCCAGCGCTTTGGCGTGCCGATGGGCTTCGGTGGACCGCATGCGGCTTACTTCGCGACCCGTGACGCGTTCAAGCGCCTCATGCCGGGCCGGATCATCGGCGTCTCCAAGGACGCCGACGGGAAGCTGGCGACCCGCCTGGCGCTCCAGACCCGCGAGCAGCACATCCGTCGCGATAAGGCGACGAGCAACATCTGCACCGCGCAGGTGCTTCTAGCGGTCATGGCCGGTATGTACGCCGTCTACCACGGCCCCGCGGGCATCAGGAAAATCGCCCGTCGCATCCACCTGATGACGGCCACCCTCGATCGCGCGCTCCGCAAGGTGGGCTACGCGATGCCGACCACGGCGTTCTTCGACACGCTCCGGGTGAACGTCTCGGGCGCCGAACGCGACGCGATCATCGCCGAGGCCCGTAACCGGAAGATCAATCTGCGCATTACCGAAAAGAACAGCCTCGGCCTGACGCTGGACGAGACGGTCACGCTCGCGGATCTCCAGGAGCTGGCCGCCATCTTCGCCAAGGCGAAGGGCAAGCAGATCGAAATCGCCGCCGAGGCAATCGAAGGCGAGAAGGGCCCGGAGCTTCCGGCGCCGTTCGCGCGTACGAGCGGTTACCTTGGCCACAAGGTCTTCAACACCTATCACTCCGAGACGGAAATGCTGCGGTACATCCGCCGGCTCGAGTCGCGTGATCTTTCGCTCACGAGCTCGATGATTCCGCTCGGCTCGTGCACGATGAAGCTCAACGCGGCCTCCGAGATGTTCCCGATCAGTTGGCCGGAGTTCGCCAAGCTCCATCCGTTCGTTCCCGAGGAGCAGGCGAAGGGCTACCATCTGCTCTTCCGGCAGCTCGAGGGGATGCTCGGCGAGATCACCGGCTTTGACGGCATCTCCCTGCAGCCCAACGCGGGTTCTCAGGGCGAGTACGCGGGTCTTCAGGTGGTGCGCAAATACCATGAGAGCCGCGGTGAAGCGCATCGCAACGTGTGCCTGATTCCCCGTTCCGCCCACGGCACCAATCCGGCGAGCGCGGCCTTGGCCGGCTTGACCGTTGTTGTCGTGGAATGTGACGCTCACGGCAATATCGACGTGGTCGACCTGCGCGCCAAAGCGCAGGAGCATGCGAAGAACCTGGCGGCCCTCATGGTGACGTATCCGTCGACGCATGGCGTGTTCGAGGAGGCCATCACGGAGATCTGCCAGATCGTTCATCAGAATGGCGGTCAGGTCTACATGGACGGCGCCAACATGAATGCGCAGGTTGGTCTGTGCCGCCCTGGCGACTTCGGTCCGGATCTTTGCCATCTTAACCTGCACAAGACGTTCGCGATCCCGCATGGCGGCGGAGGCCCGGGCATGGGCCCCATCGGTGTGAAGTCGCACCTGGTGCCGTTCCTGCCGACCGACCCGCTCAAGCGCGCGGAACGGCCCAAAGCGGTGGGCCCCGTATCCTCGGCGGCGTGGGGGAGCGCGAGCATCCTGCCGATCTCGTGGATGTACGTCCGCCTCATGGGTGCCGAGGGTCTCACCGTCGCGACCCAGGCGGCGATCATGAACGCCAACTACATCGCCAAGAAGCTCGAGCCGTATTATCCGGTTCTGTACAAGGGACTCAACGGCAGGGTGGCTCACGAGTGCATCTTCGACGTGCGCCAGATCAAGGACAAGACGGGCATCGACGTGGAGGACATCGCCAAGCGCCTCATGGATTACGGTTTCCACGCGCCCACGGTATCCTTCCCCGTTCCCGGCACTTTGATGGTGGAGCCCACCGAGAGTGAGTCGCTACGGGAGCTGGATCGCTTCTGTGACGCGATGATCTCGATACGCAAGGAGATCACCGAGGTCGAGGAAGGTAAGGCGGATCGGAACAACAACCTGCTCAAGAACGCGCCACACACGGCTGAGCGTGTGATGCGCGATTCCTGGAATCGGCCTTACTCCCGCGAGCGGGCGGCCTTCCCTGCGCCCTCCACGCGCGAGTTCAAGTTCTGGCCCGCCGTCGGCCGGATCAACAACGTATTGGGCGACCGCAATCTGGTCTGCGCGTGTCCGTCGATTGACGAATACGTCTGATCGAAGAGGCGATTACACAGGTTGCGAACCCAGCGGACGCTGAAGAACTACCTGGCTTCGGTGCTCTACACCGGTCTGACCTTGGTCGTTGGCCTGGTGGCGACGCCGCTGCTCATCCGTTTTCTCGGTGAGACGAGGCTCGGTGCCTTTCGCGCCATGGCGGATTGGTTCGCCTACCTGAACCTCCTCGAGCTGGGACTTGGGGGCGCGCTTCTGGCGCTTCTCGCGGCCGCCGCGAGCCGCAATGACCGGCCGGCCCTGCTTCGCACACTCGCGACGGGGATCCGTGCGTACCTCTGGGCGGCGCTCGCCATGGTAGGATGCGGGATCGGACTGGTCTTTCTGCTCCCGGGACTAGTCAAGGTTCCGCCCGAGCAGGTTCCGGATCTTCGCGTGGGCGCGCTCATTCTTCTTTGCCAGTTCGTTTTCGTGCCGTTCATCCCGTTCCGTCTGGCGACCGAGGCGAGCCAGCGGTCGTATCGGGTGCATGCCATCCTCGGCGCGCAGTCGCTGCTCATGACGGCTTTGACCGTGGGCCTGGCCTGGGCCGGGAGGGGGATCGCCGGCCAGGCGCTTGGCACCGTTATCGCGTTCTCGCTCCTACCGCTGCTGCTGGCCTGGATGTGGGTACGGACGTCGCCGGGTTTTTTCACGGCGCTCAAGAACGCACGACTTGCGACCGAGGAGGGTCGCGCGCTGGGCCGCCTGAACAAGGATGTTCTGATCTTCGACGCCGCCGGGAGGGTGAGTCTATTCACCGACAATATCCTGCTCGCGTACTTTCTCGGCGCCGGTCAGGTCGTGCCTTTCATCGTGACGACACGCCTTGCGCAGATCGCGCAGGGGCTGCTTCAGAATGTGGGAAATTCGAGCTGGGCCGCGCTGGCCGAGCTGCACGCGCAGGGAGAGTCGGGGCGTTTCAACGCGCGGGTCCTCGAGATCACCCGTGTGATCGCGATCCTCGCGTTCGCCATCCTTGTTCCCATCGCGGCGTTCAATCGGGAGTTTGTGGCGCTTTGGGTCGGCGAGCAGCGCTTCGCCGGAAATTGGGTGGGCTGGATCGCCGCCGCCAATGCCCTGCTCCTTGCGCTCATCTCGTTCTGGGTCTGGTGTTTCTCCGGAACCGGAAAGGTCGGACGGCTGATCCCGACGTGGATCGCGTGGGCGCTGGTCAACCTCGTGGCGAGCATCGCGTTTACGCGTACCTTGGGAGCGGTTGGACCGTTGCTCGGGACCCTGGTTTCCTATCTCGCGGTCAGTGTGTGGCGCACGCCGCTCATGATGAGAGAGGTCTTCGGCACCTCGCCGCGCGAGCTCTTCAGGGCGGTGGCGGCACCTTTGGCGCTCGCTTTGCCGTACGCGGCGTTGCTGAGCTGGCTTGCGTCCGTTCATTCGCCGCGCTGGTGGCTCATGCTGGAAGCCGGCCTCGCGGCTGCGGCGTTTGTTGGCCTTTCCTGGTTTGTTCTGCTAGATCAGGCCGCAAGGCAGGTCTGGCGTCAGCGTATCCTGCCCAAAGAGGGTGCATGAAGTCTGGATGGTGGGGAGGGGCGGCGGTTGCCGCCATTCTTTGTTTTGCGAGCGCTTCAGCGCTCGCGGATTCGGTGAAGCTCGGGCTCAACTACCCGAAAACTGGGCCCTACGCGGTACAGGGGCTGGACCAGCTTCAGGCGGCCGGACTTGCCATCGAGGAGATCAATCGGTCGGGCGGGATTCTCGGTCATAAGGTCGAGCTCGTCCTCACCGACTCCCAGTCCAATGCCGCGGTCTCGGTGGAGAACGCCACGAGGTTGATCGAGAAGGACAAGGTGAAGATGATCTTTGGTGGCGCCGCGAGCTCGGTGGCGATCGCCGTGGGCAAGGTCGCGAGCGACCGGAAGGTCCCGTTTTTCGGGACGTTGACTTACTCCACCGAAACCACGGGCATCGAAGGCCGGAAGTTCGCGTTTCGGGAGTGCTACGATTCTTACGCGGGAGCGAAGGCGCTCGGGGATTTTCTCCAGAGGTTCAAGGGAAAGAGATTCTTCTTCGTGACCTCGCGTTACACGTGGGGTTACACGACGGAAAGGTCCATCCGCAGAGTCTCGGGCGCGCTCGACCTGGCCCAGCATGGTCGCGTCTATACTCCGTTCCCAAAGGCCGCCGAAAACGATTTCGTCGATGCGATCGCCGCCGCCAAGGCGGCGAACCCCGACGTTCTGGTGCTCGTGCTTTTCGGCTCGGACATGGTCCACGCGGTCAGGCAAGCCCACCGCCAGGGGCTGAAGGGAAAGATGCAGATCATTGTCCCGAACCTGACACTCGGCATGGCCGAGGGCGCCGGGCCGGAGGCGATGGAGGGGATCGTGGGCGCGATTCCCTGGACCGCGCAGATCCCCAGGTTCACCGGCTCCGCTGCCGGTCAGAGGTTCGTCGAGGAGTTCGCCAAGAGGTATCGTCGCCTGCCGGACACGTCGGGCGCCTCCGCTTACACGATCCTGCATGAGTACAAGGCGGCCGTGGAGCGCGCGCGAAGCTTCGACGGCATGGCCGTCGTATCGGCCCTCGAGGGGCGCGAGTACCGCTGGCTCAAGGATCAGCAGCAGTGGCGAAGCTGGGATCATCAGTCCGTGCAGACCGTGTACGCGGTACGGGCAAGAAGCGCGGGGGAAGTCAGGAAGAGCCGGTTTCAGCAGGAGTACTTCGAAGTGATCGGTGCGATCAGGGGCGAGAAGGCTTTTATCTCGCGGGAAGAGTGGGATGCCCTTCGCCAGGCGGCGGGCAAGCCCGCCGACCTTGACTGAAGGGCATCCCGTCGAACGTTATTTCAGCGTGGCGACGTAGGCGGTGTAAGCCTGCGCATCCATCAGGTCGGACATCGAGGCGGGGTCGGTGAGCTCCATCTTGACCATCCACGCGCCCTTGTGCGGATCGCGATTGATCATCGCCGGCTCGTCGGTGAGCGCGGTGTTGACCTCGAGAACCTTGCCCGCGATCGGCGAGTAGAGGTCGGAGACGGCCTTGATGCTCTCAACGACGCCGAAGGTCTCGTGCTTCTTGAGGGCGCGGCCCACGGCCGGGAGCTCGACGTAAACGATGTCGCCGAGCGCTTTCTGGGCGTGATCCGTCACGCCGATCGTGACGGTCTTGCCTTCGGTTTTCGCCCACTCGTGGTCCTTGGTGTATTTAAGATCGCTTGGAAAACTCATCTGGTCTCTCCTTGGTAAGTTCTGGTTCAGTTTTCAGTAAGGTCTTTTGTAGAAGGGCGTCGGAATGATCTCCGCCGCGACTTTCTGGCCGCGGATGTCGACGGTGATCCGGTTTCCTTCCGCCGAATGCGCAAGGGCGACATACGCGATCCCGATCGACTGTTTGAGTGAAGGCGACTGCGTGCCGCTCGTGATCTCGCCGATTCGCTGAGCGCCGTCCGCGGTGTAGATCGCGTAGCCTTGGCGCGGAATCCCGCGATCCAGCATGCGCAGGCCGATCAGCTTGCGCTTGAGCCCGGCTTCCTTCGCGCGGACGATCGCGGCCTTGCCCACGAAGTCCGTCTTGTCGAGCTTGGTGACCCAGCCCGCCCCGGCCTCGAGAGGATTGGTGTCGTCGCCGAGCTCATGCCCGTAAAGCGGATACTTCATCTCCAGGCGGAGCGTGTCGCGGGCGCCGAGCCCGCAGGGCTTGAGTCCGAGCGGCGTGCCGGCTTCCATGAGGGCGCGCCAGACTTCGGCACCCTTGTCCCAGGGAAGATAAATTTCAAAGCCGTCCTCGCCCGTGTAACCCGTGCGGCCGAGCACCGCGGGGATGCCGTTGAGCACGGTCCCGTCGGCGAACCAGTAGGTCTTGATCGGCGCCAGCGGAGTCTTGGTGATCTTCTGGACGATCTCGGCCGCCTTGGGGCCCTGGACCGCGATCTGGCTGTAGCGAGCGCTTTCATTAGTGACACGCAGGTCGGCTTTGCCGCCCTTGAACTGCTTTTGGATCTTCACGAAGTGGGCGAAGTCCTTGTCGGTATTGCTCGCGTTCACCACGACGAGGAAGCGCTGCTTGTTGTAGCGATAGATGATGAGGTCGTCGACCAGGCCGCCGTGCTCGTTCGGGAGCACGGTGTACTGCGCTTGCCAGTCGGCGAGCTTCATCACGTTGTTGGAGACAAGGTAATGAAGGTAGGCCTCGGCATCGGCGCCCTCGACATGGAACTCGCCCATGTGGCTGACATCGAAGATGCCGGCCGTAGTTCGGCAGGCCAGGTGCTCATCCATCACGCCTGAGTACTGCACCGGAAGTTCCCATCCGCCGAAATCGATGAGACGCCCGCCCAGACGTTGATGTTCCTCAAACAACGCGGTTCTTTTTAGCATATTCGTAGCATTTATCACCCCGTGCGCCAGGGTGTCCAGCCTAGCGAGCGATCTTTGCGGCTTCGGCTTGCTCGGCGGCCCAGACCGTGTTTTCGAGAAGGATCGCGATGGTCATCGGTCCCACGCCGCCGGGAACCGGAGTGATCGCCGAACACTTTTGAGCCACCTCGTCATACGCCACGTCACCGACGACTTTTCCGGCGGGCGTTCGGTTGATGCCGACGTCAATCACGACGGCGCCGTCCTTGATATAATCCGAGTTGATCGCTTGCGCTTTGCCGATCGCGGCGATGACGATGTCGGCCTGGCGGCAGATCGCTTTAAGATCCGGGGTTTTGCTGTGAGTATGCAAAATGGTCGCGTTCGCCTGGAGCAGGAGTGCGGCCATGGGTTTTCCCACGATCGAGCTTCGGCCGATCACACAAGCCAGTTTTCCGCTTGGATTGATGGAGTAGTGTTTCAGAATCTCCATAACCCCAGCGGGTGTACAGGGTTGGAACGAGGGAAGTCCAAGCATGAGCCTTCCGGCGTTGATCGGATGGAACGCATCGACGTCTTTGGAAGGCGTTACCCAGTAGAGAACCTCCTCTTCCTTGAAGGAAGGCGGCAGAGGGCGTTGAATCAGAATTCCGTCGACCTTCGGATCCGCGTTCAGGCGATCGATGGTCGTTTTCACATCCTCCGGTGTCGCGGTCCAGGGAAACGTGATGATCTCCGACTCCATCCCGAGCTTGATCGCGGTTTCGCCTTTCTTGCGGGTGTAGATCACGCTCGCGGCGTTTTCGCCGACGAGCACGACGGTGAGCTTGGGCTTTCGGCCGTGGGCCTTGGCGAAGTTGGCGGCTCTTTCGGACACGCCGGACTGGATCCGTTCAACGACAGGTTTGGCTAGAAGTTCGATCATAGTCCCTGAGTCTACCACAAAGCCGAGCCGGGTTCGATTAGCCGGGCGGCACCGGAGGGCGCGGCGGTTTTTGCCGTAAGGGGAAATTTTCGCCTGGCCGTTTTTGCCTAGTGGGAAAATCGGGAGTTCGCGGCGCTTTCCGCCGCTAAAAATCCCCAATCCGCAAAGCCGTGTCAAACCGAAAGGATATCGTCGATTTCGCGGAAGAAATCGGCTCTCCTCAAAATCAGATCTCAAGAAATCGGCGCGGCACGCCGATTGCTCTCTTTCACTGCGGAAGAGCCTCAAGGACGAGTGCTCTCGGGGGAAGGGAACTTGGCCACCGGAATGTGGACCGCAGTCTCAGGGGCGACAGCACAAGCCCAGCAAGTCGAGATCATCGCCAACAACCTGGCGAACTCGGACACGCTCGCCTTCAAGAAGGATCTTCCCGCCTTCCGCGAATACCTGGCCGCCGAGCAACGCGAACCCGGTCCCGCGCAGATTCAGCATCGCGCGATCAAGGACAAGGACCTCTATCCGCTCGATGGCCGCGACCAGGCTCACGTCGTGGTTGACGGCACCTATACCCATTTCAAGCAGGGCAACCTCAAGGTCACCCACGCGCCGCTCGACGTCGCGATGGATGGGCCCGGGTTCATCGAAGTGAGCACGCCGTCCGGCGTCCGTTACACGAGACAGGGAAGTCTGAAGCTGGCCATGGATGGCCGCCTTGTAACGACCGAAGGACATCCCGTGCTCGCCGTGGCGGCCGGTGGGCCGGAAGCGGGGCGCACTCCGGCGATGGAGGCGGCGAGGTTCATCAATCTGCGTGACCGCGGCAGCCACCTCGCGATCAGCGAGCAGGGTGAGATCTTCGCCGGCGAGAACCTGGTCGCCAAGCTGAGCGTCGTCGAGTTCGGCGATCTGAACAAGCTTCGCAAATCGGGTGGCCAGCTCTTTGAGAACCGCGATCCCGCGAATGTCTCCGCGGCTCCCGTGCGCACGGCGGTCCGGCAGGGGGTGCTCGAGACCTCGAACGTCAATCCGGTCGAGGAGATGACGAACCTCATCAAGGCGAATCGCCTTTTTGAACAGGACTTGAAAGCGCTGAAGACCTACGGCGATCTGCTCGGGCGCGAAGTGAACGATATCGGAAAACTGTGACGGGTGTGATGAATGATTAAGGCACTAACCACCGCAGCGACAGGAATGGGAGCCCAATCCGCCAATATCGAGCGGATCTCCAACGACCTGGCCAACGTCAACACCGATGGCTACAAGCGCTCACGCAACGAGTTCTCCGATCTGATGTACGAGACGGTCAAGGAGCCGGGCGCGGCGCTGGGCGCGGGCTCGGCGAGCCCGGTGGGCATCCAGACCGGCATGGGCGTGAAGGTCGGTGCCAACTACAAGATCTACGAACAGGGTCCGGCGCGGATGACCTACCATCCGTACGACTTCATGATCGAAGGTCGCGGCTTTTTCCCGGTGCAGATGCCCAATGGCGAGATCGGGTATACCCGCAACGGCGCCTTCAAGGTCGATGCGCAGGGAAGACTGCAGCTCAGCAACGGCGCGCAGATGATCCCGCAGATCACGATCCCGAACAACGCGCTGAACGTCATGGTGACCCCGGCGGGCGAGGTGCGCGCTTCGCTGCCGAACGCCGGCGAGGCGATCATCGGGCAGATCCAGATCATCAACTTCCAGAACGAGCAGGGGCTGATGGCCCAGGGCGAGGGCATTTACAAGGCGTCCGTGGCGAGCGGTCCGCCGCAGCAGGGAATTCCGGGGGAAAACGGGATCGGCATGATCCAGCAGGGCGCAATCGAAGGATCGAACGTGAACGTGGCCAACAGCATGGTGGAGATGATCACCACGCAGCGGGCTTACGAGATGGGAACGAAGGTCATGGGCGTGGCCGATCAGATGTGGGGCGCCACGGTGAACGTCAAGTAGTGAAACGAAGCTTCAGGGGCCGTGGTCGGGGGATCCGGGGCGCTTGAGGTGAGGAAGGGGCGAAAGAGTGGTTCTGAGGGCGATAATCCTATTCATGGTTTTGGGCTGCGGTCCCGCGTGGGCCGGCATGGTCCCGGGCGTGGCCGAGCTCGTGAAGAAGGAGCTTTCGAGCCGCTATCCGGGCGCCCGGATCGAGCTCGTGGGCGATATCCGGTGGACGCGCGGTGAGCGTCCCGCGCAGCCGACCGAGGTCAAGATCCAGAACGTGACCTCGAAGGGCGAGCTCCAGTTCGTCGTGCTCTCCCGGACGGGCGGCGCCGCGAACGCGATGGCCTCCGAGGGCTGGGTCAGCTACTCCGCATGGCTTCCGGCCCGGATCGCGCTCCGCCGCGTGCTCCCGGGCGAGCGGCTCAGCGATGACCAGTTCGTCATTCAGGACGTTAACGTGGCGATGGGCAATGCGTTCGAGTATCGGGGTGTCATTCTCGGCACCGAGGTGCCGGTGATCGGTCTTGAAACCCGCCAGACGGTGCTGGAGGGACAGTTCCTCACCACGAGCGCGGTTCAGCGGGTTCACGACATCAAGCGCGGCGATGCGGTTCGCATCCATCTGATCTCCGGCGAGCTCAGCATCTCCACTCTCGGAATCGCCGAGGAGCCTGCTTACCTGAAAGGGCGCGTTCGCGTGATGGCGAGCAAGACGAAGCGTGAGTTCGTCGGCCAGCTCGTGGACGGCGGCATCGTGGAGGTGAGGCTATGAGCAGGAGGCGCTCGATTTCACGAATTCTCCTCGCGGGCGTTCTGATCTCCGCCACGGGTTGCGCGAGCCTGGCGGGAAAGCTTCGCCGTGATTTCGATGACAGGGGAGCCTACGATGAGGCCCCGGTTTCCGGGGGCGCGTGGCAGGAGCGGGGCTTTCTCAGCGAGAGCATGCCTGAAGGCGGTCCCTACTCCGGCAGGTACGGAGCCGTGGGTCACCAGGAGCGCAGCCCCGCCAGTGACGCGTACGGAGTCCCGCCGCAAGCCGCCGCCGATCAGTCCTGGGTCAGCGCGAGCCAGGCGGACTCGCATCGTCGCGCGCGGCTCAATAGCGACCTGGAGCGGACGGACGGCGCCGCCGAGGATGTCGCGACTTACGAGTCGCGGCCGAACCTGGCGCCCGAGTCCAAAAGGCTCTACAAGAACGGCACGCGGGCGACACGCGCCGATTTCGTGGATGATGCCGCCAATGAGGGCTCCCTTTGGGCCTCGGACGGCCAGACTAACTACTACTTCACCAAGAACAAGATTCGCGGTGTCGGCGATATCGTCACGATCACGCTCGATGAGGAGATCATTCGCGACTTCGGCCTCGAAGTGAAGCGCAACCTAACCGAGATCGAGCGCATGCGAGAGCTCAACGCCGCGCGCGAGCGGATGCGGGCGAAGCTCACGGTGGCGCCCTCGGCGGGCGGCGCGGATCGCGCGCCGGCCTCCAGCGCGCCGACCGCGGCCAATGGCCAGGCGGCGAGCGCCGCCAAGCCCGCCGACGGGGAGAAGGCGCCGATTCCGGGGATGGAAATTCCGGAGCCGACCAACGCCGACATCGACGTGGCGAAGGCGTTGGAGCTCAAGGCCGGCGATACGATGCTCGCGGAAATCGTCGCCCGCTATCCCAATGGCAACTACAAGATCCGCGGCACGAAGAAGGTGGTCTATCGGAACGGCAACCCGCGCGTCGTGAGCGTGCTCGGGGTAGCTCGGGGAAATGACATCTCCGAGGAAGACTTGATCAGTTCAGGGAAACTTTATGAATACAGACTCGAAGCGTATCGCTAAGCCCGTCACTTCGTGCTTGCTGTTGGCCCTGGCGCTGCTGGCTGGCGCGCTCGTTCCGTCCGGGGCGCAGGCCGCGAGGCTCAAGGATATCGCCGCCATCAAAGGCGTGCGCGAGAATATCCTCATCGGTTACGGGATCGTGGTGGGTCTGAAGGGAACGGGTGATTCGAGCGCTGACGTGACCGGGCAGTCACTGGGCCGGCTCTTCAACAAGCTGGGCCTGGAGGTCCAGGGCAACACCGTGAAGTCCAAGAACGCCGCCGCCGTGATCGTCACGGCGAAGCTCCCGCCTTTCGCGCGGGTGGGTAACCAGATCGACGTTACCGTGAGCTCGATCGGCGACGCGACGAGCCTTGAGGGGGGCGTGCTGCTCGTGACGCCGCTACGCGCCGGCGATCAGAACGTCTACGCGGTCGCGCAGGGCGCGCTCAGCATTGGCGGCGTGGCGGATGGGACGACGAAAAACTTCCCGACCGTGGGCCGCGTGGTTTCAGGCGCGACGATCGAGAAGGACGTCGACATCAACTTCGCCGGTAAGAAGAGCTTCCGTCTGTCCCTGACGAATCCGGATTTCACGACCGCGGCGCGCGTGGCGGCGCTGATCAACGGCGAGCTCGGCGGCAAGTTCGCCAGTGCCCGCGACAGCGGCACGATCGACGTCGTGGTGCCGTTCAACTACGACGGCAATTCGGTCGAGCTTCTGGCGACGCTGGAGAACATCAACGTCAATGTCGACTCAAAGGCGAAGGTCGTGCTCAACGAGCGCACGGGCACCATCGTCATGGGCAGCGGCGTGAGCATCCTGCCGGTCGCGATCTCTCACGGCGATCTCGCGATCGAGGTGAAGGACGCGGGCAAGGGCGCGAAGCCCCTGCGCGTCCTCGAGCTCAAATCCGCGCCGAACGTCTCGGATCTCGTGAAGGCGCTCAATGCGCTCGGCGTGCAGCCCAAGGATCTGACCGCTATCTTTCAAACTTTGAAACAGGTCGGCGCGCTTCAGGCCGACGTGGAGATCATGTGATTCGTTGGAACGATTTCGTGATGGATGATGTGTGTGGTCCGGTCCTCGCCTTCGCGGGCGCGGAAGAGGGAACCATGAAAGTTAGCCGTGGAAAGCGGCTTGGGAGCCCGAGCGTCATGGAGGATGCAGGGAAGATCGCACTGGGTAAACAAATCCAGGAAACAGGACAGGAACTACGGCCTGCTAGGATGGTGGGTCATTCTGCTTCTGATTCTTTCAAGACCCGGATGAGCGAGACCCGAACCGGCATGGAAGCCGGACGGGGCGACCAAGCGGTGTTTTCGCGGCGGAGGGGGGAGGCGTGAGCGTGCCCGTCGCCCCGGGCGGCGCTCCGCCTCTCTCCTCTCCCCCCGGGTTTTCCCGTGGCGCCAATGCCTTGACGGCGCCCACGACCCCGGGGAGGCGGGTTCCAGTGGTTGACAAGTCGCGCGTCAATCCGGAAATCCGCAAGGCGGCCGAGGGGATGGAAGCCATGTTCATCGATTACATGATGAAAGTGATGCGGCAGACCGTCCCCAAAAACGAGATGGACCTGGAGTCTCCGGCGACGGAGATCTACCGGAGCATGTTGGACAGCGAAAACGCGCAGAAGGCCGTCCGTAGCGGCGGAGTCGGCCTGGCGGACCAGATTATTGCTTATCTCCAGCCGGAACTGTACACTCTAGGTAAGGGGCAACAGGCCCCAGTGGCGGCCCAACGGAAGGCGCCGCCCGATGACCCGACGATGAGCTCGCCAGGGCCCGCCGTCACTACAGGAGGTACCCATGAGGGTCAGCCAGACAGGAAATAGCCCCGTTCAGAATCCCGACACCCGGGGCGTTGCGGGCGCCAAACAGGCCACGAAAGCGAACGCCGCTCACGCCGCGAAGACCAAAGAGGTGAACGCCGGAGCCGCGGAGGCCGCCGCTCAAGGCGCGGCCAAGACCGAAATTTCGAGTCGAGCCAAGGAGCTCGCCAAGGCGAAGGAAGTCGCGACGAGCGCTCCCGACGTGCGCGAAGAGAAGATCGCCGCGCTGAAGGCCAAGATCGCGGCCGGAAAATACAACGTCAACCCCGAAGCGGTGGCGGATCGCATGGTCGATGAGCATCTGAAAGCCGGGATCGGCTGAACGGAATCGTTCAGACGCCGCGGCAGCCGGAGAAAGGATTCGACGGCAGGCTGAGGCGCGGATCCGAGCCAACCAGGTGGCAATCAGGAGGATTGCAGCGTGGAAAGATTCCTCGAACAACTTAACCAGGCCCTGCAGAAGCTGATCGGGCTGCATCGCCAGCTGCTCGAGACGGTGCGCATGGAGCGCGAGGCGCTCGTGCACGCGGACCTCAAGACCATTCAGGAGTCCGTCTACGCCAAGCAGGCGTTGATCGAGACCGTTCACCAGGTCGAGGCCGCGCGGATGAAAGCGATCGCCGAGCTGGCGCTCATCTGGAAGAAACCGCTGCGTGAGATGACGCTTTCCAACATCGCGATCGCGATCCAAGGTCGCGATCCCAAGGGCGCCGAGCAGCTTCGTAGCGCGTACAATGCGCTCACGATCCTCATCAAGCGCGTGACCGAGCAGAACGACAGCAACAGGGTGCTCGTGGATCGCTCACTCGAGCACGTCCATGAGATGAAGAAGAACGTCCTGGGCGAGAGCCGTCCGAAGACGGACGTGTACTCCCAGCGGGGCCAACGGGTGAACGGTGCCAGCGAGGCGCGGTTCATTTCCAAGGAGGTTTGACAGCGGGCCATGGCCATTCCCAGCGTGCTCAGAACCGGCGTATCAGGGATGATGGCGGCGAAAACCGCCGTGGCCACCACCGGCCATAACATCGCCAACGCCAACACCGAGGGTTATGCCCGCCAGCGCGTCGGGATGGAGGCCACGCCGTCGAGCCCGTCCATCGGCAAGGGCGTGGTCGGCACGGGAGTGCAGATCAATCGCATCGACCGGATCAATGACGAGTATATCGAGAAGCAGATCCGCAACGGCGCCCGCGACCTCTCGCACTTCGAGGAGAAGGACCTGATCCTCAAGCAGACCGAGGACATCTTCAACGAGATGAACGGCGAAGGCCTGAATCGCCTTGTTTCACGCTTCTTCAATGAGTTCCGCAAGCTTGCCAACGAGCCGGAGAACGAGGCCGTGCGCCAGTCCGTCCGCGAGGCGACCCAGGCGATGGTGAACGACTTTCACCGTCTCCGTAACGAGGTGGAGGGCGTCCGCAAG
>JAMPXZ010000048.1 GCA_023700925.1 Oligoflexia bacterium | reverse complement strand
GCCTGTTTCCACCGAACGTGATCGCGGCGATCAGCGGCGGAGGCTCCTGCTCCAAGGACTCGACCGTCGAGGTCCAGGAAAGTCAACTGGTGCAAGATCTGGTCGCGCTGCTCAAGCGCATTAGGTATCGCAAGCACCAGAATCCGAAGAAGCCGCTCGAACTCACCGAAGAAGAGCGGGAAGGCCTCGCTCGCTATATCGGCAATCCTAACTGTCTGGGCGCACTCGGCCTCGTCCCCGAGTTCGACGTACTCGAGGACATCCTGCGTGCAGCCCACCCGAAAAAAATGCTGGCGGAGGTTCTGGCCCATCGTTGCAAGAACGGGAATCTCCTGAAAGTGTCCGTCCCGCCGCTGGCGCAAACCCTCTATGCGCCGGCAAAGAGCCCGACAGAGATCGCGAACTTTTTCGCCGACCGGATCAAAGCCAGGACAGACCTGCCGACCCAGGTCACGATCTGCGAGAAAGTCTTCAATCGCCCGAATTACCGGCTGATAGCCGAGCCTGTTGAGGCTTGGAACAGGCATAGCTGCAAGGATTCCCTTCACTCGATGCTGGTCATTGGGAAACGCAGGAATCCTGAAAGCGGACGATGCGAATTCCTGTTGCGCAATAGCTGGGGCACCGACTGCGGACCAAGCGGCGTGAATTTCAAATGCGAAAACGGAAGTATCTGGGTGGACGCGGACACCCTTGCCAGAGTGACGCTGAGGGCTTTTGAACTTCAACGAGGTAAGCGATGATGCGGATTCCTCTCATACTGTTGACGGCCGCTCTTCTGGTCAGCAGCTTCACCGCGTACGCGGCAACGGCCTGGAAGATCGACGGCAAGACGATCCAGTTCGTTCGCGTCAAGGGCGCTCATCAGGTCGGCAATTGCACGCTGAAGGCCGGAGCCCCTTCCTGTCGCGCGGCCTTGGCCTTGGAGAACACGGTTTTGAAGAGTGGGCTGCTCTCGGACGCCAACCCGGCCGCGATCCTCTGCGAGAAAATCGGAGGAACGGTGAAGATCGGGGTCGACGCCAAAAGAAACGAGAACAGCTTCTGCCTCTTTGGAGATGGATCGCTGGTCTCTACGGCGGCCCTGTATGCCTCGGCGCTGGCCAATGGCGGTGTCTACCGCGGCAAGCGATGACGTTGCGCATCTAAACTTTCGCTGTCAGAGGCCGATAAGACAGGTGATGAACTGCGTCACTCGCGTTTTACCGGTTCTGGTTCTTTTGGTTATGGCCCTTGGGATGCCTTCTGGGGCGTTGGCCGCCGGCGGCGGCGAATATGCCCCGGTCATGGGCCTCGGGTTCAAGTTCTTCAATGGGGATACGGGCAAGAGCCTGACTGGCGCGCAGGCCTACGGGCTGCACTTTCGGGCCGAAAAACGCCGCGGCTGGCTCCGGACTTTCGCCGATGCGGAGTTCGAGTATTCTGGCGGCACCGCCTCGGTGGGGACTGAGTCGCCGACCTTCAGCTTGTATGGCGGCGGGTTCCTCGGCGGCGCCAATATCTTCGTCTTCACGACGGGAAGGTTCCAGGCGTTCTTCGGTGGGGCCGGGGTTCTCGCATGGCACATGCTCAAGCTGACGCCAGCGCCGAGCGGGGTCGAGCCCAATACTCAGGGGCTTTCGTTCGGGTATGAGGTGCGGGCAGGAGTGGACATGCGTCTCGGCAGTGCCGATGGCAACGCGATCCGCCTGGAGAGCGGCTACTCGGCGGTCACAAGCAGGATCGGCGGACAGAGCGGCTTTCAGCTCGCGGGCTTCAAATTCGTGCTCGGACTGGTCTATTGATAGACTTTTATAGTCTGGCAAATCTTAGGTGAAATCTTAGGTGATTTTAGCTGAAATCTTTTAAACGGTCTTGGCAAGACCGCTCACGGAGCTTCTTTGCGGACGTGAATGGGTGAAAAGGGCCGGCAGAGGCCGGTCTTGAACCGTTTTGCGGGCGAAACGCTCTCATTTTCCGAAAATTTCGGGGAATTCCTGCTTCAAATTTCTGAAGCGGGCGTTTTTGCGCGGAACTCAAAGAAAGCGACTTTGGTCAAGGGGAAGTTGGGTTTCTGCGCCGCGCAAGCTGTCCGCAGATCCTGATTCGGGTTTCGGGTTTTCAAAAAAATCCTAAACGAGCCGCACACCTGACGCGCCTGCGAACAACGATTAGTGGTGGTTCGCGATCAGGACACCACAATAGGTAGTGGGTCTTTTTGACAGCGGCCCAAAAAACATGCACGCTCAAATCATCGGTCAGCAGTAAAAGCCGTGAGCAAGCAGGCGACCTCAGGGCGCCTGGATGCGGGCCAGAAAAATCTGGTCCGGGGAGTAGCGAAAGCGGCGACCAGCGTTTATGACAGTTCTTCCTCCCACAAAGGAACGACTGACGAGGCGCCGGCAGAACAAGGAAGCCGACCGACGGGCGAAGATGCCCCCGGCACTGAGGCCGAAACTTTACAGTCGATCGTCACCGGAGGATTGAAAGATGGAGAAGATGCCAGAGACAGGATCCGTACCTATGCAAAAGACCCTTAAGACCCCCCAGGCCACCCTGAAGGGTTCGAAGATCAAGTTGAATCCCTCCCGGACTCCGGTGCAGGGGAAGATGGGCGTGGAGTTTGACCGTTACTTCACCCGCGCGCTCGACGAAAAGGGCATCGCCCCGCTGGACTCGATCGAGTACGTGCGCTCGAACTCGAAGATCAAGGACACTGACGGCCGCGCCGTCTTTGAGATGAAGGACGTCGAGGTGCCCGCCGGCTGGAGCCAGCTCGCCGTGGACATCCTCGTCTCCAAGTATTTCCGCAAGGCCGGTGTTCCCGGCACCGGACACGAGACATCGGTCCGTCAGGTCATCACCCGCCTGGCGCGCACGCTTCGCGTCGCGGGCGAGCAGATGGGCTACTTCGACGCCGAGACGGCCCGGATCTATGAAGACGAGCTTTCGTACCTCTTGATCAATCAGATGGGCGCCTTCAACTCGCCCGTGTGGTTCAACCTTGGCCTCTGGCACGAGTACCAGATCGAAGGCTCGGGCGGGAACTTCGCCTGGGACCCGGTGGCCATGCGCGTGATCGAGACCAAGGAGGCCTATTCGCGGCCCCAGTGCTCGGCCTGCTTCATTCAGGCGGTGGATGACGACC
The DNA here is from genome assembly GCA_023700925.1 of Oligoflexia bacterium. GTDB lineage: Bacteria > Bdellovibrionota > UBA1018 > UBA1018 > UBA1018 > JAMPXJ01. The sequence goes on along the minus strand of JAMPXZ010000048.1, from coordinate 16,844 downwards.
TGATGTCCATCTTCCAGCTCATCAAGAACGAGGCGCGCCTCTTCAAGTACGGCTCGGGCACGGGAACGAACTTCTCGCGCGTCCGGGGCCGGCAGGAGAAGCTCTCGGGTGGGGGCAGCTCCTCGGGCCTCATGAGCTTCCTCGACGTCCTGGACCGGGGCGCGGGCGCCACGAAGTCCGGCGGCACGACCCGCCGCGCCGCCAAGATGGTCTGCCTGGACATGGACCATCCCGAGATCGTTGACTTCATCACCTGGAAGAGTCGCGAAGAGAAGAAGGTCGCCGCCCTGATCGCGGCGGGCTACAGCTCCGACTTCAATGGCGAGGCCTATCGGACGGTCGGCGGGCAGAATTCCAATAACTCGATCCGGGTGACCGACGAGTTCATGCACGCGGTCGAGACCGGCGGCAAGTGGCAGACCAAGCTCCGGACGACGAATGGGGTCTGCGACACCTACGAAGCCAAGACCCTGTGGCGGATGATCGCCGAGGCCGCCTGGGCCTGCGCCGATCCGGGCCTGCAGTACGACAGCACGATCAATGACTGGCATACCTGCGCCAATACCGATCGCATCCGCGCTTCGAATCCCTGCTCGGAATACATGTTCCTCGACGATTCGGCCTGCAACCTCTCGTCGCTGAACCTCGTCAAGTTCATGAATCAGGACGGAAGCTTCGATATCGAGGCGTTCCGCAAGGCCTGCCGCGTGTTCATCGTTTCGCAGGAGATCCTCATCGACCTGTCGAGCTACCCGACCGAGCTGATCGCGAAGAACTCGCATGACTACCGGCCACTGGGCCTCGGCTATGCGAACCTCGGCACGATGCTGATGCTCAAGGGCATTCCTTATGACAGCGACGAGGGCCGCGCCTGGGCGAGTGCCATCACCGCCATCATGTGCGGGCATGCCTATGCGGTGAGCGCCGAGGAGGCGGGAGTTCTGGGGCCGTTCCCGGGCTACGCGCCGAACGAGTCCTCGATGCTCAAAGTGATGCGCAAGCATCGCGATTCCGCCTATCAGATCGCCGAAAGCTCCTCGCCGGCGCTCCGGGACCTCGTCAAGGCCGCGCGCCAGGACTGGGATCTCGCGGTGAAGCTGGGCGAAAAGTACGGCTATCGCAACGCGCAGACCACTGTGCTCGCTCCGACGGGCACGATCGGGCTGCTCATGGACTGCGACACGACGGGCGTCGAGCCCGATTTCGCGCTCGTGAAGTTCAAGAAGCTCGCGGGCGGCGGTTACTTCAAGATCGTCAACAACTCGGTGCCGCTGGCGCTGAAGAACCTCGGGTACTCCGAGTCGCAGACCGCGGATATCATCCGTTATCTGCTGGGGACGATGAGCCTCAAGGGCGCGCCGCATGTCAATGAGGCGTTCCTGCGTTCCAAAGGGCTCACCGAAGCCGAGATCGCCAAGATCGAAAAGGCGCTCCCCGGCACCTTCGAGCTTTCGAGCGCGTTCACCAAGTTCGGGCTCGGCGAGGAGACGCTCAAGCGGATCGGCGTGCCGGCCACGGCGCTCGAGAGCAAGACCTTCAACTTCCTGCGCTGGGCGGGACTGACCGAGGCGCAGCTCGCCGAGGCCAACGAGGCCATCTGCGGCACGATGACGGTCGAAGGGGCTCCTCATCTGAAGGACGAGCACCTGGCGGTTTTCGACTGCGCCAACAAGTGCGGCACCAAGGGCAAGCGTTTCATCGCTCCCATGGGGCACATCAAGATGATGGGCGCGGCGCAGCCGTTCCTCTCCGGCGCGATCTCCAAGACCGTGAACCTGCCCAACGAGACCACGATCGAGGAGATCGAGGACATCTACTACCAGGGCTGGAAGCTCGGCCTCAAGGCGATCGCCCTTTATCGCGATGGCTGCAAGCTTTCGCAGCCGCTCTCGACCAAGTCCGAAAAGAAGGACGAGAAGAAGGAAGCCAAGACCGAGGTGGTAGCCGCCGCTCCGGCCGCGACGGTCGCGCCCCAGCAGGTGACCTTCGCTCCGGTCCGCCGGAAGATGCCGGCCAAGCGCATGGGTTTCACGCAGGAAGCCGGTGTCGCGGGCCACAAGGTTTATCTCCGGACCGGTGAGTACGAGGACGGAACGCTGGGCGAAGTTTTCATCGACATGCACAAGGAAGGCGCCGCCTACCGCTCGATGATGAACTGCTTCGCGATCTCCATCAGCCTGGGCCTGCAGTACGGGGTTCCGCTCAAGGAGTTCGTCGACAAGTTCACCTTCACCCGGTTCGAGCCCTCCGGGATCGTCGACGGTCACCCGAACGTCAAGATGGCGACGTCGATCGTCGACTACATCTTCCGCGTGCTCGGCATGGAGTACCTCGGGCGCACCGACTTCGTTCAGGTGAAGCCGGTGGCGGATCTCACCGCCGAAAAAGGCGCGGCGGCGAAGACCTATCCCAAGGAGCCGGCCAAGATGATCGCGGCCGGGGTGCCGCTGCCGGGAATGCAGCCGCAGCTCGAGCTCGGGATCAAGGCGCAGGCCACGGGCGCGGAGAACGTCAACAACGGGTACCTCGCCGAGATGATGGGTGATGCGCCGCCTTGCGACAGCTGCGGTCACACCACGGTTCGCAATGGCGCCTGTTACAAGTGCCTGAACTGCGGCAACTCGATGGGCTGCAGCTAAGCGGACCAGGGGCGCGCGCCGGGGGAAGCTCAGCGCGGCCAGTTTTCGGGAAGGGGTGCCTCGAGCTCAAGGGGTGCCCCTTTTTCTTTTGCGGGGAGACCCAGGCGCCAGGCGTGAAGCCACAGGCGCGGGGCCTGCGCGCCCCGATAGATCTGGTCGCCCTCGATGGGCCAGCCCAGCGCCGCGAGCGTGCAGCGGATCTGGTGCATCACCCCCGTACGGATCTGGATTTCGAGATCCAGGCTGCCGCCCGCGAGGGCATGCGCCTCCACGATGCGGGTGAAGCTTTCGAGGGGCTTGCCCCGATGGCGGATCTTTCGGCCCGGAAGAAGCGCGACCATCCGCTTGGCCGAATCAGGATCGTGAGCCAGCTGAAGGTGGAGCTCCTGCGGCGCGCGAAGCGGCGAGGAGGGGGAGCCCGCCTTGGGCGAAACGATAGCGCGATAGGTTTTGATGACCTCGCCCTGGCTCCAGATCCGGCGAAGCCGGGCAAATTCCTCCTCGGTCTTGGCGAACGCGAGCAGGCCGCTGGTGCCGGTGTCGAGGCGGTGAAGGAGGCCGGGCTCAAGTCCGCCGCGGCCGATGCCCGCGAGAGCCGGATGATGCGCGAGCGCGGCGCCCACGGCAGTTTCGGTTTCGTCCGGTGAGTGGGGGACGGAAGCGACCCCGCTTCTTTTATCGAGTACGAGAAGACGGTCGTCCTCGAAGACCATGGGCAAAAAGGGGCCCTGCTGCGCGGGTCGAGCGGCTGCGCTTGTGAGCGCCTCCGGGGGGAAGTCCGTTACGGCGATGCGATAGGTTCCGGGGCCGAGTCGCTCCGAGGCCGCGAGCGCGCGACCCTCGAGGCGGATCGCGCCTGCGCGAAAGAGCTCCTTGAGGCCCGCGCGCGAGAGCCGGGGGGCCTGCTCGCGAACGCGTGGAAGCAGCAGGATATCGAGGCGCGTTTCGCCGCTATCTTTGGGCCCGGGCGCGATTTTCAGCTCGATGAGCAGCGTGGGAGCGATCATGTCGCTCCTCAGTACTGCGGCATCTGGCAGGCCGGAGTGGCCGGATCCGAGCCCGGCTCGAGATGGGCGTTCGCGGCGCCGCCCGCGCCGCTGACCACCTGGGTGGCCGTGCCGCAGCAGCCGCCCGAGGGCGAAGCCTTATTGGTCTTGGCGCCTCCGTTATCGAAGGTCATCGTGCAGGCGTAGTTCGCGCCCGTACTGCTCGTGAGCAGCGCCTCGACATCCGATGCCGGCGCGAGGAGAGGGAAGCGCGGCCAGCCCAGGCCATCGAGGGGATTGACCACGGTCCGGTCGCAGGTGGACGCCTCGGCGCCCTTGTGTCGCGCACGCTCGAACGGTGCGCCGTCCGCCGGATAGTTCGCCGGAAGCGTGACCGCGGTGGCCGTGCAGGCGGCGCCGCCGCCGTTGAGATTCTTTTTGACGTGCGAGGTGAAGGGTTTGATCTTGCCGGGATAGAGATTCTCGGGATCCATCCTGGCGACGTTGTCGTTCTGAGTGGGGTAGGCTTCGGCGCACCAGGCGACGTTCGTGCCGTTCTTGGCGAAGTGCAGGGGGGCGTCGCGGAAGGGCGTGGCCAGCGGCGCGCACGCCTGGAAGTCGCTGTCCTCGACGTAATAAGGCGCCCACGCGGTGATCGGACGGATGAAGAGCCGCTGGTAGCTCGAATGCGCGTTGCTGGGATGGATCGTGGTGAGCGCCATGATCGTCCGATCCGCGTTCACGATCGGAACCGAGGCGGAGCAGGAGGCGGGGCCATCCAGCCGCGGAAGCTCGATGCCGTCGACGTTCTTGCCGGTCCAGCGCGTGTCGTTGGTTCCGGCATACGAAGGCGCGTCCGCGCCGTCGAGCACGGCCTTGTGGTCATAGTACGCGAAGGGGCAGGGCTTGGGCCCGTGCATGGTGTAGGGCTTGAGCGGGTCCGGATTGGTGCTCGAGGAGACGGGGCGATCGACCACGTAGATCGTGTCGGTGGCCTGCGGCTCCTGCAGCGGGGTGCCGTTGGTGTCGAAGACCGGTGGGTAAAGCGCGATGTAGCGGCGCAGGCGGTAGGTGAACCGGATGGAGCCCGAAGCGTCGCGGAAATAAGGGCAGGTTCCGTCGGAGTTGGGCTTCGCGGCAAAGCCGAGGCACGACGCCGCCAGTCCTCCAGCGTTGCCGGAGCCGCTGCTGCTTCCCGTGCCTTCGCAGCTCGTGGTCGTGGCCGTGGGGTCGCCGGGATTGGAAGCCTTGCTGTTGGCGACGACGCCGATCGAGAAGTCCACGGTCTTGGCGAGCGAAAGCGCGAAGGTGGTATCCAGGGGCCAGTACTTGCCCTGCGAGCCGATGCCGCCGCTGGAGCCGCTGAGCGCCTCTTTGACCGTCGGGCAGACGTAGCGCGAGTTGCCCGGATTGATGTCGCCCATTTCGGATTCGCGGATGAAAAGGTTGAAGTAGTAGGTCTGCGCCGAATGATCGGGCGCGGGCATGGTGTCGCAGCCTTCCTGGGTCATCTCGTTGGTGTTGGCCTTCTGCACGCAGAAGCGGTTGCCGATCGGGAAATTCAGGAAGTCCCCCTGATTGACCGGGTTGTCGATCTGGCTCATCTTGCTCTGGATGCTCATTCCGCGTTTGCGCTGGTCGTAGCAGGAGTAGCGCAGGATGTTCATGAAGCTCCGGCCCTGGGCATCCTGGAAGCTGCCCGCGCCGGCGGCGCTTTTGGATTTGGTGTAATTGAACGCGGCGATGTTGAACGTCTCGGGGTTCGTGGGCGCGGGAATCACCGAGATCTTGATCAGCGTACCGTCGGCGATCTCCGTCTGGTAGATCTCCGGCGCGTTGCAGCCGACGAGGCTGGGCTGGACCGTGGTGACCGCGGTGTGCACGATCCGCGGGATGGCCACCGCGCTGCTGCCGTCGGAGGCGTTGACCTCCTGCCAGGCATATTGGCAGAGGCAGGGGCGCGCGGCCGTGGTGCCGGTGTCCGAACCCGAGGGCGTGCAGTAGTTGGAGATCGGGACGGAGGATTGTCCGAGGTCGAAGAAGATGCTGGCGACATACCCCGACGAGGCGCTTCCGCCCGACGAGCTCAGCGTGACCGAGGAGATCTTCAGCGCATCGGCGGACCCCAGGTTCTCGATGGCCGTCGCGCTCTCGCGCGAAATCTTCGCCGTGGTGAGGCGCTGGTTGATGCAGCCGGAAAGGAGCCCGGCCAGCAGGGCCAGTCCGAGCAGCGTGTGTGGGGAGGTCTTCGGTTTCATAGTGCCTCTGGTTAGCTCCCTCATCAGTTGTCCGCCTGTAGCGCGCAGACCGGGAACGATCCGGGGCGATTCGGGTCGTCAGCCGGCGGGTCGCCGCTCGTGCCCACCTCGTGGAACTTCACGCCGTAGTTGCGGAGCGCCCTTCTGGCGTCGCACCCGGCGGCGTCGGGATCGGCGTAGGGCTCGCCCGTGCCCGGATCGCGGCAATCCTCGGGGGTCAGGAACCGGTAAGGCGTGTAAAGCGCGGCCACTGACGAGGAGCTGTCGGCCATGTCCTTGCTCATCACGGTGGGCGGCGTGGTGACGAACAGGTAGTCGAAACGCGAGTACGGCACGACGCCCGAGCCGTTTTGCTCGGCATCGATGTAGCCCGTCGTCGGCGTCTCGTCATAGGCCACGCCCTTGGCGCAGGTGTGGGCATAGTCGGTCGGATCCGTACCGGCTTTGCAGGCGTAGGGCACGTAGGGCGCCTCGCTGGCAAACGCGTTGTTCGGCAGCATCACGTCGGCGCCTGCCGGATAGTTGTACGAGGCGTAGGCGGCTTTGACGCTCGAGGTGGCCGAGTTCCAGGTCTGGCCGGGACCGACGCCCGGGCCGGGGCCTTGGGCCGCGTACTGAACCGGGTCCATCTTCACGCAGCGGGCGTTATTCTGGAACATGCGCGAGACGATGCTCGGGTTCGGAAGTCCGTCGAGATCCTGGATCGAAACCGAGCCGGCGCAGTCGGGGAAAGCGTACTGGCTGATCCCGACGAGTCCCGCGAGGTTCGGGTATTTGCCGGGGCTGCACTGGATCTCGCCCAGGTTCACGAGCTTCTGACTGAGCAGGTATTTGCGGGGGTTCAGCGCCATGCGGAAGAGCCAAACCTTGACCCAGTGGTAGCCGCGCGGGATCGCGATCGAGCTGTCGGGGCACGTCTCTTGACCGCTGACGCCGGTCGGGATCGGCGAGGCGCCATAGCCCAGCGGCGGGACATTCAGCGAATCCTCGCTGGCCGTGGCGGTGAAAATCGTCGGGGCGATGTAGCCGTTGATCGGCACGTTGAAGACGCCGGTGGGGTTCTTGGCGACGAGGAAGCTCATGCGGTCGAAGGCGCCCGCGACCGGTGGATAGATCTGCTTTTTGCCCGCGACGTAGCGACCGACGCCGCTGGGCTTGAGCGGGCCGGTATCTTCCGAGGCGACGCTGTAGACGCGAAGATCCAGACCGGCGTTCGGATCGTTCGGAATCGCCGGGCAGTTCCAGTTGAGCGGGGGTTGGACTCCGGCGAACCCGCCCGCGAAGATCGCGAGCGCCCCGCCGAGATTCGGCGTGTAGAAGTTCAGCGGATAGGTATTGGTCTTGTCCTCGGACTGGAAGCGGTCATAGACCATGCCGGCATCCGAAAGCCGCAGGCCCGGGAGCGGGATCGTCACGCTGTCGCGGCACTGATAGCGGCTGACAGGGACGAAGGTCGAAGCCTTGGCCGTGTCCAGGCTCGTGCCGGTGCCGGCGAACTTGTAGGTGATCTCGTTGGAGAAGGTGTCCGAGCTCGTGATGTGGATCTTGACCTTCACCGAGGAGGTCGCCGCCGGGATGCCCGAGTAGACGCAGCGGATGAGGTTGGACTCGTGGTAGATCGTCGGCGTCTCGAAGCTTTCGATCGAACCGTCGGTCTTGGTGTAGGTGTACGAGCAGGTGCAGGTGCTCGAGCCCTGGCTGGAGCCTTCGGCCGCCGCGGTCGAGGTGCACTGCGTACCCATCGAGCCGCTGCCGTCGCCCACGAGGTCGAAGACGGAGGTGGGTGCGGTGGAGTTCTTCACGATGCGGCTCAGGACGAGCGCGGATTTGCCGAGATCGGTGATGATGTTGTCGAGCGGACTGTCGGTATTGATCTCGCGCGAGGTGGTCGGGGTGGCACGGTTGTTCGTGCAGGCACTCACGAGAAGCGCGCCCGCCAGAACGGCCATCACGGCTGCCTGAAGTCCCGAACGAAGGCCCATCCCCGCTTTCGCCCTCCAACAGCTATAGAGGTTGCAAAGCGCATGCGAAGCCTTAAGAATCCTTTGGAAACGCGGAGGAGTCGCCGTCGACGACCCTGGCAGCTGTAAAAAACTTCGACGAATTTCGCGGAAAACAGGCCCCCGTGCCGGGAAAGCCCCGAGGTCCCCGGCACTTGCGCCCGCCGCGCGCGTCTGCCCAGGCGGTGAGCAGCGCCCAGACGGTGGACGGCCCAAGGTTATGTAACTGCTATTTAATATTAAGGAGGCGCGGCGCCGGAGCTGTGTCATTTGGTACCCGCCTTGAAGAGCGCGGCCTGCACGAGGATGCCGCTGCCGGAGTGGCGCTCCACCCGGATCCGGTCGATGGCCGGATCGAGCGAAAGCGGGATCAGGAGCTGTTCCTCCCGTGGCTGGCCTGTCGGCGGCGCGAGGATCGCGAGCGTCTTGACGACCTGCGGGTAGCGTTCGGTATCCGCGAAGGTGAGAAAGCGCGGCTGGTAGGTGGCGCGCTGGTCGAAGGCGGTGAGCCCTGTCTTCACGAGATGCACCTTGAAGCGCGCGGTTTCCGAGGCATTGAGCTTCGGATAGGACGGATGCGAAAGGTCATCGGGGGTGCCGCTCGGGAGGCTGTTCGAAGTTCCGAGCGGGATGTAGGTGACGTGCAGCACGAGGTTCTCGTTTTCGCCGAGCTCCGTGCGGTCGAGGTCAAAGTAGATTCCGCCGGCGAGCAGACGGCTCAGCGCCGGGTCGGGCGTCGAGATCGGGCCCGCGCCCTCGCAGCGGTGATCAAGGAAGGTGTAGAAACCGGTGTCGTAGGTCGCCTCGGTATCAAAGGTCGCGCAGTCGGACGGGGCCGGGGCCAGCGTGCTGTCGCCGAAGGAGCAGGCGTAAGCGGCGTTCGGGGCGCTCTCGGAGGTCGGCGTGTTCGCGTGCGTGAGATCGACCGAGACATTCTTGATGAACGAGGGATGAATCGTCATCTCCGGAATGAGCGCGCTCGCGGGGAGCGGTGAGGGGCCGTCCGAGGTCCGGGAGAACGGATCGTAGAACGTCTTGGTATCGCCCGCGCAGGCGGTATCGGAGCGGGGGGTCGCGAGCGGGAAATGGTCGTCGGCGTGAAAGCGCACGCGCACGCCCGTGAGCGCGGCCATCGCGACGGCATCAGCGTTGGTCGTGACCGTGGCCGTACTGGCCGGTGTCGGGCGGGCGTTCGGGTTGCTCACCGAACACGCCGTCACGAGCGCGGCAAGCGACCCCAGGCCCGTCAGCGCGCGCAGCCGCGCCCGGCGCTGTCGCGCTTCGGAGGGCGTCGGTCTCGGGCGGTTGACGGAGGTCATGAGTGTTTCCGTAAGTCCTTTCTAAATCCGGTAGAACGTGATCGCGACGAGCACCGCTCCCACGCAGTGAGGCGAGTTTGCCCCCACGCTGCTGTCGAAGCCCGGGGCGCACGCCGCCGTGAACGCCGCATCGCCGCTCACGGTGGTCTTCACCCGGTTGACCTGGAACACCCGAAGCTCCGGATCGCCGGAGAGCGGGAGCAGGATCTGCCGCGTCGTGATGCCGCTGCCGCTCGTGCTCGCCACCGAAGCCAGGCTCGGCAGCGGCGGCAGAAGCATCAGGAAGGGCGAGATGTTTTCGCCCGCGGTTTTTTTCAGGTAGCTCTGCCAGAGCAGGTCGCTGCATTTCTCCGGCTTGAAGACCCCGCTCGCAAAACACGCGCTCGGATCCGCCGGCGCGGCGTTGAGTCCCGAGGCTGCGTACTCGAGGACCGCGAGGATGTTTTCGCCCGTCCCGAGATAAGCCGTGTCGCGGTTGAAGGTCGCGCGGATGAAGACGTTGCCGTCGACCGTGCCGTCAGCCACGGTCGCGGGCGTGATCGCGGGCGAAGAGGAGTGGGTGCAGTCGTACTCGCTGACCCGGTAATACGAGTCAGGCGCGCCGCAGTTCACCGTGACGCCGCCGAGCTGGCAGGTCGCGCTCGTGTCCGAGGTGTCGGCAAAACGCGCGCAGTGGGCCGGGGTGCCGCTATTGGTGCCGGTCAGGCCGAGCTCGACCGCGCCGAGCCACGCGGGCCAGCCGGTCTGTCCGGGACCGTCCTTGCCAAGCCGGTTTCCCGCAGCATCAAAGACGCGAATCGCGGGATAGCCCACGCCGGGCAGGGTTCCCGAGTGATCGGTCGGGGGATAGAAGCTTCCGCCGTCGTCGTCGGTCGTCGCCTTGAAGATAATGCGCGCGGCGCGCACGCCGCCGCTGACGATCGTCGCCGCGCTCGTGGTTGTCGGGGTCGCGGTGGTTCTGCGCGCGGTGCTCGGTAGGGCATTGCGCGTGTTGCTCGTGCAGGCCGTGAGGCCGAAGGCGCTGAACGCAAGTATCGCCGAGAAGGCGGGTGACCAGACTTTCAAGGAAAACCCCCTAATTGCTAATCTTATCGGCGGGTTCTACTCAAAAACTGAGTGAAACGTTACGGCAGATGCTATGGATCCGTGGGGCTTGCTTAGATCCGTGAAATCAATGAGTTGCCGCAATTACTCGCCCCGGGGCGAGTCTGGCGTTTGAAGCCGGGGACGGCCGCGGGGCGCCCCCTTCACCGGGCGAGAGACGCTCGGAGCGAGGTAGGGACTCAGCAGCCTTCATCCTGACATTTTGTCAGGAAAGGGGGGTGCTGAGTCGACTCAGCGGCTCTCAACCTGACATTTTGTCAGGACGACGGGGGTCTGAGTCGGAAGAAAATTAGCGCTTGTTCGCCTCAAGCAGGAAGTTCAGCAGCTCGTGCGTCCGGCGATCCTCCGGCCCCACATCCTTGGCGTAGGAGTGCGCGCTTTGGATCATCGGTTTGGCGATCGCGGCCCACTCCGAGCTTCGCAGCTTGTCCGGATGCGCGAGCGCCCGCCGGTACAGCGTGAGCGAGATCCCGCCCAGATGGTAGTAGGTGTCGTAGGTCTTCGGGTCGACCGAGAGCTTGGCCAGGAGGAGCGCCTGGATGTCGGCGAGCCTCTGCATCAGAAGATCGGGATCGCGGATCGTCTGAAGCTCGGCGAGCCGGGTGTCCTGAAGCTGTCGATCGGTCCAGGCGCGGCCCGGCGCCAGCTCCTCGGAGGTCCGGAGGCTTCGGATGCTCTGCGTGAGCAGCTCGCGCGCCCGCTCGTGGTCGGCGCCGCCGTGCCGTGAGTACTCGAGGATGAAAGCCTGGTGCGTTCCGCGCGAGGTAATCAGGATGGCGCGGTCCTGGCCGCGCTCGGCTCCTTCGGCGCGGAGGAAAAAACCGCGCGCGCGCTCCGGATCAGGGATGGCGGGCGTCTCCACGGTGAACCATTCGAGGTCCCAGCTGCGAATGGGACCCAGGGCTGAGCGCATTTCCGCCACGTGGCGCGAAAGCGCGGCCTCGCGCACGCCCCAGCAGCGCGGCGAACCGAGCGGGAAGGCCACGGTCAGGCAGAGGCGGAGCTTCTCGTAGGTCTCGTGAACGAGGGCGGGCGGGGTTTTCGGGCCCTCGAACCAGAGCAGGGCATGGGGCGGATTCCACCTCGCCTGGATTCTTCCCACGAAACGCGCCGGCGGCCCCTTCTCGTAAGGCAGGGAGTAGAACACCGGCTGTCCGCCGAAGCGGGTCGGCCAGGCGCCCACCGTGAAGTAAAACGGCAGCACCGTCCAGCCTTCGGCGCTCGTCATGTCGGGTGCCTGCAGCGGCGGCAGAAAAGGCGTGAGACTCGACTCCCGCGCCGTCCGCCAATAGGGGTGCTCAAGGAAGGCTCTTTTGGTGAGTGCGCCGGCGAGCAGGACCGAACTCACCGTCAAAACGATGGCAAATCCTCGCTGCGGGAGGCTCGGATGCTCGGGCTCGTAGAGCTTTCCGCGGCCGGCCGAAGTGTTTGCCTCGCCCGGTGGGAGCTTCGCTCGCAGCCCGCGCGCCAGCTCTCCGGGCGTGAGCTTGAGGCCCAGACCGAAGAGCGTGCCGTACAGCCCGGCCAAGGCCAGCAGGGCGGGGAGCCACCACCAGTGCAGCGCGGGCGTGATGCCGGAAAAGTGAAAAACCGCGCAAAACAGGGCCCAGATCAGCGCGAAGTCGATGAGGCGGGCCAGCCCGCGGGCGAGCACGGAGGCGGGTCGGGTGAGTGCCAGGTGGCCCCGGACGTCAACGGTATTCATAGGTAGTCATTTGACTCCCAGGTCATTGAGGTTACACTTGATTATATCGGGGCGGGCCGGGCTCGCCAACGCTAATTATGATCAAAGTCAGCAGACTCAATGGAAAAGAGTTCGTCGTCAACTGCGAGCTCATCAAGTTCATCGAGGCGACGCCGGACACGGTGCTCACCCTGGTGTCGGGCGAGAAGCTCATGGTGCGCGAAAGCGTCGATGACGTGATCCGGGCCACGATGGAATTTCGCCAGAAGATTTTTCGGGAGCCGCCTGCGAGGGAAGGTTCTCAGGGCTGATGCCGCCGCGCCCTCGGGATGACGGGCGCTGAGAGAGAAAGGTTGCGAAATGGATATTGCATCATTGATCGGTTCCTTCATGGGCGTGGGCGCCATCCTGCTGGGACAGGTGCTCGAAGGCGGCCACGTGAGCCAGCTCATGCAGGGAACCGCGGCACTCATCGTGCTCGGGGGCACGTTCGGCGCGATGTTCGTCTCCTTCTCGGGAGCGGACATCAAGAAGGCATTCGGAATGCTTCCCGTGGTTTACAAGACGGTGGACCTGGACGTCCGGCCCGTGATCGACGAGATCATCCGCATCGCGACGATCGCGCGGAAGGAAGGCGTTCTGGCCGTCGAGGGCCAGCGCGAGTCCATCAATAATCCGCTTTTCAAGAAATCCATCAAGTACGTCATCGACGGCTTCGAGCCCAACACGGTCAAGGAGATCATCGACACCGAGATCTACCTCGCGTTCGAGGAGGAGGAGGCGGCTGCCAAGGTGTTCGAAGGCACGGGCGGCTACGCTCCGACCATCGGGATCATCGGCGCGGTGCTCGGTCTGATTCACGTCATGTCGATGCTCAACGACCCGTCGAAGATCGGTGAAGGTATCGCCGTGGCGTTCGTCGCCACCGTGTACGGTCTCGTGGTCGCCAACCTGTTCCTGATCCCCTGGGGCACCAAGCTCAAGCGCAAGGCCGCGCAGCGCATGATGACCAAGGAGGTCGTCAAGCTCGGCGTCGTGGGCATTCAGGAAGGCCTGAATCCGCACTTTCTGCAGGAAAAGCTTGAGGTCTTCGTCGAGGAGCATCTCCGCCGCACGGACGAGCCGAAGAAGGAATGAGGTAACGGCCTGAGATGAAAAAGAAACACCCCGAGCACGTCAATCTCGAGCGATGGCTCGTTTCGTACGCCGACTTCATCACGCTGCTTTTCGCCTTCTTCGTCATCATGTACGCCATCTCGCAGGCCGACATGGCGAAGTTCAAATCCGTCTCCAAGAGCATCAAGGCGGCCTTCTCGGGCGCGGGCCCGGGGGGCACGGTGCCGATGGACGGCAATAGCGGCGGCGATACGGCCAACATCTTCGAGGTTCCCGAGGTCGCCGGTGGCCGCGTGATGAACCTGCCGGCCGGCAAGACGCACACCTCGGCCGACCCCGATCCCGATCTGCAGGAGATGAAGGAGCTTCTCGAGGAGTCCGTCACCGTCGAGCTCGGCGTGAGCGATGTCTCCGATCAGCTGCACATGCAGTTCGACAGCCGCGGGCTCGTCGTGCGGGTGGCCGCGAAGGACTTCTTCGAGCAGGGGAGCGCCGCGGTCCGCAAGGACCTGCAGCCGCTGCTGGACCGGATCGGCAGGATCGTGGCCAAGAGCCGCAGGCTCATCCGCATCGAAGGGCATACCGACGTCTCCGAGGCGCGGCCCGAGGGCTACGCCAGTGGCTGGGAGCTCTCTTCCGCCCGCGCCGCCTGGGTGGCGAAGTACTGGGTCAGCCGTTTCGACATCGATCCCAAGCGCTTGGGCGCCGCCGGCTACTCGCATTATCGGCCTTTGAGCGAGACGCGCGAGGCCGCCGAGGACCAGGAGCTCGAGTGGAAACGGGCCCGCAATCGCCGCATCGAGATCATCATCCTGAACAACCTCTACGAGACCCCGTAAAGAGGAAGCATGCACCTCGCGCCGCTCATCAGGGATCTGGCGGTTATCCTGGCCGTTGCAGGCCTGGTGACGTTGGTTTTCCAGCGGATCCGTCAGCCCGTGGTTCTGGGCTACATCATCGCGGGCATCATCGTCGGTCCCCACGTGCTCCCGGGCGCCATGGTCGCCGATATCCCGAACATCCGGATCTGGGCCGAGCTGGGCGTGATCTTCCTGATGTTCTCGCTCGGGCTCGACTTCAGCTTCCGCAAGCTCGCCAAGGTCGGGCTTTCGTCGAGCTTCACGGCTGCCTTCGAGGTCAGCGTCATGCTCGGGGTTGGTTACCTCTGCGGCCGGCTCCTCGGCTGGCGGACGTTCGACGCGGTTTTCCTCGGAGCGATTCTCGCCATCTCGTCGACGACGGTCATCATCAAAGCGTTGGATGAGCTCGGACTCCGAACCCGGCGTTTTTCGGAGCTGATCTTCGGCGTTCTGATCGTCGAGGATCTCGTCGCGGTGCTGATTCTCGTGGCACTGTCGACGGCGGCCGTTTCGACCGGGTTCTCGGGCCTTGCGCTCCTGCTCTCGACCGGCAAGCTCGTTCTGGTGATCGGAACCTGGTTTCTGGTCGGCTACTTCGCCGTGCCGCGCTTCGTCCGCTACGTCGGCAAGGTCGGCAACGACGAGATGCTCACCATCCTTTCGCTCGGCCTCTGCCTGTTTCTCGCGGTCCTGGCCTCGGCTTTCAATTACTCGGTGGCGCTCGGCGCGTTCATCATGGGCTCGATCCTCGCCGAAAGCACCGAATCGCACCGCATCGGCGATCTCATCGCGCCGCTCAAGGACCTGTTCGCCGCCATCTTCTTCGTGTCCATCGGAATGCTCATGGATCCCGTGGCGATCCTGGCCAATATCGGCCCCATCCTCCTGATTACGGTCGTTTACGTCGTGGCGAAGATCACGGCCGTGACCGTCGCGGCGTTGCTCTCGGGCCAGACGCTCCGGACGAGCATTCAGGTCGGTTTCGGCCTCGCGCAGATCGGTGAGTTCTCCTTCATCATCGCCACCCTCGGGCAGTCCCTTCGGGTGACGAGTGATTTCCTGTTTCCGATCGCGGTCGCGGTCTCCCTCATCACGACGTTCATGACGCCGTACCTGATCCGCGTCTCTCATGACGTGGCCGTGCTCGTGGAGCGCCGGCTTCCCGTTCCGGCTCGCGAGCTGCTCGGCCGCTATGCGGCGTGGAGCCAGGAGCGCCGGGCCGGGCACGGCAAACGCGAGGCATTTTACCGGCTCTTCTTGCGCTGGGCTCTGAACGGCCTCACCGTGACCGCGGTCTTCATCCTGGTCGGTGAGACCGTGCTGCCGTTCTTCCGCTGGAAGCTGTCGCTGAGCCCCGCGCTGGCGAGCTCGCTCGGCTGGGGCGTGGCGGTCGTGCTGTCGGCGCCTTTCCTTTGGGCGATGCTTTCACTGTTCAAGGGCTTCCGGCTTTCCGATCAGGAGGAGGCCCCGCCGCACGGGGGGCTGCTCTTCGTCATTCGCATTCTCACGGGCTTCTGGATCGGGATGGTCAGCCTGAAGTTCTTCGCCGCCCGGTACGCGGTGGTCTTCATCGGCGCCTTCATCGCGATCCTGTTCGTCGTCTTCTATCGCCAGCTCGAAGCCTCTTATCGCTGGTTCGAGACGCGGTTCCTCTCGACGTTCGACGCGGCCCCCAAGAGCCCCAAGAAGCGCGACGTGCTCAAGCACCTTGCGCCCTGGGACGCGCACCTGGTGCGGATCAAGGTTCATCCCAACGCCGAAATCGCGGGCAGGAAAATCCGCGACGTCGCCCTCCGCAAGAAGTACGGCCTCAATATTGTCGCGATTCAGCGTGGCCTGCGTACCATCGTCGCTCCGAGTCCGGAGGAGATGCTCTTCCCTAAGGACGAGCTGCTGGTGCTCGGCACCGACGAGCAGATCGAGTCGGTGCGTTTTGAGATCGAAAAGCCCCCGGGCCTCGATACCCGGTATCAGAACCCGTTGGCGGGTTACGAGCTCAAGTCCGTGCTCCTCGCGGCGGGTTCGGAGCTGTGCGGGCTCTCCATCCGCCAGACTGGCATCGGCGAGCGCTTCGGCGCGATGATCGTGGGCCTCGAGCGCGGCGATCGCCGGATCATCAACCCGGATTCGGGTCTGACGCTCGTGGCGGGCGATATTCTTTGGGTGGTGGGGGAGACCGAAAAGCTCTCCCAGCTTGCTCAGGGGCCGACGGCGAGTTGACGGGAAAACAGCACAAGACAGTGTAAGAACAGGCGGTTTGCTGCTGGTTTAAATACTGGACTTTTTCAGGCTGGCATTTCATAATCTGTTTATTACCTCTTCTCTGGATCACGAGTCGCCAAAAACGATTCTGATCTTCCTCTCAAGAACCTGGCAGGACGATTCATTCGTCTTTTCCGTCGGGAAAAATGTCAAATCCTAGTTCGCGTTGAAATCTTCAGTGCCGAGGTTGCGCCAGGCACTCTGCCGTACGTCCCCCCGGAGCATCACGGCTCTTGGGCCAACGACCCTAGGATTCCAGTCTGACCAAAAAGGGGGAACTAATATGCAAGTCAAGAAAACGGTGTTGGCAAAACGTACGATCGTCTTGGGGGTGGCCGGGATATTGCTCGCGGGAGCCGCCGTCGCGGCTGTTGGGGTGTCGATCCGAAGCGGACAGACGATAGTCGGCGCATTCGGGCCGGCCGGCGACGTGAACGGGGACGGAAATACGGATCTTTTCGTGAAGGTAGGCCAGAACGTCGAAATCAGGCCGGGCACCGCCCAAGGTGTCTTCTCCTCGACTCCAATTGGAAGGGCTGAGATACCTGCTGATTACTACCAGTATGTTTCTCCCTATTCGGTGGGCGACGTGAACGGGGACGGCTTTGACGATGTC
>JAMPXZ010000234.1 GCA_023700925.1 Oligoflexia bacterium | reverse complement strand
GAGGCCTTGTGCCACCACTGGCTTTGGGAATCAGGACTTCTCGGGAGGGCTGGGGTCTCCAGCCACCGCGAGAGATCCGATCTGCCAGCTGATGCAGGTTGGTCTCCAGATTCTTGGCGTAGTGATCCTTGGTGATTTGGTCGACTCCGACTGCCTTTGATCCGTCTAGGCTCCGGAATGCCTGCCGCAGGTTCTCGACCGTAAATTGCTGCAAGATAGCTTTGAATTTCTGGTCGGGGTTGTTGCGCGCAGCTGAGTTTATCCGGTCTAACCTTGCATATCCCTTGAAAGGCCCATGTGAACAGGGCTCAGGAGTGAGGTTAAAACGGGCCGCTCGATGTGGTTCCCTTCGCTCCATGGGCATTACCCCACTTCCTCGCTACTACGAAACCATCTGACTTCTCGTCTGGATGTGACTGGCCACTTGGGCATGACGCCTTGCGGGCAGCTTGACCTCGTCAGTGAGGTCCTCCAGGGAGATCTCCCAAGTTCCTGCGACAACCTTCGATACATGCCATGGACTTGGACCCCGGGAGTGCCGATGGGAGATCCCACCGGTGTTGCCTTCGCTGCGGGTATCATTACAATACCCGACACTTCATACACGCTCGGCCACTCCGGAACGGGCAGTTTAACGGGGCTCGATACCTTCACGCCATTTAAGGCATTACGGCCTGCATCGTTTCGCACTGGGCTTCGTCCGGACCCTCGCGGGGACGGACGCCAGCTAGGATACCCGGACCTAATGGTGTTTCCCGGGGTGAGGCTAGGCGCTGCTCCCGTCAGGGGCGTGGCCTCTCTCACTGGTTGTCGCAAGCTTCGCTTGGCGCACATGATAGGTAGCGTATCAGGCGGCTAAGATGACACTTAGAGCCATCCGAGTTCAGTGGCGTCCGCCGACTTACGGCGCGGTGCGTCCAGTCCTGGGTCGAGCACTTAGCTCTTCCCTAACGTTCCCTGCGCGCATAAAAGAGAAAATTATGACTCCAAACCGCTTTTACATCGAGAACGCGTCCAAATCCGACGGCCAGGTCGTCACCCTTCGAGGCTGGGTCTACCAAAAGCGCAGCTCGGGCAAGATCAAGTTCCTCATCATGCGCGACGGCACCGGCATCATGCAGGGCGTCCTTTTCAAGGGCGAGTGCAGCGAAGAGGCGTTCAACGATTTCGAAAAGCTCACCCAGGAGTCCTCGATCGAGGTGACGGGCGTGATTCGTCAAGCTCCTCGTCAGCCTGGCGGCTATGAGATGGGCATACAGACGGTCAAAGTTCTGCAGCTCGCCGAGGCTTATCCGATCTCGCCTAAAGAGCACGGCGTGGAGTTCCTGATGGAGAATCGCCATCTTTGGGTGCGCTCCCAGCGGCAATGGGCGGCGCTCCGCGTTCGCGCGGAGATCATTCGCGCGATCGGCGAGTTCTTTGATACGCGCGGGTTCATCCGCTTCGATGCTCCGATCCTGACCCCGAGCGCTTGCGAGGGGACCTCGACGCTCTTCGGGACACAGTACTTCGATGAGAAGGCTTATCTCACCCAGTCCGGCCAGCTTTACGGCGAGGTCGGCGCGATGGCTTTCGGCAAGATCTATGTCTTCGGTCCCACGTTTCGCGCGGAGAAGTCCAAGACCCGCAAGCACCTGACCGAGTTCTGGATGGTCGAGCCCGAGGTGGCGTTCGCGGATCTCGAGGACAATATGCTCCTCGGCGAGCAGTTCATCGAGCACATCGTCCAGTCGGTGCTCTCCCGCCGCGCGCCGGAGCTCAAGATCCTTGAGCGGGATCTCACGAAGCTCGATGCGATCAAGGGGCCGTTCCCGCGCCTCAGCTACGACGAGGCGCTCAAGATCCTCGAAAAGCGCGGCGTCGGGCTGCCGTGGGGCGAGGACTTCGGCGCGCCCCATGAGACGGCACTCGGCGAGGAGTTCGGTAAGCCGGTCTTCGTCCATCACATGCCGTCGCAGATCAAGGCGTTCTACTTCAAGCAGTCCGACACCGTCGGCGGCCCGGGCGTCACCGGCACCGGCAAGTACGCCCTCGGTTGCGATCTGATCGCGCCCGATGGCTACGGCGAGATCATCGGCGGCGGTCAGCGCGAGGAAAGCGCCGAGGTGCTCAAGCGCCGGATCGCCGAGCACGGGCTCTCGGAAGCCGATTACTCCTGGTACCTGGATCTGCGCCGTTTTGGCTCGGTTCCGCACTCGGGTTTTGGCCTCGGGATCGAGCGGACGGTGGCGTGGATGACAGGCGTCGAGCACGTGCGCGAGACGATTCCGTTCCCGCGGATGCTCAATACGCTGCGGCCTTAAAAATGGTATCCGCTTACTTCTTGAGGTGCAGGTAGTCAAAGATGCCCCATGAGCTGAATGTGGTGCTGGTCGAGCCGGAGATCCCTCAGAATACGGGCTCGGTAGGAAGGCTTTGCCTTGCAACGGGTGCGACGCTGCATCTCGTGGAGCCCATGGCGTTCGAGATCACTCATTCGCGCCTCAAGCGCGCGGGGCTGGATTATTGGGAGCACCTCAAGGTGGTGATGCACCCGAGCTTCGAGGATTTTCTCGCGAAGCTCCCTGCGAACGCACCCAAGGTATTTTTTTCAAAAAAGGCCGGGCATACGATCTTTGAGCATGAGTTTAAGCCGGGTACTTACCTGATCTTTGGCAAGGAAACGATGGGGCTGCCCGACTCGGTGATCAACGCTTATCCCACCGAGTGCGTACGCATTCCGATGTACGACGCGCGGGTGCGCTCGCTCAATCTCGCCAACTCGGTGAGCATCGCGGTTTACGAGGCGATCCGGCAGCTCGGGCCAGGCTAACTCTTCTTGGCGAGCTTGGCGAGCGGGCATCCTGCCCTCCGCGCGCAAAGCCGCAAGAGGCGGCTTAGAAGCCCTCCCTGGCCGCGCAAGTCGCCCAGCTCGCCAAGAAGAGTTGGCCTGTGCTTTGGCAGGTCGACTCAAGGAAGTCTTTATAGCAGGCTTAGGGCGCCGCTACTTCGAAGTAAATGAGGTCTGAATAGAGCCCCGGAGCCGCCCCACGCACCGCTCGTAGCGAGACGTCCACGCTTCGCTGGATCACGGCTGCCGCTGTGGCGCCGTCGCCATTCCACTCCCGGACGGCCTTCGGCACGGTGAAGGAATAAGGAATCGTGAGCGACGGGCGCGAGGCGTGGCGAAGGACTCCGCCGTTGACCGAGTAGGCACGTACCGTAAAGGCGTTGACGTCGGTGGATCTTTCGAGCACTGAGCCTATGCGCACAGTGCGGGTCTGGCTTAGCGAGAGGGGAACCGACACGGACTCGGAGCGCGAAAGCACGGAGAGTTCCGCCGAAGGCTCAACGCGGGCGACGAGCGTGAATGAGGCGCTCGAAACCGCGCCGAGCGCTGCCAGCGGCAGGAGCGCTGCCACGGGGGCGCTGAAGGGCAAAAAACGGAACCATCGTAACGTACGAGACCACATCGCCGCTGAGCGGGAGCAAGGACCTTGCCAGCGTGAGAGCGCATGGCGAGGCGTGCGCGGGGCTCATGGCTTAGAGAAGGATCTCTGGAGCGACCGCGGAACTGTCTAGGATTTTGACAGTGGGCTATTCCTTGGCGGGCGTATCGTTCTTCGCGTCGGCTTCGTCTTCGGCCTCCGCTTTCGCCTCAGCTTTGGCCTCGGCATTTTCAGCCTTAGTTTCTTCCGTGGCTTCCGCTTTTTCCTCGGTCTTGACGGCGTCTATGGTATCGGCCTTGGGTTTGGGGTCGGGTTCCCGCGCCTCACTGTCCTTCTCTTCCTTCACGACATTCTTCTGAAGGCGCCGGATCGTGTCATTCGCCTTGCGCAGCCGATCGGCAACCGCCGAGATGATGGTCTTGAGGTAGTCGGGAATGCCCGCGTAAATCTTGTCGAGCGACTCGAACGGCAGCTCGAGGACCTCAACCTCCGTCAGCGCGACGGCCGCCGCGCTCCGCGGCAGGCGATCGAAGAACGAAAGTTCGCCCAGGACCTCGTTGGAATAGAGGCGCGCGATCTCGACGTAGGCGGTGGCCTTGTGCTTTCGGATCGAGACGGTTCCCTTCTGGATAACGTACATGCAGTTCGACGGATCGCCTTCGCGAAAGAGGAACTGGTTGGGAGCAAACGTTTTCTTGATGGCGGCGGGTTTCGCGCTGATAGTCAT
>JAMPXZ010000047.1 GCA_023700925.1 Oligoflexia bacterium | reverse complement strand
CAGGTTTAGGGCCGCTGAGTCGACTCAGACCCCCTGCTTCCTGACGGGGCGTCAGGTTTAGGGCCGCTGAGTCGACTCAGACCCCCTGCTTCCTGACGGGGCGTCAGGTTTAGGGCCGCTGAGTCCTCAGAACGCGACGTGGAACCCTCTCCGCGTCTCACTCGCGCGATGGGGCCGGCAATTCACCCCGCCTTACGGGTAATTCGCCCCGCAAGGGGCAACCGCACGACAAAGGTCGTGTTCGGTGAGCTTCGGTCGAGCAGAATTTCCCCTTCATGCCTTTCGACGATCCTGCGCGAGATGCTCAAGCCGAGACCGGTCCTGTGCCCGCGGGCTTGGTCGTAAAGAAGGGATTGAACATCTGCTCGGAAACCGGCTCGGGAATCCCCATGCCGCTGTCCGTGATCAGGATCCGGACATCCTCGCCCGTGGCCACCGCCCTCAGCCTGACCCATTTCTCGTCGCGGCCTCTGGCGGCATCCAGACCGTTGGTGAGAAGGTTGACGAGGACCTGTGTGATCTCGACGGGCCTGCAATCAATGGAAACGGGTTCGTCGATCGGGTCAACCTTCAGCGCGACGTGGTGCATTCCGAAATGATGTTCAACCAGGTCGACCGCGGAGCGAACCACGTCGCGAAGCGAGGTGACGACATAGGGATCTCCGGAGCTTTTTCGGGAGAAGCCCTTGAGGGCGTCGATGAGCTTGTTGATTCGTGCGCAGGTTTCCAGTATTTTTGCGGCTAATTTGCGCAGTGTGCCGAGATCAGGTTGAGTGGCCTCCAGCAGCTTCTGGGACATTTCCGTCGCGGCGATGACAGCGGTGAGGGGATTCCGGATCTCATGCGCGACATTGGCGTTGAGCTCGCCCAGGGCGGCGAGCTTCGAGGTCAGCTCCGAGCGCAGCCGCTCCTGTTCGAGCTCGTGCTCCGCCTTCTTGAGGTCGTCGACGTCGATACAGACCACGTAGATCTCATCCGAGCCCTGAACTTTCGACGGGTTCACCCGTCTCATGACCACGAGGTGACATCGCGGCTCGCGTCGATCGGTAATCCGGATTTCCAAGGCGGACTCATCTGCGGTGGACGCGGTGAACTTCCGGATCGCGAGCACGAGTTCCTTGTCGACATTCCGGAAGCCGAGCTCCTTTCCGAGGTACTCCTCGGTGCCGGCACCGTATCTTTGCGCAAAACGCCGGTTCACACCCTTGTATCTGAGATCGGAGCCGATCCAGAGGACGAGTCCGGGTATGGCGTCCACCATGTCCTGGAGACGGTTGCGTTGTTGAAGGATGCTCTGTTGGTTTATCGCGTTTCTCCAAAAAGTCTGATGATAAAGCCTCAGCTGAAAAGACAGGAAGGCGTAGTAAAAGACGAAGATCAGGCCGATCCCCGTTGATCGCTCATTGAGGTCCTGGAGGAGGGCGATGAGCGGAATCCCGATCACCAGGGTCACAAAGCCGGCCCCGAGACGTCGGTCCGGCGCAACCGATGTGATGATGGCGGCCGAGATGCCGCTTCCTATCAGCAGGGCGATGGACGTCGAATAGTCCGTGAGCCCGAACTCCCGAATCACCCGAAAGAAAAGAAGCCCCCAGCTCAGGGCCGGAAGCAGGATGGCGGCAGCCATGAGCCTGCGCCATCTCGTTCGCCGCACGGGCAGAAAAAGGCTATGTCGCCAGCCGAGGTAAAGTCTGAGGAGATTGCCGCTCACGATCACCGACGCGAAGGCCGCCATCGCTGCCGGCTCTCGGAAGCGGTAGGCCGTGAAGGTGGTAAATACCGTCAGAAGGGCGATCTGTCCCCAGCTTCCGGCGAGCGCTCTTCTCGCGAGCTCGAGATCGCCCTGCTGCTCGAGGTCCCCATCGACTCTCACGAAAGAGTTACGCCACGCGGCGGCGTTTGGCCTGGGGCTTGACGGAGCGCGCGGGGCGCCTCACCGCACGGTTCGTGCTTGCGCGGCCGGAGGCGGTGCGGCCGGAACCCGCGCGGCTCGAGGTGCCGGTCGCCAGGAAACGGCGTTTTTCCTCGGTGAAGGAGTTGCCCATCTCCTCGAAATCGGAGTCATCAAAGAGGTCTTCGCATTCGTCGAAGACGTGCTCTTCCTCTTCCTCGATGTGGTGTTCGATGATGCTGCGGAAGGCCTTGAACTTCCCCTGCCATTGATCGGAGTCCACGTTGCCCGTGCGAAGCTCGCGGAGGAGCTGTTTTCCGATTTTGTGCTCCTCGATCGCCTCGATCGCGCTGACCCGCGTCTCGTAATGCCGCTGAAGCCGCGCGTAGAACACCCGTTCTTCGCCCGCCATGTGGGCTTCGATCATTTCCGCCACCGAATCGAAGGTGCGCTTGCGCGTGGCCGACGCACGCCCGCTGGCCATGCTGACCCGTTCAAGCAGTGCTTTGACGTCTTTGTGATCTTTTTTCAGAAGTTCGAAAATGTGCATAGGTCCTCGCTTTCGGCCGAGGCAGTGCAACCGGCGCGCCGACGGGCCGACGGGCCGATTCGGGCCGAAAAGAACCCACTTCAGTCGTGTGAGGAATGCGCTATAATCGAGGCCATGGGGGCTCTTGCGCCAATTGTTGCACTGCTTTTCGCGCTGCTGGGCACCGAGTGCCTTGCCGGAAGGGAACTCGTGCGGCTCCCCGAGCTTTCCTGCGAGCCCTCGGCGCCGACGTGTTTCGAGGAGGCGCGAAAGCTCCTCGGCACCGCGACCGATCCTCTCTCGCCTTTTTCGGACTTCCGGCGGGCGCTGCCGCCTGTCACCGAGGTCCTCCCTCGTGGCAACTCGCGTAGCATGAGCTTCGTGCCCCCGCGGCGCGCCCCGGGCGCGGTCGTGTTGATTCACGGGCTTTGGGGCTCGACCGAGCAGTTCCGCCATACGGCCGAGGAGCTTTCGCGCCAGGGGCTCGCGGTGATCGTCGTGACCTTGCCCGGCCACGGCGGGCAATGGGAGCGCGGCAAGGAAGTGCGCGCCGAGGATTGGCTCGAGGAGACCCGGCGCGCGGTACGCCTCGCCGCGGCGCTCGGTGAAAAGGTCATCATCGGCGGGCAGTCCACGGGCGGCATGCTTTCGATCATGGCGGCGCTCGACCGCAAAAACCCGGTAAATGGAGTCGTTTTGCTCGAACCGGCCATCCGCGTGGAAACGAAGCTCACACTGGGGAGCTGCGTGGGAAGACAGTTCGTCGATCAGGCGGGCGATGTCCCGAAGCTGACCCGAAAGTTCATCGACCTGGACCCGTGCCGACTGCCGATGCCGATCTTCTTTTCGCTGGGCTGCGAGGTGTCGAAGCTTCGGGACCTCGCGCTGGAGCGGTACCTCGCCCATGCGCTTCGGGATGTCGAGGGCGGGCGAGTTTCCGACGATGAGCTTTCACGCGAGCTTGGGGAGCTCGTGCAGCTGCCCGCCGTCTTGATTGATAATCCCAGGGACGAGATCGTGTCGAGCCGGGATAACCAGCGGTTTCTCGAAGGGCTGAAAAAAACGGCGCCCTTCGTCGCGAGCGCAGAAGTTCCGGTGCTTTCGCATGGCGCCCTTTCGCCGGAACGCCTGGGTTTTGGCACGGGAGTGGTGGACGTCCTGAAGAGGGCCACGCGTTCGGATGAGCAGCGTGCGTCCATTGCCCGCGCGGCCGAGCTCGAAGCGTCCTATAGGCGGGTTCGCGTTCAATTCCTGCTCCGGCGGGCGTGGCTCAAGGGACTGGATCCCAAAGGGCAGGGGGAGCTTTGGCCTTTTGAAACGAAGGAGAGTCTCAGTGAGTTCAGCTTTTTTGTTTCCGGGGCTCTCCTGAAGATCGCCGAAAGCAAGCAACGCTGCGAAGATACCGCTTGGTGCGCGAAGGTGAGTCGCTGGGAAAAGAAGAAGGATCAGGCGCTCGCGCGACTCGAGGCTAAAATCTGGAATAATGCTCATCTTTCCCGCATCCTTTTCCTGGGAAGCGAGGAAGTTGAGTGGAGTCAGTGGCTTAAAGCGGAGTCGACACCCGCGGCCATTCGCGACGCGCGCGCCGCGATCCGTGAGTTCCACGCCGAACTCGAAGACGTGAACGCGGAGCTGGACGCGGACGCTGGGGAAGCGGCCCAGCGGCTCCGGGGACTGCTCGAGCGCTGAGGACGGGCGCTACGTCGTGCTTAGTTCACCGTCACGACAAAGCTTATGGCCGGCGAAATATTGTTAGTCGGCTGTCCGTCGTTGATCGACAGCGTGATCGTCGAGGTGCCGGCGGCGAGGCCCTCGATCTGGACCGTGCCGCCGCCGTTGACGAAGCCATAGCAGGTCAGCTTGACGATGGACGTGGCGCTCGACTCGCAGCGGTCAAAGACGAAGTTCTCCACCTCCGAGGGGTGTCCCGAGTTGCCGAGAACCTGGACCGTGGCCTTGGCGCCGATGGCCAGGGCCTGGCCGGCGATCGGTGCGATGAATGGCCGGTAGTTCACGTTGACGAAGTAGATCAGGGAGCGATCGCTCGTTTTGACGAAAGCTCCGGCGGAAAGGGGCTTTTGCGCGATTTTCACCACGAGATGCTCGGCGTGGTCGCACTCGGTGGCGCCGCCCGGGCAGTGGGCGTTGAAGGCGGTCCCGATGCTGTAGGCGCAGGTGCTGCTCTGGCAAACGGTGCCATCGAGATTGTAGGAGAGCGGCGCGCTGGTCTTGCCGGAGAGCTTGGCGCGGGCCGCGGGGTCACTGTTCAAATCGCGAGGGTCGAGCAGGATGAATTCGTGATCGATATTGGCCTTGCAGCAGTCCGAGGTACAGGCGCCGACTGCGCCGCCGATCACGCAGGCACGCAGCGCCTCGTTCGCCGGGAGCAGCTCGGCGCTGGAGCGGACGCCATCCTGGGTGGTAATCACCTGGTCCAGATAGTAGCTGGCGAGCGAGCGATCTCCTTTGTCACGGAGGCGGCGTACGTCCTTCTGCAGGTTCGTCATCAGCGTCAACATGATGAGCGACAGCGTCCCCAGAACCCCAAACGCGATCAAAATCTCGATGAGCGTGAAACCGGCTCTGCGATTCGAAAGGTTGGGCAAGTTCATCTCAGGTAAATTCTAACCCTGTCAGCCGCTTGAAGAAAGCCCGAAAATCCGGCTTACTGGCAGGGGGTCCCCGATGACCCGCCTATTCTTTGCCCTTCAGACCGAGACCGGCGCCATGAGCGAAGCCTTGAGCGCGGCGTGGATCTTCTTGAAGTGCCCTACGGAATACCTGCGCTCGGTCCGCTCCAGGAAGGTCTTCAGATCCAGGGGAGTTTCGCCATAGGAGCAGTTGACCAGATCGTGGGCGACGATGAAGACGGATGAAAGCGGGCTCATGCGGCGGTAGTTTTGCCGATAGGGGAAACCCGTGCCATCCGGCTGCTCATGGTGCTGGGTGAGAATGATGTCCACGTCCGGCGGCATCTCGCGCATCTGCTGCGCGTACTTGGCCGCCTCTTCGGGATGCTTGACGAAGGTTTCGAAGGCTTCCGCGCCGTAGATCTCGACGAAGCGACCCATGCCGTGGAGGTCGGCATCCAGCGCCATCTTGTCGTTTTCGAGCGACAGGTCGTGAATGAAGGAAGCCAGGGCGAGCTTGTGGCGCGTGGCCTCGGAGTTCCAGCTCATGAGCGAGGCGACGCCGCAGGAGACGTACGCGAGCGCGCTGCTATGGGAGGTGATGTAGGAATCCGGATGGGCCGTCAGGCGCTCGAGAAAGCGCGACAGGGTCGCATCCTCGCTGATGCACCGGATCGACAGCTCGACGCTGGCCTTGGTCAGCTCCTGCACCTGCGGCGTGAAGCCGAGGTGATGGGTGAGCTCGTGGACGACTTCGATCGAAGACTGGGTGACGACCATCGCGGCGGGGCCCGGAAGGGACTGCTTGGCGTGCGAAAGACTGAGGATCTCCTTGGAGAACCGATCCAAAAAGGTGTCGCAGTCCCTGAGGCGCATGTACAGGACGTCGATCTTCTTCAGGTGGTATCGCTCGCCGTCCGCCTCGGTGAAGGGATCTCCCGCGTGCATGACCTTCACGTACTTCGAGTCGGAAAGCTTCAGGTAAACGTCGCAGGTGAGGAAGTTCGTTTTCTGCAGCGCGGAGGTCCGGACCCGGCAGAACGTCGCCGGCTTGGCATTGGGGTCCACGGCCTCGATACGAGTCGCGGTCTGGATCGCCTGCAGAAGCTGCGACGTAGTGAAAGGCTTCGGAACGGTGAAGGCGGGAACCTCATCCTGAAATTCGGGGCAATCCTTGGGCTGGAAGGTGCTGCAGAGCAGAAAGGGGAGGTCCGGGTGGTTCTTCCGCAGGTAGCGGAAGAGCTCGCCGCCGTTACCATCGGGCATGTTGTAATCGGAGATGACGCAGCCCAGGTCGGGATTGGCCTGGATCACCTCAAGCGCCAGACGGCCTGAGGGCGCTTCGAGTGCTTCCGCGCCGAAGCGGCTTTCGAGAATGAAAGCGACGATTTCGCGGAGCTCGGGCTCGTCGTCGACAATGAGGATCTTCATCGTTTCTCCGTCCATTATTCTAGCCGAAAACGAGGATGGGGCGAAGAAAGAGTTCAGGGGGATATTTGGGGTACGCCCGCTCCGCGGAGGGGGATCGCGCGAAGCTCGCTTCGGGTGGCAAAGAAGACGTGAGCGGAGCTGAAGGCGGGCGCCGAGGACGATTCGCCGGACAGGTAGCGGCGGGCTGCAATCTTTCCGGAAACCGTTTCAATCCAGAACAGGGTCCCGTCGTACCCCAGCGCAAGGAGGAGCGGACTGCCAGGAAGTTGACGGGAGCTTGAAAGAATGGGCCCGGGGAGCTTGAGTCTCCAGTATTCGTTGCCTTTGGTGGCATCGAGCGCGTGCAGCTCACCTTTTTTCAGGGTGTGAAGCACTTGCCTGGCGGAGTCCCGGCCGGGCAGCTCGACAAGGGGACTCGAGGTGAGAGCGATACCCGGCAGCTTGCGACTCCACGCCACCGCCCGCCATTTCAGGGTGATCGAATGGCTCCATCCCGTCTCGCCAGCCTGGACCTCGGGGCCCAGCTGGCCAAGTCCCGTCGTGGCCAGGAGGTTCCCGCTGGCGGGATCTCGTTCCAGGGTTCCCCAGGGCTGACCGGGGAGCGTGGTTTTCCATCGCACCTGGCCCGAGCGGGGATCGAGCGCGACCAAAGCGCTCCGCGCGTTCAGACTCGCAACGAGAAAGAAGACAGTATTCTCTCCGGAATTGCCAGCCGGTTCGAACCAAGGCGTGGTATCGCAGTGACCGAGGGCCGTGCGCCAGAGGAGCTTGCCCGTGGCTGCTTCGACGGCGTAAGCCCCGGCGTCTCCGGCGCAGCCAAAGAGGGTCTGGCCATCGGGCGACAGCCGCGGCGAGGCTTCGAGGTGACCGTCGAAGCGCTGCTGCCAGAGCGCTTGTCCATCCGGCAGGCGAAGGGCGACGAGCCGCGCTCGGGTGGCGTCGTGCAGGCCCTCACCGATATAGGCGCGATCTCCCGCGATCAGAGGTTTGGAGAGAACCGGTTCAGCCAAGGCCAGGCTGAACACCGGCGTCCCATCGCGAACCGAGATAGCCTCGAGAGTGCCTTGGCGGGTGCCGAAAAGAACCAGCCCATGCCGGTCGCTGTACGTCAGATCGGAGAGCGCCGCGCGCGGAAGAAGCTGGGACCATTCGCCCGTGGTGTCCTGGGCCGGAAGGCGCTCCACGGGGGCGAGTGACGGCAATCGATTTTTTCGGATTTCCTTTACGAGCTGCAGCCCCAGGGCGACGAGGAGCGCGGCCACGGCGAACCGGGTCAGTCTCAGCGCCGCGATTCTGCGATGGCGCAGGCTCTGGATGGCGGCCGCGGCCGCTCCGATGAGCGCCAGCAGCGCCGGCAGGAGGGAGGCCAGTGGCAGAAGGGCCGGGAAGAAGTAGAGGCGCATGCCCCCTATGTTACCACGGGCCGGGAGCGAGCGGCGAGTGGCTCGTGCGTGCGGGGTGGCCGGGCGCGATCGGAGTACGCTACCTGGCAGCGCACCAGCTCCGAAAAAACCTCCAGAAGCACGTCGTGATCGCGCGCTCCCGGCGGCTGCAGACGCGTGATCGCCTCATGCACCGCCTCGACCGTGGAAAGGCAATGCGCGGCAGGTTGCCTCCGAAAGCCATAAGCGGAGGAGCGCCCCTCGGCGAAGCTCACCCGGGGCAGGGCCTGGAGCAGCCGGCTTTCCCGGAGCATCCGGCCTGCTTGTTTCCAGGTACCATCCACGACCAGGATCACCGGTTTTTTACCTGGTTCGCACCCCTGGGCCGCGGTCTCGACAGCAGTAGCCTCGGGGCCGGGGAAAAGAAGCAGGGGCTGTAGCCCGGGATCCGAAAGCAGCGAGAGGAGCCCCGCGTTCTCGTCCAGCTCGGGGCCCTTGCCCACGAGGAGAACGGTGTCCGGGATACAAAGCTTGACGATCCGGGCGGTCCCGATCCGGCGTCGCGCCTCCTGCGGATGCAGAAGCACGACAAACCGTACGGGAGCGTGAATGGTCCGGGCGGCAGCACAGTAGCAGGTGTCTCCGGCGCGACGGCAACGGGGACAGATCCTGCGGGCGGAGGTCGGGGCAGACGAGGGTTGCATGAAGAGCTGATTATGACATAGTGGCGCTTCAAAAGGATGGGCGATGGCGGACCTCCGGCAACTCCTCAAAGATCGATTCGGTTTTGACGGCTTTCGACCTTCCCAGGAAGAGGTCTGTGCCGCCGTGGCCGAGGGGCGGGACGTCCTGCTCGTCATGCCCACGGGGGCCGGCAAATCCCTCTGCTACCAGCTCCCGGGCATCGCCCGGGGCGGCACCACCCTCGTGATCAGCCCCCTTCTGGCGCTGATCGATGACCAGGTGAGCAAGCTACGGAGCATGGGCTTTCGGGCCGAGCAGATCCACTCGGGCCGCTCGCGGGAGGATTCACGCGGCGCCTGTATCCGGTACCTGCAGGGGGAGCTGGACTTCCTGTTCATCGCGCCGGAGCGCCTGGGCGTGCGCGGTTTTCCGGAGATGCTTCAGCGGCGCCGGCCGGTGCTGATTGCCGTGGACGAGGCCCACTGCATCTCGCAGTGGGGTCACGACTTCCGCCCAGACTACCGCCGTCTCGGCGAGCGCCTGGCCGGCCTGCGTCCCGTGCCCCTCATCGCGCTGACGGCGACCGCGACGCCTCTGGTCCAGGGAGATATTCTCCGGCAGCTCGCGATCCCGGACGCCCGGCGCTTCATCCAAGGGTTTCGCCGCACCAATATCGCGATTCAGGTGCACGAGGTGTCACCTTCGGGAAGAGGGCAGGCGTGCCGCACTTTGCTCGCGGGCGAGGGCAAGATTCCCGCGATCGTCTATGCGCCGACCCGCAAGGGGGCGGAGGAGATCGCGACGACGCTGAAGGGTTCCTTTCGCGCCGCCGCCTATCATGCCGGCATGACCCCGGAGGCGCGTGATGACGTCCAGACCCGGTTCCTCGAGGGCCGGCTCGACGTGATCGTGGCCACGATCGCGTTCGGGATGGGAATCGACAAAGCCAACGTCCGCACGGTGGTTCACGCGGGGCTTTCCGGCAGCGTCGAGGGTTACTATCAGGAGATCGGAAGGGCGGGCCGCGACGGGCTGCCTTCGAGCGCGATCCTGCTGCATTCGTTCGCGGATCAGAAGACGCACGATTTCTTCTTCGAGCGGGACTACCCGGAGGCGGAGGTTCTGCGCAAGATCTTCAAGGCCGCGGCGAAAGTTCCGGTGCCGCTCGAGGAAATCCGGAAGAAAGCCGGAAAACTGGATCCGGAAACTTTTGAAAAGGCGCTCGAGAAACTTTGGATCCATGGCGGCGTGACGGTGGACCCCGAAGAGAACGTCGCGCTGGGAGACGCGGGCTGGCAGCGGACGTACGAAGAGCAGCGCGCCCATCGGGCCGAGGCCGTGCAGCAGATGATGAGCTTCACCCGGAGTGCCGATTGCCGGATGCTCTTCTTCCTGAAACATTTTGGCGACCATGGCGATCGCCGCGGGCCCTGCGGCAGCTGTGATGTCTGCCGGGGCGCCGATGCCGAGCTGACGCGCGCGCTGAGCGAGCGCGAGCGGGGGATTGCCACGCAGGTGCTGGCCGGCCTGAGCGGTACGACCGGAGTCTCCGCGGGCAAGCTTTTCGAGGGGATCGCGGGCGCGAGTCGGCGCGACTACGAGGCCATGCTCGATGTGCTCGCCCGGGCGAAGTGGCTCCAGATCCGTCAGGAATCTTTTGAAAAGGGCACCGAGACGATCTCTTACCGGAAGGTGGCGCTGACGGGCCTGGGTGAGCGGATCGGCGCGCGAGACGTCGCCGACCTGCGAGTGGCCGCCGCGCTTTGGCTGGCGGAGGGTGACGAGAGCGAGCCCGGTCGCCGCAAAAAACGCAAGACTCGCAAGGCGCCCACGAAGGCAGCGCGAAAGAACGCGCCAGCGGCGGACATGCCCGAGCTTTCTTCACGCTCGTCGAACGAGATCGCCGAGAGGCTCAAGGCGTGGCGCCTGGCGAAGGCGCGCGAGCGCGGCGTGCCGGCGTTCCGAATCTTCGGAGACCGCGTCTTGCACGCGCTGGCCGAGTATCGCCCGTCCTCGCTGGATGAGCTTCTTGAGGTGCGGGGGCTCGGGCCCAAGCTTCGCGACAAGTATGGCGTCGAGCTTCTCGCCTGTCTGCGCTAGCCTCGGAGGAACTTTTCGATCTCCGAGGCCAGCTCCGCCGGTTTGGCTTGCGGAGGGAAGCGCCCCACCACTTCGCCCTGGCGGTCGATAAGGAACTTGGTGAAATTCCATTTGATCGCTTCGCTGCCGAGCAGGCCTTTGCGGCGCTCCTTCATGAATTCGTAAAGCGGGTGGGCCCCCGGGCCGTTGACGTCGATCTTCGAGAAGAGGGGAAAGGAGACCTGAAAGCGGGTTTCACAGAAATTCTTGATCTGGGCCTCGTCGCCGGGTTCCTGGTTCCCGAACTGATTGCAGGGGAATCCGAGCACGGCAAAGCCCCGTTCCCTGAAGCGCCGATAAAGCTCCTCGAGCCCTTGATACTGGGGCGTGAAGCCGCATTCGCTCGCCACATTGACGATGAGAAGGACCTTTCCCTCGTACTGGCGCAGAGAGACGGTCTCCCCGTCGATCGCTTTGACTTCAAACTCGTGGACGGACGCGTGCTGGGGGCTATTCATGCCCCACTGATAGCACAGAACTCGCCGCTACGGCGTGCGGACGGCTGGTGACGAGCGTCAGCTCGCGCCGAGGAGCGACGCGATGCCCTGGTAGCTTTCCGCTTTGCGTGGATACTTCTGGAGTCCTTGCTGGGCGAAGTCGGCGGCGCGGCGGCCGAGACGATCCGCGGCAGCCTTGTCGGCTCCCTTCTCGAGCAGAAGCTTGACGATAGGGAGATGGCCTCGCTGCACGGCGATCATCAGGGCCGTGTAGCCCTGGCGGTCGCTCTGGTTGAGGTTCGCGTTTTGGGCGAGAAGCTCCTGGGTCGTCTGCGGAATGCCGCTCCACGCGGCCCACATCAGCGGGGTCCAGCCGTCCCGGTCCTGCGCGTCGATCGCCGCGCCGCTCTTGAGCAGCAGCGGGACGAACGCCGCGCGCTTGGCGTCGGCGTCGGCGAGCTGCTTGGCATCGGCGATGTTGACGTAAGCGGCCCACATGAGCGGCGTGCGTCCGTTCTCATCAGTGCGGCTGGCACGCGTCGCGTCGGTCAGGATCTCCTTCGCGGAGTCACTGTTTTCCTGCAGGATCGCCGTTACGAGGGAGTCGGACTGGGTGTTCTTCTTCAGGCCCTTGAAGAGCTGGTTGACCACCGTGACGAAAAGGGTGGAAACCACGAGGAGCGTGAAGCCGTCTTTGAGGATAGGCAGATACTTTTTCATTTGGATTCTCCTTAGGCTCACGCCTGGACGGTTGCCAGCTTCTCTTCGGCCTTCTTGGCTTCGCGAGCGGAATTGAGAATGTTCTTCATGCCGAGCACCGCCAACGGGCTGAGGGCCGCGAGCAGGAAGTAGATCATCCACATATATTCGGGCGACTGCTCATAGGCGATGTTGCCCGTGTCGACCTTGGCGCGAATGCCGTCGTACGAGTAGCTCGAGATGAGCATCCCGCTGATGAAGCCGTTGACGGGCTTCGCGATGAACATCGGCAGGGCCGAGAGCGCCATGTACGAGGCGACCTTGTCCTTGGGCGCGACGACCGAGATGTACTCGGTGAAGCGCGGGGAGAACAGCAGCTCGCCGAAGGCGAACACGATGATCTGCGCGTAGATGACGAAAAGATACGCCTGATCGAGGTTATGGATACCCGGGATCGCGAGGATCCAGTTGATGGGCACCGCCATGAACAGCAGCGAGAGCGCCGAGATGGTCATCCCGACCACGATCAGCTTGAAGGTGTTGTACTTGTTGATGATCGGAATGAGCACGATCAGCCCGACCACGATGATGAACGGGTTGATCGAGTTGGCGAGGCCGAGATCGAAGTCAGCCGTGAGCATCCGGGTGTAGTACTTCGGCATCACCAGGAACTGGTGGGTGAACACGAGGCGGACGCCGATGGTGAGGGCCAGGAAGAGGACGAGCTTTCGGAAGGCGCTCTCTTTCCAGACTTCCATGAAGATCTGGATCGGGCGGCGGCTCTTGTCGTCGCCATGGGGCATCCGTTCGTCCTCATCGGCCACCTTGTGCTCGTTGATGAAGTAGACGCAGACGAAGCAGCAGACGCTCATCAGGAAGCCGAAGTCCAGGATCCCGAGGTTGCCCTTGAGATCGCCGAGCGAGTTGCGGAAGCCGTCGGTCACGGCGAAGCCGGCGAAGATCGCCGCGACGTTCATGATCAGGTAGTAGACGTTGAAGCCGGTGGAGCGGTTCTCCTTCGTCGTGAAGCGGCGGAGGGAGGTCGTCGTCACGGGAGTCATGAAGGCGCTGCCCAGGGCGAGCAGGATGATCATGCCTTTGACGGTGTATTGAAGGATGTCGCCTTTGAGGAAGACGGGCGCGATACCGAGCCCCAGGCGCGAGCCGATCAGCATGACGATGCCGATGTAGAAGGAGCGCTTCACTCCGATGGAGTCGCAGATCGAGCCGACCGCGAAGATGAAAGCGGTGATGTACAACGAGAAGATTCCCGTCCACGCGCCGGATTCGACGTCGCTGAAGCCGCAGTTCGACGTGAGGTACAGCGTCAGCACGTTCATCATCGAGAAGTAAGCCAGCGAATCAAAAAAGATGATCGCGTTCGTCAGCCAGAATTCCTTGGTGACGGTCCTGAGAACCTTGAATTCGGAGAAATAGTTCTTTGCAGCGGCTAGCATGCGGACTCCCTTCGAGTTTTGCCCTAAAGAATCTTATTAACGGGAATGCTTCTAAAGGAAAGGAGAAAAGCGGCCGCGCGAGGAGGTTTCCTGCTCAGGTTACGTCTGTAGCGCAGTGCGGCGGGCGGCTGTCGTCGAGCGACCTCCAGGGGTGGCGTCGTGGTTGCACTGA
The DNA here is from genome assembly GCA_023700925.1 of Oligoflexia bacterium. GTDB lineage: Bacteria > Bdellovibrionota > UBA1018 > UBA1018 > UBA1018 > JAMPXJ01. The sequence continues at coordinate 6,635 of JAMPXZ010000047.1, read as the reverse complement.
CGGGTGAGCCAGGAGGTGCTGCCATGGCACGTAAGTACATCGACTGTCGCGAATATCCGAGCGACCTCGAATGCTCTCTGAAGATCTCCGGCGAGGAGGAGGATGTCGTTCGAGCCGCGACCGAGCATTCGGTCTCCGTTCATGGGGCGACGGATTCGCAGGAGTTAAGAGAACAGATCCGCGGTTTTCTCCGGGACGAGGTCGAGGACCGGAAGGAGTCAGCGGCCTGATACCCACGGAGGCCCTTCGCCCAGCACCCGCTCCGGCGGCTCGCCAAGAAGGGTCTCGAGTGCGTACCACTCTTCGGCCAGGTAGAGCTGTAAAGTGTCGTAGCGCTCGCGCGGGTTCCAGCTCGAGCGGAGCTGGGAGCAGTCATCTTCGGGGCTGACGGCCCCGGCTCCGCAGATCGCGAAGGTCATCGACTCCGCCTCGGAGCCCAGCTTGCGGATCCAGCGCGAAAGCGGCAGCGGCTCCCGAAAGTCCACCGCAGGGTCCACGACATAAGGCTGGCCGTCGCTCAGGTAGATCGGCGCGACGTGGTACCACCAGTGGACCGTTTCATAAGGAGTCGAAAAGGAGAGTTCTCCGAAGGCGAAGAGCTGCGCCGGGGCGGGGTAGCGCCAGTCGCGGAGCCGCTGAGCCATGAAGCTCGCCCGCAGAAAGCAGCCGTCCGCCGGATAGAGCCACGAAAGTCTTCGCGGAAATTGCTCCATCTCCCGCCAGCGCCAGTCGCGGGCGTCCCGCACCCGAAGAAAAAGCTCCTTGAGTCTTTCAGGGGGGCCGACCTCCGGAAGCCGGGTCAGCTCAAGGGCGCCGAGATCCGTCCGGTTCTCCCAGGCGGAGGTCCCGGTTTCCTGGGGTAGGGTGAACGCTTCGGCTCGCGCGGATAGCGGACGACCCGTGGAACCGAGCGCTGAGGCTGAACCGAGCGCCGCCAGGAGCAGCAAAGCAGGCAGTCTTCGAAGTCGGGGCATCAAGCCGTCTGAGGAGCAAAGCTCATTCCGCGAGCTGCTGGGCCAGCCATTTCAGGCGGCCTTGAAGGACGCCGGAGAAGCCCTTCGAGATCTCGGCGCACTTGGCCGGATCCTCGAGGTTCTTCAGCAGGCTGTCCATGTGCTCGAGCGTATCGGCCCAGAAACCGGCGAAGATGGGGAGCAGCGCGGTCTGGCGCTTCTCCGCCGCTTTGTAGCCGGCCAACTTGCAGAGCTCGGTGATGCGGCCGATCCAAATCAGGCCCGCGTGATCGGGCGCCGTGATGCTGACCGTCTTCGCCGCTCCCATGATGCGATCGATCTTCTGCGCGAACTCGGCGAGCAGCTCCGCCGGAAAGGTGGCGTGCTCCTGTTCGAGGCGCTGGACGATCCGCCCGAGGTCGGTCAGGAGTTCGTTGGACTCCGCGCGAAAACTGTCTAGAATGTCTTTTTCAAGCACCTGGGAGCTCCATCATGGCCAAATTCGGCGACAGGGAATTTATTCCGGTTAGAATTAGCACGCTTCGCAGCGACGAGGACGTTCCCTTCGACGTCTTCATCCACGTGGCCGATCACCAGGTCCATTATATCCGGCGCGGCGATCCCTTCGAGCGGAAACGGATCGACAATCTCAGGTCCAAGGGCGTGCAAAAGCTGTTCATTCCGCTCGAGTGCGAGAAGTTCTACCTCGACTATCTTGATGCCGGCCTCCGGAAGCTTCGCAACGCCTCCGTGAGCGTCGAAGCCCGTTCGTCGATCGCCCATTCAGCCGCCATGGATCTCGCGGGTAATGCCGAGCGGGCGATCGAGACGGAGGTCGCGTATCGCGGCATGGAGGGACGTGCGCGGGAGGTGCAGACCTTTCTCGCGTCCGAAAAAGGGGTGGCGCGCAAGATGCTCGAGCAGTCGGGCATCGCGCAGGATGAGGTCCAGCACTCCTCTAACGTCAATACTTTGGCGCTGATGCTGGCCGAGAAGGTCGGGATCAGCGGCGTGCAGGAGCTTCTGGACCTGTCCATGGGCGCGCTGATGCACGACATCGGCAAATCGGGTCTGCCGCTCGATCCGAAGCTGCCCAAGGAGAAGATGTCGCCCGCGGAGTTCGAGATCTTCAAGAAGCATCCCCATCGCGGGGCCGAGATGGTCGCCGGCAAGCCCTATGTCAATCCGGCGGTGATGGCGCTCATCGCGAATCACGAAGAGATGGGCGAGGGCGCGGGTTTTCCCGCTCGCAAGAGGATCGAGGCTCTGCCGTTATCCCAGCAGGTCCTCAACCTCTGCAACGACTATGATCGCCTCTGCACCCTTCAGGGCGTGCCGCCGTTTCTGGCCACGAAGGTCTTTTTCCTGGAAAAAGTTGGCCTCTTTCCTCTTTCGCTCGTTCAGGCCCTTTCGGAGGTCCTCAAGAACTAGGCTAGGGCTTGTCGGGTAATCCGTGTGAGTTTGGGGTTTCCGTTTCGGTTTCTGTACGGTTCAAGATTCCCGTGACCGGCCGGTTTTCCGGAGCGCGACACAGCGTGAACAGGATTGCGCCAAGCCGGTCTAATTTTGTCAGCAGTTCGGGATTCTCGATTTTTTCAAGCTCGATGATCGCCTCGCATTCGCGGAGGCTTCCAAGAGCAATACCGTAAAATCGCCGCTGTTCTTGAGGTGTTCTTTTTCCGGACCCCTCCGCCGTATTCAAGGCTACGCTGGAACTGGCGCGCAAGAGCTGATCCTGGAGGAAACGTGAAATCCTCAGGGTTTTGCAGGCCCAATGAAATTCCTTTGCCAACTGGAATGCCTTAAAGTCACGAAGCATGGGTGCGATCGATACAATCGGTGTGCCTGCAAAGAGTCCTCAAGGATATGGCATTGACCGCCGAGTCAAGCCAGCTGGCGACAGCCTAATGCCAGCGTTGCAAAGACCATCAAATTGGAAAACCGGCCGGTTACGGGCGCTTGAACTGTACGGAAACTGAAATGGAAACCTCAAACGCACACGGATTACCGGACAAGTTCTAGGCTAGGGCGCGGCCGGGCAGCGCAGGCGCACGACCTCCATGATCCGCTCGAAGACCTCGGCGGTGCGGGTCTGCGGGAAGAAATGATCGGCCCGCTCGAGCACCGTGGTCTCGATCGCCAGGCCCTTTTCGAGGAGATGGTCGCGGTACTCGATCAGGAGCTCGGCGGGTACCAGCGGATCGGCTTCCCCGAGGATGAGGTGGAACGGCGTCTCGCGGGGGGTATTGAAAGATTCGTGAAAGGCGTTCAGACCGCGGATCCCGCGCGTGGCCGCGATCGAGCTCTGTACCAGCGCCCGGATCCAGGCGCGCTCGGCCTCCGTGAGCTCGTGCTCGCGCTTGCCTTTCTTCTGGAGGAAGTACTTCTCGTACTGGCTCGCCATGAAAGCATCGGGGAGCGCGCCGGTGGTGCCGTTGTAGTCGCGGAACTTCTGCCGGAGCGTCAGCGGCGCGGAGAAAAGGCCCATGAACAGATCGTTGCCGAAAAGCTTGAGCTTGAAGTACGCGTCCAGGCGGATGACGTAAGGGGCGAGAAGGTGAAGGCTGTTGAGATTGCCGCTTTTTTCCAGCCGTGAGGCGAGCGCGAGCGCGATGCCGCCGCCATAAGAGTGGCCGACCAGGATGACCTCCTGAAGGCGCAGGCGGGCGATGAGGCTCTCGATGTCGTCCACCTGCCAGCGGTAGTCGATGATCGAGGGGACGGGCAGGGATTTCTTCTGCTGCAGCTCCAGGGTCCTGCCATGTCCGTGCAGGTCCACCCGAAGGGTGCCAAAGCCGATTGCCTCGAACTGCCGCGCCAGGTTTTCGAGATCCTCCAGGCGGTCCCCGAGCCCGTGAAGCAGGACCACCGTCGGAGAGGACGGCTCGGCCGCCTGCAGGCGGCAGTAGAGCTCCCGACCGTTCGCGAGCTTGACGTGACCGTCGCGGGTGCGCCTGAGGAAGCCGGAAAAAAGGTGCTGGAAAACGGAGAAGTTGCTCATGACGCCTGCTGTTAGTTCCGGGAGAGTTTCGTCCTGCCTTCAGTATTGCAGCACCGGCACTAAAAGTGAACGTCAATTGCCCGGCGGTGTCCGTCGCGTTTTTGGGATTGGCTGGCTGGTCTTCAGCGAAGTAGAATGGAAGGGACCCCGTATTCTAGGACGGGATCCCCAATCGCAGTCCAATCCTTTCGGAAAGAGGAATCACAGCAATGCAGGAGCAACGCACGCCCAATAACCCCCCTGATCCGGCTCGTGTGGCGAAGAAGATGAAGGACATCGCCCAACGCAGTCCGAAGGTCCTGACGAAATTCTGCGCCAAGCAGACTCATAACGCGGTAGGGATGCTCGCGGACCCGCTCAATATCCAGGGCGTCTTTCTCCAGGTCGGCAAGGAGCTGATGAGCCAGCCCGAGCGGATCCTTCGCGAGGAGCTGAAGCTCTGGAACTCCTACCTTTCCCTCTGGGAGTACACGAGCCGGCGCATGCTGGGACAGGTGCCCCCGCCCGTAACCCGGCCCGCCGAGGGCGACAATCGCTTCAAGAGCGAGGACTGGCAGAAGAACGTCTGGTTCGACTTCCTCAAGCAGGTCTACCTGCTCTGGTCCGATGCGGTGCAGAACATGGTGAAAGACGTGCGCAACCTGGACGAGAAATCCGCGCGCAAGGTGAGCTTTTATACCCGGCAGCTCGTCGACGCGCTTTCGCCCACGAACTTCATGGCGACCAATCCGGATGTGATCCGCAAGACGGTCGAGACGAACGGGGAGAACCTTCTCGACGGGATGCGGAACTGGCTGGATGACGTCGAGCGGGGCAAGGGCAATCTCTCGATCCGCATGACGGATGTGCAGGCTTACCGCGTCGGCGAGAATATCGCGATCACGCCAGGCAAGGTCGTTTTTCAGAACGAGATGATGCAGCTGATCCAGTACAGCCCGGCGACCGAGCAGGTTTTCGAGACGCCGCTGCTGCTGGTCTCGGCGTGGATCAACAAGTATTACATCCTGGATCTCCAGGCGAAGAACTCGTTCATCAAGTGGGCGGTGGACCAGGGGCACACGGTCTTCGCGATCTCCTGGGTGAACCCCGATGAGCGTCTGGCGCACAAGGGCTTCGAGAACTACCTGAACGAAGGGCCGCTCGCGGCGCTCGACGCGATCCAGCGGACCACGGGCGCGAAAAAAATCGACATCGCGGGCTACTGCCTCGGCGGAACGCTCACCTCGGCCACGCTGGCGTATCTCGCGGCCAAGGGCGATGACCGGATCGCCAGCGCGACGTTCTTCGCCACGATGACCGACTTCACCGAACCGGGCGATCTTTGCGTGTTCATCGATGACAAGCAGATCACCGCGCTCCAGAAGCTCATGAACGAGCGCGGCTATCTCGACGGCCAGGAGATGTCGACGGCGTTCAATCTCCTGCGCGACAACGACCTGATCTGGTCGCTGATGGTGTCGAACTACCTGCTGGGCAAGGATCCTTATTCGATGGACCTGCTGGCGTGGAACGCGGACGCCACGCGGATGCCGGCCCAGATGCACGGCTTCTACCTGCGCAACATGTATCTGGAGAACCAGCTCTGCAAGCCGGGCGGAATCTCGCTCAACGGCGTGCCGCTCGACCTGCGCAAAATCAAGGTGCCGGTCTACATGCTGTCGGCCAAGGAAGACCACATCGCGCCCTGGAAATCGACCTTCTCGGCGACCAGGCTTTACGCGGGCCCAATACGCTTCGTGCTCGGGGCTTCGGGGCACATCGCCGGCATCGTCAATCATCCGGCCTCCAAGCGTTACTGCTACTGGACGAACGATTCGTTGCCGGCCAGTCCGGACGAGTGGTTTGCCGGGACCACGCAGCAGCCCGGCTCCTGGTGGACCGATTGGCAGAAGTGGGTGGAGCAGCACGCGGGAGCGAAAGTCCCGGCGCGCGATCCCGCTAAGGGCGAGCTGAAGCCGATTGAGGATGCGCCGGGGGCGTACGTTAAGGTCAGGTTGAGTTAAACGGGAACGGAAGACCGATTTACAGCCAACTGCTAACTGGTTATTGATTCCGTTGTGACGTTGCTACAGCAGCGGCCCTGGTGGAATCGGTTGTCAGTTGGCGGTTGGCGGTTATCCGTTTTCGGAACAGTTGCTTTTCGGAGAACGGATTACCTGCCAACTGCTGACGGCCAACTGATTCCTTCACTGGAGTCGCTCCTCCGAATTTTGTTGGTCCCACTTTTTGTGAGGACCAACAAAATTCAGAGGAGGACTCTCCCCATGCTCAATCAGTTTCGTACCTATCAGCTCGCCGTTCAGTTCCATCATTCCTGCCGTCAGGTCCGGATGCCTTCGTACCTCAAGAGCCAGCTGCTGAGGGCCTCGTCCTCCGTGGCCTTGAATCTGGCGGAGGGCTCCGGCAAGCCCACTCGCCGGGACCAGTACCGTTTCTACACGATCGCGATGGGGAGCCTTCGTGAGTGCCAGGCTGCGCTGGATCTTTCCGCCACGCGGTACGGCGAGCTGGTTGCGCTATCGGATCGCCTGGGCGCAAGTCTCTACAAACTTTGCCGGGCTACTTCCTGATTCCCGGCGGTGCGAACGACTCGTGGAAGAGCGAGTGCGGGGGCTCGGGCTGGGTCGTATCGCTCGGGACGGGATTCATGTCTTCCCAGATCCGGTGATTGCGGTAGAGCT
>JAMPXZ010000046.1 GCA_023700925.1 Oligoflexia bacterium | reverse complement strand
GCTGGCCACGCGGATTTCGAGGGTGGGGTTCTTCATCTCCGGCGTCACGTCCACGCCCTGGAGCTTGCCGTCATCGACGAACTTCTGGACGTAGGGCGCCACCTCGGCGGGACCCGTGTAGAGGTCCCCGACCGGCGTCGGCTCGGGATCCGACGTCCGGGTGGGCGTCGGCTGCGGAATCGGCGGCTGAGTCGTGATCGGGCCGGTATCGGCCCCCGAATCCTTGGTGGTCAACTTGGATTCGCCGTTACAGGCCGAGAGCGCCAAGGCCAGGATCGCCCCGAGCACTGAAAAGTTCCGTTTCATGTCCTACTCCTTTTCAAAGGGTTACTTCTCTCTCTTCCAGTGCTACGAGGCGATTTTCGGAAAAGTGTCGCGGCGCCCTAGAAATGTTTCATCGGCGTTTTGGTCAGCGCGGACTGGATCATCCCGATCGCGATGTCATAGTCCAAGCCATCGCCGTCATTGCCCGCGGTCGCGCGCCAGCCCTGCGGAGCCTCGGGGTGCGGCCCGGAGATCACGACCAGGCCCTTGCCGGCCCAGGCCTGCGAGATCGCCGGTTCGCCCGTGTCATATCTGGCCACCACGCCGTCCTGCCATTCCGGAGTCGAAGGCCCGCCCCACCATACGAGACTGCGGTTCGAGCCATCCGCGAAGGAAACGTCGACCATCGCCGCGGTGGGCGCGCTGCCGCCCGGCAGGAAGAGATCGAGCACGCTTCCCTTGGCGATCGCAAAACCATACGAGGCTACCCGCGCAGTCTCGGCCTCCGGTCCAACGGCGACCCATGCTCCAGCGCAAAAACCCACGTAGCCGACACCGTGCTCGCGAACCACCTGCCGCAGCCGTAGGCGCGTATCAGTGGTGAGGTTCCCGGCAATCGTGCCTCCGCTGCCTCCGGGAACGATAATGAGGCCGAAACTGGCCAGCTCATCCAAGGTCATGGCGTTGAGCTGGCTTGAGTTCACCAGCCGGTAGCTCAGTCCCAAGGACTTCACGATCTGTTCGGTACTTTGCCAATCCGAGGTCGATACTCCGGTACCGTTGAAGAGGAGCACCGCGGTGCTGTAACCCGACGCGGGAGGATTCGAGGGCGGAGGATTCGAGGGCGGAGGATTCGCCGGATCGGTCTTGCTCGCGTCGGGCAGGACCGACACCCCGGCATCCGGCGCGTGCGGACCCTTCGCATTACAGGAAATCAAAAGTGCGGAAAGAATCAGGAAGAACTGGATACGGCTTCGGTACATCGCGGACCTCCTTGGCTTGTCCCAGGAAGGTACGAGCAGGCACCGCAAAAGTTTCGCACGCTGCCACCCGCGCGGACGATTTTTTATTCTACGCACAAAACGCGATTTGATCGTAAGCTGCCCGGCAAGGAGATCTTCCATGCTTCCGACGAAAGCTTTCGCCGCCCCTGGTCCCACGCAACCCCTCGGACCCTTTCAGTTCGACCGCCGCGAACCGGGGCCGAAAGACGTCCTGATCGACATTCGCCACTGCGGCGTTTGCCACTCCGACCTTCACCAGGCGCGCGACGAGTGGGGGGGCTCGATCTTTCCCATGGTTCCCGGACATGAGATCGTCGGGATCGTCCAGCGCACCGGCGCGGAGGTCAAAGGCTTCAAGCCCGGGGACGCGGTCGGAGTCGGCTGCTTCGTCGACTCGTGCCGGGACTGTCCGAGCTGCCGCGAAGGGCTCGAGCAGTACTGCGACGCCGGCATGGTCGGGACCTACAACTCCCGTGAGCGGGGGCACAAGACACCGACCTATGGCGGCTACTCCACGCGGATCGTCGTGGACGAAAGGTACGTGCTTCGTATCCCGCCCAACCTGCCGCTGGATCGGGCGGCACCCCTGCTTTGCGCGGGCATCACCACGTATTCGCCGCTCCGCCACTGGGGCGCCGGCCCCGGCAAAAAGGTCGCCGTCGTCGGATTGGGCGGTCTCGGTCACATGGGAGTGAAGCTTGCCCATGCCATGGGCGCGCACGTCACGGTCCTGAGTCATTCGCAGCAGAAACGCGAGGACGCGCTCCGGCTGGGAGCCGATGACTTCCAGACCACCGCGGATCCTCAGCTCTTCGAGCGACTGGCCGGCTCCTTCGACCTCATCCTCAACACCGTTTCGGTCGAACTGGACCTGAACGAGTACCTGGGCCTGCTGAAACGCGACGGCGCGATGGTCCTGCTCGGCGTTCCGACCACGGCACCGCACGTTCACGCCTTCAGTCTTATCATGGGTCGCCGCAGCCTCTCCGGCTCGCTGATCGGCGGCATCCGCGAAACGCAGGAGATGCTCGATTTCTGCGGCAAGCACAACATCGCCTCGGACATCGAGACGATTCCCATCCAGGACATCAACAACGCGTATGAGCGGATGATCCAGGGCGATGTGCGCTATCGCTTCGTCATCGACATCAGCTCGCTGAAGACCTGACCCCGGGGGTAAGTCAGTACTTCTTGAAGAGGCGCATGATCGCGCCATGAAAATTGTGCGGAAACTCGCGCGGCAGCAGGTACATCACCGCGCAGGTGCCGGTGAGCGCCCGGATCCCGTTCTGCCGGGCCAGCGTGAGCGCCTCCGGGGTCTCGGTATCCATGTGCAGCCAGACGTTCCGAATTCCGGCCTCGGCGACTTTCCGGATCCAGTCCGCCGTTTCGTCCTGAGGAACCTCGAGGACCGCGGCTTCAACCGGCTCGGGAAGACTCCGGAGATCGCGGAACACGGGATCGCCGAGCACCGCCTCCGCCGCCGGATCGATCGCGTAGGCTTTCTTCTGATTCTGCTTGAGCCCGCGATAGGTGAACTGCGGAAACGGCATGCGCGCGCTGTTGCCGATCACCACGAAGCTCGACTGTTTCCAGAATTCTTCCCGCTCGGACGCCATAACGGTCCTCATCCCTTCTCGAATGTTTCCCACTTGAAGACTTTAAGAAGATAACCCAGCGCCGGGAAGATCAGGAGCGATCCCACGAGCAGCGCGATCAGCATGGCCCGCAAAGTCGCCGCGGGCGCGGACGCCTCCGCGAAGGTGAGCCCGCTACCGCCCACGTGGCGGATGGCCACCGGGAACTGCACGGCAAACCAGCCGCAGATCACCAGCCCCACGACCCCAGCCCCGAGCGTCCGGCTCCATCCGGCGCGGCCTTGCCGCATGCTCCCCCAGAACGGAATCCAGATCAGCGTCGCCAGAATGAACGAGCCGATGGAAAGCGGATTCGCGAAGAAGGCACGCGCCAGCGGAAGGCCCTTCGCTTCAGCCGAGGCAAAGACCAGGGCGCCGAGCGCCACCATTCCCGTCGCCGCCCAGGCGGCCCGCGCGCGGAAGATGGCCTGCAGCTCCGGTTCCCGGGTTTCGCCCACAAGATACAACGCGGCCAGGAAGGCGAACAGGCTGCTCGTGAACAGACCCAGAATCAGGCAGAACGCGTTCAGCCACGGCGCCACATAAAGCGCCGCGAAACCCGTGGCCCCGGGATCGATCGCGCCGAGGAACGAGGCTCCCGCGACCACACCGAGAAAGAACGAGGTCCAGAGGCTCGAGGCCGCGAAGACCGCCGAATAGAGTCGGAAGAACCGCGGGCTCAACGTGTCGTAGTGCCGGAAGGTGAAAGCCGAGCCGCGCGCAACGATACCGACCAGGACGGCGAGCATCGGGATGTGCAGGTAGACCGTAAGACTCGTATAGACCTTCGGAAACCCGACGAACAAGATCACGACCGCGAGAATCAGCCAAACGTGATTGGCCTCCCAGACCGGAGCCACGGCATGAGAGATCAGCCGCACCTGCTCGTCCCGGCGCCTACGGCCGCGGAAGAGCTCCAGGATCCCCGCTCCGAAGTCAGCGCCCGCGAGCAGGACGTAAAGCAGAATCGCGACACCGAGGAAAAAAAGAATTCCGACCTGAAGCAGACTCATCGCCCCTCCTCCCGCAGCTGCCGATGAAGTCCGAGCGTCTGGCGAATCATCAGCATTGTCACGACGAACGAAAGAAAGCCGTAGAGCAATGCGTACATGATGAGCGTATAGACCACGCCCGGCCTCGGCGTCAGCGCTTCCGCGGTCCTCAAGATCCCGTAAATGATCCACGGCTGGCGTCCCACCTCGGTCACGATCCAGCCGGCCTCAAGCGCGATAAATCCGAAAGGCAAACACAGCGCGAGCGTCAGGAGCATGCGCCGCGACTCGAACTCCTCCGGCCTTTTCCACAAGAAAAAGAGTCCCAGGGAACCGACCAGCGCCAGCAGAGACCCGAGCCCGACCATGACCTGGAAAGCGAAATGGGTGATCAGCACCGGTGGACGCTCATCGCGGGGCACCTCTTTCAGGCCTTTGACCTCCGCTTTGAAGTCCCCATACGCCAGGAAGCTCAGAAAGCCGGGCAGCTCGATGGCGTAATCCGTCTTTTCTGCCACCTCGTCCGGGATTCCACCGATCAGAAGCGGCGCTCCGCGGGTCGTCTCGTAGAGACCTTCCATGGCGGCGAGCTTCACGGGTTGATGGCGCGCCACGCTCTTGGCCGAGAAATCCCCGACGACCGGGTTCGCCAGCGCCGCAAGGGCCCCGAAGACGAACGCGATCTTGAGAGCCCGCGCATGGAGGCGGTAGCGCGTCCGCAAGAACAGGATCGCGTGAACGCCGGCGACGGCGAAGCCGACCGCCTCGAACGCGGCGACCACCATGTGGAGCCCCTGGAGAAAGGCCGCCTCGTTGAACATCGCGGCCCACGGGTCGATGTTGATCGGATTGCCGTTGTTCCAGTCAAAGCCCGCCGGACTGTTCATCCAGCCATTGGCGCAGATCACGAAGAACGCCGACGTGACCCCTGACAAGCCGACGACCAGACCGCTACCCCAGTGGATCCACGGACGCACCCGATCCCAGCCATAAAGGAAGATCCCGAGCGCGATGGCCTCGAGGAAAAACGCCGTCCCCTCCCAGGAGAACGGCATGCCGATGATCGGCCCGGCGTGCTCCATGAAGCGCGGCCACAGCAACCCCAGCTCGAACGAGAGCGCCGTTCCGGACACCGCGCCCACCGCGAAGAAGATCGCCACGCCTTTGGACCAGGCCTTGGTGAGAATTCTGTAGTCGCTATCGCCCCGACGCAGATAGAGCCAGTGCGCGGCCGCCATGAGGAAAGGCATGGCCACCCCGATGGCCGCAAAAATGATGTGAAAGCCCAAACTCAGTGCCATCTGGTACCGTGCGGCAAGAAGTTCCGTCATGAAATCTGTATACTCCAGAGCGGCTTTGCACGGAGAGAAAATTGCATCGTAGCCCGCATCGGAACGGTCAAGAAACTCCTCATTTCCTGCTTCTGCCTGACCCTGCTTTCCGCGCAGGCCCCCTCCCGCCGCGTCGAGGTTCCCGAAGCGCGGCTCTCCTTCGTCCTGCCGTCCGAGATGAAAGAAGTCCCGGTGCGGGGGGTGGACAGCTTCGTACTGGCCTATGAGAGCCCGGCCCTGAAGCTTTTGATCGACTACGGCCCTTACAGTGATTCTTTCAGATCGCTGCCCGAAGGAGCCGAGGACTGCTGGGTCCGGGAGGAGCTGATCGACGGAAAAAACGCGAAGCTCGTCACCTACCGCCTTCCGAGGGGGACCGGAGGACATGGCCCGGGCTTCCCCTATTTTGCCGGGGTCCACTTCGCTGATCTTGGGCGGGGGCCGCGCCTGAAGCTGACCTTCGCGGCGAGCGGGCGGAGCGAAGCCGCTCAGTCGGCCGCCGTCGAAATCATGAAATCGATCGTTTTCACGACGTCGCGTTCGCGCCAATAAGCCGCCTGCAAAAGCGGAAAAAACTTAGTTGCCGCGGTACTAGTGTGCTAGACCAGCGCTACGCCCCATGACGAAAACACTTACGCACCCAAGCACCTTCGATGACCTGAAGCTGATCTCCCCTATCCTGCACGCCGTCCGCAAGGAGGGGTATGAGACGCCCACCCCAATCCAGCGTCAGGCCATACCGGTCGTTCTGGCCCAGCGCGACCTGCTGGGCTGCGCGCAAACGGGTACCGGCAAGACCGCGGCTTTCGCGCTGCCCATCCTGCAGCTCCTCAACGAGCCCCCTCACCAAACCCACCGGCAGATCCGAGCCCTGATCCTGACGCCAACTCGCGAGCTCGCCTCGCAGATCGGCGAAAGCTTCACGGCCTACGGACACGGACTGAGCCTGCGCACAACGGTCATCTTCGGTGGCGTCGGCCAACGACCGCAGGAGGCGGCCCTTCGCAAAGGCGTGGATATCGTCGTCGCAACCCCGGGTCGCCTGCTGGATCTCATGGAACAGCGCCTGATCCAGTTCCGCTCGCTCGAGATCTTCGTTCTCGATGAGGCCGACCGCATGCTCGACATGGGATTCATCCATGACGTTCGCAGGGTGATCGCCGCGCTCCCGCGCAAACGCCAGACCCTGTTCTTCTCGGCGACGATGCCCCCGGAGATCGCCAAGCTGGCCGACCAGATCCTGACCGAGCCCGTTCGTGTGGAAGTCGCGCCCGCCGCGACCACGGCCGAGAAGATCGCACAGGCGGTCTTTCACGTTCAGATGAACCTCAAAACACCTCTGCTGATTCACCTTCTGGGGGACCCGACCGCACGGCGCGTCCTGGTCTTCACCCGTACGAAGCGTGATGCCAACCGGGTGGCCGAGTCACTGAACGAGGCCGGAATCGGAGCTGCCGCCATCCATGGCAACAAGTCGCAAGGCGCGCGCGAAAGAGCCCTCGACGATATCAAGAGCGGCAAGGCGCGAGTCCTCGTCGCCACCGATATCGCCGCCCGCGGAATCGACATCGACGACATCACACACGTCTATAACTATGACGTGCCGAACATTCCCGAGAGCTACGTCCACCGCATCGGCCGCACCGCCCGGGCCGGCAAAGGCGGGATCGCGGTCTCCCTCTGCGCCCCGCAGGAGCGAAGCTTCCTCCGGGATATCGAAAGGCTCATCCGCAAGATCCCGACGGTCATCGCGACCCCCGAAGGGCTCGTGCCGCTTCCCCGGTCCGGTAGTCGTCCTGGCAGATCGTCTCACAGCTCTCGCCGCAGACCTGCTCGCCGTTGACGAGCACTCCGCGTCAAGACGCTCGAAGGCGGAGCGCCAGCGAGGGACGCGGAGCGCCGTCGCGGCGTACATAGGGAAAATACCGCTCTTGTGCTAACCCGTGGCTGTGAAGAGCGCCGACTCCCGCACGGATCAGAGCGACGTTCCCCGCTTCTCGGAGAGCCGCCGGTCATCCCTCCGCGCCCTCCTGCCCGGCTTCGCGGTCGGCGCCTTGTTCTGGATCGTGGATTCGGCGATCCATGCCATCGTCCACCAGGCCAGCATCTGGCCCCAGCTCCTCCATCCGGCTCCCCAGGATTCGATTCCGCGGATTCTCACCTTCGTCGCCGCGACCTGCGCCTCCTGGCTGATCGCCAAGGAACGGTTCGATCGGGTGGCGAGCGCTTTCGCCAAATTCACCATCGATCACTCCGGCGATGCGATCCACTGGATCTCACGCTCGGGCCGGATTTTTTACGCTAACAGGGCGGCGTATACCCGGCTCGGCTACACGCGCGAGGAGTTCCGCAAGCTGACCCTTCCCGAGATTGACCCGCTCTTCCCCCGCGAAGTATGGGAGCCGCACTGGGAAGAGCTGAAGAGGCGCAAGACGCTCACTATCGAAACCCTCCACCGTACCAAGGAGGGTCGCGACATCCCCGTGGAAGTCATCGCCCGGTACATGGTGTTCCGAGGGCAGGAGTTCAACTGCGGCTTCGTACGCGACATCAGCGAGCGAAAAAAGGCGGAGCAGGAGCTCCGGGAGCGGGAGGAACGCATCCGCCTGATTCTGGATTCCACGGGCGAAGGAATGATGGGAGTCGATAATGGGGGGCGCTGCACCTTCATCAATCCCGCGGGCGTCCGACTCCTCGGCTACGACTCAGCCGCGGAGCTGCTCGGGCAAAAGCTTCACCACAGGATCCACCATACCCGGCGGGACGGTACCCGCTATCCGTCGCGGGAGTGCCGCCCCTATCAAGCCATCTTGAAGCAGCAGAACGTCCTGATCGATGACGAGCTGTTCTGGCGGCGCGACGGCAGCAGCTTTCCGGTCGAGTACCGTGTCCACCCGATTATCCAAGATGGCCGCCAGCTCGGCGGGGTCTACTCCTTCTCGGACATTTCGGTGCGCCTCAGCCGACTCCAGCGGCTCAAGGACTACGCCGAAAAGCTCAAGGAGGCCAACCGGCTCAAGGACCTTTTCACCGATATCCTCCGGCACGACATCCTCAATCCCGCGACCGCGATCCGGATCTCCGCCAGCCTGCTGGGAAGGCTTCCGCTTGAGCCGGCAGCCGCCAAAGTCGCCGGCAACATCTCAAGAAGCGCGAAAAGCCTCATCGAACTCTGCGAAAACGCCGCCGAGTACGCCCGGGTGGCCAGCGCCGAGAGCCTCGAGTTCCGGGAGACCAACCTCTGCGCCCTCGTCCAGGACACGCTCCGCGACTTCGAGCCGCTCGCGGCCGAGAAGAAAATTCGAATCGAACGCGATGCCCAGGTCTGCATGGCCGAGGTTCACCCGGCGATCTCCGAGGTTTTTTCGAATCTTCTCTCGAATGCCATCAAATATTCGCCCGCCGGCAGCCGCATTCGACTCCACCTCGAGGTCACGGACGCCGCCTGGAACTTCTCAGTCAGCGATCAGGGTGAAGGCATCCCGGATCCGGACAAGGAGCGGATCTTCACCCGCTTCGAGCGACTCGAAAAAAAAGAAGTCAAAGGCACCGGCTTGGGCCTTGCCATCGCCCGACAAGTCGTTCAGCTCCACGGCGGAAGGATCTGGGTCGAGGATAATCCGGGCGGGGGCAGCGTGTTCCGCGTCGAGGTACCCAGGAAAGCCCGCCCGGCCCGCGCAGCTTGAAAGTTTTTGCGATCTAGAACCTGCCGAGCTGAAAACCCGCCTGACCCACGATGCTCTTGCAGGACGAGATATTCGAGTTGTTGAAAACGGGAACCCGGTAGTCGCCCTGCGCGACGAACCGGAGATCCTTGTGGATCGGCACGTCGATCGCAAGGCCGCCTCCGATCATGAAGATCGTCGAGCGCGATGTCGATGTCGTTGTAGGAACGCCCGAGGCCGTGACGGTGTCTTCGAGATTGCGAAGCTCATATTTATAGCTGATTACGGGCCGGAAGACCCCGAACCGGTAGCCCACGCTGCCGTCCAGTCCGGTGCCGGCGATCCTCATGGTTTCGCCGATGGTTCCATAAGTGGCCGACGAGAACGCATATCGAACCGGTGTGTATTCCAGGTGAAAAACGGAGAGGGTCGAGACCATTCTTCCCGCCCTCTCCACGATTCCGATCTGACCACCGTATCCGACGGTGTAGAACTTCCTGGGATCGCCGGAAAGCGTCGTGACGCTTTCACCGACTGCCTCCTCGATCACCTGCTCCAGCGAGAGGCCCGCCGTCTCGGTGTACGCGTCCCCGCGTCCTCCTAGGACCATGTGGTAGGTTCGCCCCTTCGACGCGCACGACGTAAGGAGGGCGGACGCGACGACACTGTAGAGGAGGAACGCGGGACTCAGGCGATCTCAGCCCGAAGTATAAGCGCCCGAAAGCCCGGTGCACGCGGCCTCGGCCGTGCCATCGATATAGCCGTCATAGAACCGCACAACTTGCTCCTGCGCCTGGCCTGCGTAAATCTGACAGCTCCCGATACGGCCCGCGGTCGCGCAGGCCGAAGCGGCGTAGGTGCCGACGGCCCCGCCAACGGTTTGATTGGCGCAGGCGGTCGTAGCCGTTCCCGCCACAGCATAGGCCGAGCCGGTGAAGTCAAAGCAGGTCACAAAACCCGTATCCGAGTTCACGACTCTGCAGCTGCCGCCACTGCCACCCAGCGCATCCGTCAGCTCCTCTTTTGCACACCCTGAAAAGCTCAGGAAACTCCCGACCAAAAGACCCACGACAATCCATCGATGCAGAATCATAGCTTTGATACTCCTTTTATTCGATCGATTGTCACATGGGAACGCGGGCTCCGCAATCTCTAGAGCCCGAGCAGTCGCTTCTTGGCCGCTTCAAATTCGGCGTCGGTCAACGCACCTTTGTCCCGAAGGGCCGCCAGACGCTCCAGCTCCCCGAGGGTATCGATCTTTGACACCCCGGAATCGCGGGAGCCGACGATCGCCTTGAACTGCGCCAGCCATGCGTCAAACAAGGACAGCTCGAGGCGTCCGTAGACCACGATCGTCTCGGCCGCCAGATCATGCAAGGCCTGACGGCGCTGGGTGAACAGCGCCAGCGCATGACCGATGAAGAGAAGCACCGAAGAGACGATCTTGAGAAAATACCGGATACAGGCCGCTCGGAACGAGATCCGCTCTCCCGCGATATCGGCCACCTGGATCCCCATGAGGTGCTTGCCGATCGTGGCGCGCGCTTCCGAGGATTCCAGAACCGGCGCGTAGAGGAAAGCGATCAGGATCCCCCCGAGGACGGGCACGAGCTGGCTTGCGATGGCCACCGGGATCACAAGGATCAAGGCATCGAGAAGCATCGCGAGCAATCTTCTGCTGATGGAGGCGTATGAGGCGCTTGTCATGGTTTCGCTCCTTATCTCACTCTTCACGAACGACCAGGCCGTTGACGACCTTCAACCGAATCAGGAAGGCCGAAGGATCGTGGGACGATTCAAAGGAATCGAGCTTTCCGTTCTGGACGTCGAACGCATATTTATACTTCTCGCCCGGGTCGGGCTGAAAGGCGATCTTCGCATTGGTGACCCGTCCGCTGACATGAAACCGCGGCTCCGAGAAGGTCAGCTTCCCGTTAGTATTATCCAGCTGAAGCGTCGCCTGAGGCGGCACCTCGATCGAGCACCTGACGGCCGGCTGCCCGCCGAAGTCCAGCGCGATCCGCTCGGGGGTCTCCCGGGTCGTCACCTTCCCGTCTCGGGCGCCCTTGCAGGACCACGTCAATGCGCCCGTTTCGGAGGTGCTGAAGTCCATCTTCGCGTTGGTGACTTCGATGACGATCGGCCGGGATTCGCCCGCCTTCCAAGGATAGACGCCCTCAGAATGGCCGCCCGCCGAGTTGAAGGCGATCGAATCCGAGTCAAATTCGATACTGCCCGCGAATCTCGTAATCACGAACGCCGCGAAAGCCAGCACCATGGCGCAGGACCCGAGTACCCCGATCACGATCCATTTGACGATGGGACTGATGGGAGGCTTGACCGGAGCCCTGCCCCGCTCCAGAAGGTAGCGATTAGCCACGGTCTCCGGCTCACCCAGGGCCGTCAGGATGGAATCCATGGCTTGCCCGGGGTCGCGCTCCTGCGCGGCCTGAACATGGCTCTTGAACTCGGTGAGGATGTCGGCCCGCTCGCTGACGGGCAACGGCTGCAACGCGCGATCCAGGGAGGTAAGCCAGGCTTCGAGTTTGGGATGGGTGGGCATTGGGTTATCCTTTCGCCAGTTTTTGATGGATCCTGACCATTCGATCGAATTCTTCCGACATCTCGTCGAGCGCTCTCGAACCTTCCCGGGTCAGCGCATAGAACTTGCGCGGGTGCCCCTTGACGTTCTCGGTATCCCAGGTTGCGCCAAGCAGGCCATCCGCGGTCATCCGGTTGAGCAAGGGGTAGATCGTCCCCTCTTTCAGCGGCAGACCCGCCCGGGTCAGCTGCTCGATCAGATCGAAGCCATAGACGCGCCCCCGGCTCCGGATCAACGTCAGTATGCAAAGGTCGAGGTACCCTTTGCGAATCTGCGTTTTCCAGTTGTCGGTCAATGCGCTCACGATTCCATAATACCTAGCATTGCATAGTATTATTGTCAACCCCAACCCGCAAAGCCCGTTGTAGAGTCGAAACCCCTATGCACATCACCTCATCGTTGAACGATCCGGATTTCATCGGCGGCTTTGTGACCGTCATCGGCTGCGCGAACCGCGAGACCCCCGCCGCTCTCAAAGAGGAGATTTCCCGCATCACCGCCTCCCGGCTCGCCAGCCCGCGCCCCGAGAGCGCCCGCAGCGCCGTCCGCGATCTTCTGAGACGGGGCGGCTTCAGCCCGTCGGGACGCAACAAGCCCGCAAACGAATACCTGGCCAACGCGGCCCGCGAGGGGCGCTTTCCCGTGCTCAACAACATCGTCGACGTCTGCAACGTGCTATCGTTTGACAGCGGGCTCCCCCTCTGCGTCCAGGATCTCGATGTCACCGGACCGGAGCTCGAAGTCCGCTACGGAAAACCCGGCGAAAAGTACGTCTTCAACTCCGCCGGGCAGGAGATCGACCTCAAGGGCCTGATCTGCCTCTGCCGCCGCGGTCCCGCGGAGAGCCATCCCCTCAGCAACCCCATCAAGGATTCGATGGAAGGCAAAGTCAAACCCGCATCGAGAAACATCCTCGGGATCGTCTACGGCACGCGATCGCTGATCGACGAGCCCGGGATGCGCGCGCTGCTCGAGCGGTTCCAGCAGCTCTGGCTCGCCCATGCGGGAGGGGCGGCGGGCGAACTCGTGATCGTCTGACTGATATCAAGCACGAGACTGGCGCCACACTGAGCTGGCTCCCAGATTCTAGTCGCTCGCCGTGAGGCGAAGCCCCAGGACGGAAATCACCAGGAGCAGCAGAAAGCCAATACGGGGAAGAGTGACGGGCTCCTTGAACAGAAAGATTCCGAGAATCGCGGCTCCGAATGCGCCTATGCCCACCCACACCGCGTAGGCGGTCCCGATCGGCAGGACCTTGGCGGCCCGGGCGAGCAGCACCATGCTCCCTGCCAAGGTCGCAAGGGTGAAGACACTCGGGACCAGGCGCGTAAAGCCTTCAGTATACTTCAGGCCAATCGCCCAGCAAACCTCGAGAAGACCCGCGAAAAAGAGAAGCCACCACGCCTGGGCAAATTTCTGCGTCATAGCGCTCGATTGTAATCCACCGCAACGGTAACGCAACCTGGTCCATGACGGCCGACGTTCAGGAATGGGAATTGAAGCGACTGCTTTGGGCATGAAAGAGATCGACCAAAATCACTCCCATTCCCCGGAATCCATCGCAGCCAGGCTTTCAGTCCCGGCGCGGCCCAGCTATCTTCGCGATTTCGTCTACGGCGGCGTGGACGGGTCCATCACGACTTTTGCGATCGTTTCCGGTGTCTGGGGAGCACAACTTCCCACGCGCTCGGTCATCATCCTGGGTCTTGCCAACCTCCTCGCGGATGGTTTCTCGATGGCGACAAGCAACTACCTCGGAACCCGGGCGGAGCAGGAGAATGTGGCGCGCTTCCGCCTCGTGGAAGAAGGACATATCGCGCGCGATCCCAAGGGAGAACAGGAAGAGGTCCGACAGATCTTCGCCCGCAAGGGGATCACACCGCCCGCCCTTGAAGAGGTGGTCAGGGCTATCAGCTCCGATCGAAGGCGCTGGGTCGATCTGATGCTGATCGAGGAATATGGGGCCTCCCCACTCCACCCTTCACCGATCCGCTCTGCCTGCGCCACCTTTGCCGCCTTTGTGATTTGTGGCGCCGTCCCGCTCATTTCGTTCATCGGCCGGTTTGATCGGCCCTTCCCTGTCGCGGCCCTCGCCACTGGAATCACCTTCTTTCTGATTGGCTCGGCCAAGAGCCGATGGTCAAACTCACGCTGGTGGCTATCAGGCATCCAGACACTCACCGTCGGATCGGGCGCTGCTCTTCTTGCGTACCTGGTCGGAGGCCTCCTCTCCTAAGCAGCCCGGGGTATCCGCGCCTACCCCGAATCACGAGAGACACAGGTCTTCCCGTACGCAGTGACGGCGAGCGGGTTAATATGCGAAAATAGTATTAACAAAGCAGTACGTAACCCACAGGAGCCCCCCCGGTGTCACTCGCCCTCGTTTCACGCTCAGGTCAGAGTCTTGTTTCCATCATGACCGGACTGGGTCTGATGAGCCTGATGTTCCTTGGCCTGAATGCCCTGATCATCGACAGCACGAAGATGACCCGCAACCTGAGCTATGACGTCGACGCGATGTCCGTCATGACCCATTTGCAGATGGCGCTCTCCAACTTCAACGGGGACTGCCGTTACAACTTCGCCCTGAATGCTTCCGTGGTCTTCGCGACCCCGGAATTCGCTCCCCCCACGTCGCTGGTGCACGTGAACCAGGCGTCCTCGACCACCGAGCCCCTGGTCGTTCCCGCGAACGGATTGGTCGTGGACGGGATGACCGTACGGAATCTTCAGCTCATTTCCACCCAGGGATCCATGCAAAACCACACGGGAGACCTGCAGGTCCGCTTCAGAAAAACCCAAGGCACCTTCATGGGCTCCCCGACTCTGACCAAGAGCGCGCCGCTGATGTTCCTGGTCGACACCTCGAGCGGGACTCCGCAGATCGTGGACTGCGCGACGACCGCCGCGTCAGTGACCAAGGATCTGGCGTCGATCTGTGGATCGATCCTGGGCCCGAATGGAAATGCCGTATGGAATGACAACGGAGGAAGCGGCCCGTTCACCTGCCAATTCCCCTGAGGTACCGATATGGATCGACTGAAACTGAAAATGAACACACGCCACTCGCCCGGTTTCGGGATTATTTCGGCCTTGATCGGGCTGGGAATCGTCTCTGGCCTGGCGATCGTTACTGCCCAGACGGTGGCCAATAACGCCAATCACCAGAAGGGGACATCACAAAGCCAGGAGATCAGCAACCTGATCGTCCACTGGACCAATGAACTGAGCACGACAGGAGGCTCCTGCCGGGCCACCTTCCTGCCTCCGCACAATACGTTCACGATCGAGACCGCGACCACCGCCCCCACGCCGATTCCGCTCCCTGGCCTCACGCTCCTCGGCGGCTCCCAGATTCAAGCGGGCACGGATCTGGGACACGGCCTGCGGCTCGACTCGCTGGAGCTGACAGCACTTCGTCGGCTCAATTCCACCCTGCCGACCTATACCGGCAATCTCCTCTTCCAGTTCACCAAACGGGCGGGCGAAACCGCGACGACATCCCACAAGAGCCTGCCTCTCTATTTGAACGTGAGTATCTCAGGCACCCAAGCGACGATCCAGGACTGCAGCTCCCGGCCAGCCATCACGGAATCTGAGTCGCTTGCGCTCTGCATGGCCATGAGGAACCCCTCCAACGAGCCCGGACAATGGCTCTCCTCCCTTGCGACCTGCCAAGGTCCTTTCGGCGCGACGACTACTCCATACGTCTTCGGCCCCTGGTATGTGATGGCCGGCTCCACGCTCGCGGTCAAAGGCCAGTCCCTGGACGCTGCCGCAGGACTGCTCTTCGGAACGCCGGGCACGGTCTTCAGCGCGGTCGGCGCGCCGGTCAATGGCAAGGGAACCGCATCGGGCGAAGGCACCGGCAACCTGACTTATGCCGCGACCGCAGGAGAGGGCGGCGTCGACTGGGTCAACATCACACTAAGGAGTCCCTCGGGCGGGACCCTGAACGGGCGAGTGATGATCTTCGTGATGACCCCGTACACCTGGACCGGAAAAGTCAGCGCCGACTGGGGAAACCCCGCCAACTGGTGTGGCTCCGTCGCGCCCAATCGACTCTCCTGCCTCGGAGCCGCCACGCTTCCGTCATCGACCAGCACCATTCGTTTCGACGGAACCTGCCTGTTCGGCAACCGGTGCAATCCAACTACCGATCGCAACGTAGACGTGGCCGGCGTCGTCATCGAAGCGAACGGATTTAAGCAGGGCGGAGGCAATTCGCTGACCGTGAGGACCGGAGGGTGGAAACAAACCGGTGGCGCCTTCATCGGCTCTGACTCGCCGATCACGATCGTAGGCAGCGCGGCCAACGTCATGGATCTCTCAGGCGGCAAATTTATCTCCACCTCCGGCACGCTCCAGCTCGGTTTCAGCAAGTTCGCCGTCATGACGGTCCTGAAGCTCGGCGCCACCGCCGACTTCCTCCACAACGAGGGGACCCTTTCTTTCCTAGGCCCCCATGATTGGTCCTGCGGCCACAAGATCTGGACGATAGACCTGGCCAAGCCCCTGGTCGCCAAACACCTCACCGCCGAGGTCGTCGATTTCTGCTGGTCAAGCACAGCCGGCGCAGTCCTGCAGACCAGCGGCTCCAAGGTCGTCATGGAGGGGAACTTCAGGCACGTGGCCGGAAGCCTCAAAGGCCGCTGGGAGCTTCAAGGCGATCTCTTCGTGGGCACCATGGCCATGGGAGAAAACGCGGAGATCGTCCTCAACGGCACGGGCGATCAGAAGCTCTCGGCCGCGCTCACGGATCCCGCATCGGTGCAGAATCTCATACGGGGCCATACCGCGAACGTGATCATCGACAAGACCTCCGGCACGGTCATCCCCGCCGACCCGATCACGGCTTTCGCCGCCCGTTCGCTCAAGCTGGCCCAGGGAACTTTCACCGCGCCTGCGAAGCTCTACCTTGGGCAAGCCCGGAGCGAGGGCTATACTGTCCTCGACCTCGCCGCATCCGGTACGGCAAACTTCCTTCACAACAACGGGACTGTGAGCTTCTACGGCGTCGCAGATGGCTCCTGCAACAGGAAGATCTGGAAAATCAATCTAGCTCAGGACCTCCTCCTGAATCACGCCGAAGTCAACCTCAACGACTCCTGCTGGAATCAAAGCTCGGGGCCATCACTTGACGTCACCAGCGTCGGCGGACCCTATTCGATTACCGTGGGGGGAAATCTGGACCTGGCGGCCGGGCAGTTCGGCAGCCCATCCGACAGCGGCGCCAATTGGAATCTTAAAGGCAATCTGTCGATCGGCTCAGCGTCCCTGCGAGGTAAGTCCACCATCACCTTCAACGGCAACACAACCCAAACCTATCGCTTCGCACTCGGGTCGATCGACCCGATGTCCCTTGGCACTCCATTCTACGGCGGACTGATCTGGGGAGCCGGACCCAACCTCGTGGTCAACACCACGGGCCAGGTCGAAGCTGCCAGCACCGATTTCGCCACCCAGTCCCTGAAGGTCGAAAAGGGAACCTTCGTCGCGCCGACTGGCACGCTCTATCTCGGTTCAACGATCGGTGGTCCGGCGACCATCCTCTCCCAGCAGGTAGGCGCGGCTTTCAATCACAACAACGGAATCCTGAAATTCCAGAGTCCCAGCTCCGGCGGCTGCGACACCAAGGTCTGGTCCGTGAACCTGAACAACACCAACCTCAATCTCAACTCGGTGATTCTCGAGGCCCTTCCGAACTGCGGCGCGACGACGATCACCGTGTCGCCGGGATCGACACTCTTCTACCATAATCGAACGATCATCCAGGGTGTTCCACTCGGGAGCTGGCTGGCGTACTGATCCCGAAGAGTTACGTCCAATAACTTTTTGTAACGGATACCTGGGCCCCCCGGAGCGGTTTGATTGCGATCAGGGGCACGGTCGATTACCCGTTGGTTACCGTGATCCGAATGAACGGGTCCAGAATCGATGAGGTAATTTATGAAAAAGCTGATGATCGTTTCGTTAATGGGTCTCACGAGCTCGGTCGCGCTCGCGCAGGCCGGTAATGGTGTTTTCGAACGGATTCAGGCGAACTGCTCGAGCGTGAAAGAATGTGCTTGCCAGGAAATCTGCAACGACGTGTGCCGAATCGTGAACGGCGAGCAGGTCTGCGATGAAAGCTGCAAGACGGTGTGCGAGTACTCGACCTCAGGCGGAAAAGCCGATAGCCCGATTTCGACCCAGGGAAACGGCAGCGAAGCCTGTGTCACTCATTGCGGCGACGCGGCTGACGACGCATGCGGTGAAGACGCAAGTTGCCGTTCGTCCTTCTTCCGTGGGTGCATGATGACCTGCTGGATGTGAGGCCTCACTCAGGATGCTTCACGGGTTGCCCCTGCGGACCGAGCCTCAGTCCTAAGATGCCTTTCGAAGAACTCCTCCAGTCGATCAAACGGGATCTTGTCCATGCGGTCGTACAGGTCGACGTGATTGGCGTTCGGAATGATCATCAGCTCCTTCGGCTCCGCCGCGAGCTGGTGGGCGTCTTCGCTGAAGTAGCGAGAGTGCGCTTTCTCCCCAGCGATGATCAGGATCGGGCGTGGCGAAATTTCCTTGATGTAGGTCAGCAGCGGCATGTTCATGAACGAAAGCGGAGTGGTAGCAGTCCACGCGCCGTTTGAGTTCGGTGAGCGCGGATGAAAGCCTCGGTCCGTCCTATAGTAATCAAAATACTCCTGCACGAAGAGAGGCTCCTTGCCGGTCAAGTTCTCCGGAAGAATGCGCGGCCCGAGCAAGGACTCGCCTCTTTCCGCATCCTTCCAGCGCTGCTGTCCGAGCTTCTCCAAGAATTCAGTACGTTGTTCCAGAGTTTGTTTGTCATAGTAGCCTTTCGACATCACTCGGGACATGTCGTACATGCTGGTCGTGGCGACTGCTTTCACTCTTTTGTCCACTGCGACCACATTAAGCGCCATTCCACCAAAGCCACAAATTCCAATAATGCCAATTCGGTTGCGATCAACAGAGGAGTGCGTGCCCAGGTAATCCACGGCCGCACTGAAATCCTCCGTGTTGATGTCCGGAGAGGCTTCGTTGCGAGGCTCACCCGCACTCTCTCCCGTATAAGAAGGGTCGAATGCCAGAGCCACGAAGCCGCGCTCCGCCATTGTCCGCGCATAGAGACCGGACGACTGCTCTTTTACCGCACCGAACGGACCACTGATCGCGATCGCGGCAAGAGGCTCGCTGCCGCGCTTCTTTGGCAAATACAAGTCGGCCGCCAGAGTGATCCCGTATCGGTTCCTAAATGTGACCTTTCGATGCTCCACTTTGTCGCTCTTCGGAAATTTCTTATCCCATTCTTGGGTTAGACCCACGGCGTTACCTCCGGTTGGTTTTTGCGAGCCGCTTACTGTGCAACAGGCAGCCGCTAAAGCCGCGAGTCCTCCAACCGCTGCGATTTTAATTGCGGACTGATTCATGGATTCCTCCTGCAGATGCCAGCCCACCCTTGCCCTGGCTCTTCCTGCGCTGGGTTGAATCTACGTGATTTGAGTATGAACACAAATGCCCTATGGGTTAATGTGCCATTAACCGGGAGTTAATAATGGATAAGAACCGCTTGGATGGCCTGCTGGCTTTATCGCTCGTGGCCGAGAAGAGAAACTTCACCGCGGCTGCAGAAGCCCTTGGGATTTCTCCGCCAGCTATCAGCAAACTAGTCAAGCAGCTGGAGAGGAAGCTGGGAGTGACCCTGCTCTCTCGCACCACGAGAAGCACCCATTTGACGGAAGCGGGCGAGCGGTTTCTGGCTCAAGCCGGTCCGGCGCTCGACCAGATCCTCAGTGCGATGGACAACGTTGGACGCTTCGCCGAGAGGCCGTCAGGCCTTCTCAGGATCAATCTGCCGCGAAGCGTTTATTGGGAACTTTCTCCCCACATCATGAGCTTCATGAAAAAGTATCCAGACGTCACCGTCGAGCTGTTCTTTGACGATGGTCTTTCCGACATTGTGGAGGGCGGATTCGACGCCGGCATTCGCCTGTCGGAGATGATGGCCAAAGATATGGTCGCCCTGAAGCTCTTCGGACCCATTCGCTGGGTGACCGTCGCGTCGCCGAGGTACTTCAAGCAAAGAGGCCGCCCGAAACATCCCAAGGATCTTCTCGAGCACAATTGCATCCGCCCTCGCATTGAACAAACGGAGCTCTACGATCAGTGGGAGTTCGAGTCCAAGGGAAAAGATTTCCAGGTGCATGTTACCGGATCGCTTATCCTCAACGACCCTATCCTGAGCTTGGATGCCGTACTCGCAGGGGCTGGCATCGCCTACCTCGCCGAAGACATGGTCAGGAGCGAGATCGAGTCAGGGAAACTCGAAACGGTCCTCGATGACTTCGTGGCAACGAGTGCGGGTTACTATCTGTACTTCCCGAAGAGATCGCAGGCGCTCCCAAAGCTGCGAGCTTTCGTGGATCATCTCAAGACCGAGTTCGGGGTCAGGTCAAGGTTGCCTTTAAAATAGCTCCTGCGAAAAGTAGCTCCCTAAGGAAGTCGCGCATCCTGCGCTCCCCTTTACAAAGTTCGCCTTTGGCGAACGGGTCGTCGAACCTGCCGCTCCGGCGCTTCGCGCCTCCGCTGAGGTTCTGCTCCCTCGCCGGAGCCGCCCACTTCAGAAATAAAAAAGGGCCGGTACGCTTTCGCGACCGACCCTTTTTTATTTCTAAATGGCGGACCCGACAGGGTTCGAACCTGTGACCTTCAGATCCGTAGTCTGACGC
>JAMPXZ010000045.1 GCA_023700925.1 Oligoflexia bacterium | reverse complement strand
TCCAAAGCTCACCGCGAATTATTTGCTTACTAAAAGAAGAAATTGCTCGAGGTTTTTCGACATCACTCACATCTCCCTCACGGGACCTGTGAGCTGCCTACTCACCCTCACTTTCTCTTTCAAAAAATTCATCCTAATTTTCAAAGAACCTTCGCAAACAACCGAATTTGCTTCTTGAGCACGACCCGCTTGCGAGCCGCTGTTCGATTGCCGCGACGAGGTTCGTGTAATAGCTAAGACTGAAAACTGACGCAACATCTTTTTTCAGAAAATTGCCATTTTTTTTACGGCCCAGCTCAACCGACACAGGCGGGCTCTTGTCTGTGCAACTCTTGAGGCCTGGCAATCCGCCCCCATGGCGGGGTTACAGACTTTTGTGGGTTTTTTCGGCGACGTGCATCAGACCGCGCCACGCTCTCCTGAAACCACCTGGGAAGGTCTTCGGCAGCCAATTCGGGACCCTCGCTCGACAAGAGCGCCTCCCTCAGGACCTTTTGGAGCTCCTGAATATTCCCTGGCCAATGATAGGCCTCCAGCTGATCGGCGGCGTCTCCCGAGATCCGCAAGACGCACCGCCCGACAGCTCGAGATAGCTCGGCCAGACATGCGTGAAGGATGGCATCAAACTCATCGGGACGCCTGCATAGGGGAGCGAGGCGAATAACGACTGCTCCCGGCTGCTGAAAAAGGCTTTCGTAGCCATTCGCCCCGCCTTTACATTGGTCCGGAAGCTGATTCCCCGCGGCGACGATCCGAATTTCTGATCGTGCCTGCGCATCGCGGAGGATTTCATGCAGTAACCTCCAGCCTGCGGCAGAGACCCTGCTGATCCCACTCAGAAGAAGAGTGCCGCCACGAGCTCTTTCGATTTTCCTACGAAGAAAAGTCGGGTCGGGAATCGTCGTGCATTCGACTTCGATGAACGGAAGCCTTCGACGCGGGCTTTGTTCATGAATCCATCGGGCCAGGAGCCCCTTGCCGGAGCCAGATGGCCCGACCAGGAGAATCGGACCCTCCAAGCGAGAAGCGAACTTTGCGAGGCTCAGGACATCGGGCGAAAAGTAATTCATTTTTTTGCTCCCATGACGCCTCCGGAGAGCAATGCTTGGGCCAGCCCCCCTCAGAAAATGGAGTCTCCGGAAGAGCGGGCAGAAGCCCTCGATAGGATGGTGCAATTATCTGGATCACACTGGCTCGTTAGCGAGCGAAAGAGCCTCCGCTGAGCCTTATGTCGGCACGGGCCTACAGTTTGACCCTACAGTTTCCACAAAGGCTCGGTTACCATGGTGGAATATCATGAGCACAATATCCCCTCGGACCCGACTACCCGTCGTTTTGATCTGCGATGACGACTCCCTTTTCCACATGGCCGTCAAGACTTCGCTGAAAGGCCGCTGCGAATGCCGATCCGCCTACAACACCGACGAGGCGTTGGCGATTCTGCGCAACCAATCGGCGGAGATCATTCTCCTCGATGTGAAGATGAGGACGGAAGATGAGGGACTCAAAGCCATTCCGCGTCTCAAAGCGGCGAATGGCGAAATCGCGATCATCATGAGCAGCGGACTCAAGGACTACCAGACCGTTCGCGAGGCGATGCGACTCGGGGCAACCGACTACGTCGCGAAAGACGCGGATCCCGAGGAGCTGGCGTTGACGATTGGCCGGGTGCTGGAGCGAAATTCGCTTCTCAAGACCGCCGCGCAGCAGAACTTCGAGGCCACAACTCATCAGCGGCAGCATCTGCTCGTCGGCACGAGTCCGAAAATCCAAACGCTTCGGAAGATGATCGAGCGCGTGCGGCTCAGCAATGCGAATGTCGTGATTTTCGGGGAAACGGGAACGGGAAAAGAGGTGGTGGCGCGCCAGCTCCGAAGGACGGGGGCGGACGGCACGCTCCTGCCTTTTGTCGCGATGGACTCGTCGACCATCCAGAGTTCCACCGCTGAGAGCATTCTTTTCGGGCATGAGAAGGGGGCCTTCACCGGAGCGGAACGCCCGGCCAAGGGCATCTTCGAGGAGGCCTCGGGCGGAATCGTTTACTTCGACGAAATCGCGAATATGCCGCTGGAGATCCAGTCCAAGCTGCTTCGCGTGATTCAGGAGAAGGAAGTCGTGCGCCTCGGCTCCTCCCGGCCCATCCCGCTCGAGTTCAGGGTCATCTGCGCGACAAACAAGGATCTGGAAGCCATGTGCCGTGCCGGCACTTTCAAGGACGACCTGCTTCAGCGATTGAACGTCCTTCCGCTGGAGCTGCCGCCGTTGCGCGATCGGCAGGAGGACGTGCCGCTCCTGGCGGAGCATTTTCTCCGGCGCCAAGGGGCCACCGCGGAAAAAGTGAAGTTCACGGACGACGCGATCGCGGTGCTGCAGCGTTACGCCTGGCCGGGAAACGTCCGCGAGCTCTGCAACGTCGTTGCCTATGTGACGACGATGACTGAGGGGCCCGAGATCGACGTCGCCGACCTTCCTCCGAGGATTCGGGAGCATCGGCCAGCGCCGGGCGCGCTCACAGCCGAAAGTGGCGCATCCTCCTCCGATAACTCCGACGGCTTCTATGAAGTGGTCGCGGAGTTCGAGAAGCAGCTCCTGGTTCGGGAGCTGACGCGGTTTGAAGGCAATGTGAGCCGGCTTGCGCTCGCGTTGAAGATGGATCGCTCGCATCTTTACACGAAGCTTCGCCAGTATGGGATCCAGAACCCGCGAAAAGCCTGACGGTGATCAGGCGACGAGGTCGCCGGATAAGTCGACTGAGGGCTCGAGGTAGAGACGGCACGCCTGCAGGACCTGCTCGGGTGCGAGCGTTTTCATGCAGCGATTGTCCTGGCAACGGCTCAACTTGGCCGAGGCGCTCAGGCAGGGGCTGCAGGGAAGCGAGGCCCAGAGAACCCGGGACTTCGGCGCGCGCGGAGCGTTCACGATCGGGCTCTCAGGACCGAAGAGCGCGATCAACGGCGTTCCGGCCCAGGCCGCGAGGTGCATCAGGCCGCTGTCGACGCTGACGGCGAGCTCGGAGTCCTTCAGCAGGCGGAGCGCCTCCACGAGATAGGTCTTGCCCGCGAGGTTGAAAACACGCATGGGATCCTTCAGGCGTGCGATGATTCCCTGAACCCGACTCTGCTCCTCGGCGGTGCCGGGGAAAATCAGGTCCACCCTGAAATCACGGAGCAGGGAGTTGCAGAGTTCGACCCAATGATCCTCGCACCAGATCTTCTGCCACGCGGGGTCGCTGGAGTTGATGTTGATCACGATCCGGCGGCGATGAGAAAGTACCGGCAGGATATTCGGAATATGGTCCAGGGTGGGAAGCGAGGGAAGCTCACTGTTGACCGCTCGCGGGAGTCCGAGGACCTCGCCGCAGCGGAGGTGATTTTCGATCGTGTGACGGGCCGAGGAGTGCGCAACGAGATGGGTGAAAAGCTGCTCGCGCGACGGTTTGCCGGAAAGAAAGCCGACGCGGGTGCGGGCGCCGGTCAGTCTTCCAAGTACCGCCGAGAGGTTCGCGGTGGGCTCGAGATCAATGAACGCCTCGGCCTTGAAACGCCGGGCACGCCACCAGGAACTCCACAGTGACGGAAGAAAACCGAAAAACGTAGGACGGATGATCCAGACCTCGTCGACCAGGCCGGAAAGCTTGGCGATCTCGGCCTGCCCTTCGAACGACCAGAACGCGATGCGCGCGCCGGAGTCTTTGAGAGCCCTGAAAAGCGGAAGGCAGAGCACCACGCCGCCCAGTCCGATGAACTTCGAACAGATGACTTTTTTGGGGACCGCGGTCGCGGGCCGATCGCCGGAGAAACAGCGGGGCCGGCGCGTAATCCGCCCCAGAAGCCAGGCCAGCGGCCCCCCGATCCAACCATCCATGCGGCGCATTCCAGCGAAGGTCATTGCTAAGAGCTTTTCGGAAAGTCCGCGGAAAACTAAATGAATTCAAGGGTTCGTTGACTTGAATGCCAGGTTTCTATAAGGATTCCGGAATGATCTCGGGAACACGCGCCGCAGGCGTCAAGTTACTGGCTTTTTTGCTGCTCGCCTCGGGGGCCGAGGTAGGAGCTCAGGCGGGAATCACCGTTTCGGAGCCCAGCTACCGCGTCCTGGAGAAAGGGGCACTCGAGCTCGTGCCGCCGCCCGGGCACCATTTCAACACCCAGGCCCCCAACCGGGTGCGTTTGGACGGCAAGGATCTGGTACTCCGGGTCGAGGAGCCGCGGATCACCGCTCGCCTTTCCAAGACCGCCGGGAATGTCGAGGCAACCACGTTTATCTGTGATGCTGCGAAGTCCTACTGCGCGCGCAAGGTGCTGCGTTTCAATCTGACGCCTTCGAAAACCGGCGGCGGAAAAGCCACTTCAGGTAAGCCAGAACCGGCAGAACCGCCATCGCAAACCAGATAAAGCGCATCCCGCGCTCGGCAAGGGCCTCGGGAAGCGCCTTTCGCGCGACGAAGACATGCTCGAAGGAGACCAGCTCCTTTTCGTCGAAGGCACGGCGGACCCGCATCTGAAGAACGAGGTTTTCACCCGGGGACGCCTTGAACCAGACGCTCGCTCCCGGCACCAGATAACGGTTCAGATCCGCCCAGCCGTCGGCGTTCTTCACGTACTCGGGCGGAATGCTGAAGGTCTGGGGCGACTTTTCGAGTTTAAAGCGGTAGCCCAGGACCTTGACGGAAGTGGAGTTCACCCAGTCGACTTTGCCGTTGGCCGGCCCCACGTCGTTGATGTGCGTCTGATTCAGCCCGCGCATCGCGAAACTTCGGAGGGAGAGCCCATAGCCCAGGAGACCCACGGCGACCCAGACGCCCACGGCCCAAACGGCGTAGTTGCCATAGTGGCGGATACGGACCAGGAGCGAGGCGACAGAGAAACGAGGGAGTTTTCGCATTTCATTTCAATGCTAAGGGGAGTTTTTGGAAAGGTCCATAGCTTCCTGGTACCCGCGCGGGCGAATTCGGGAGGTTCAAAAACGGGCATGGTTATTCTATGCTCCCTAAGCCTATGTCGAACCTCGTGAAGTTCGTTTCCACCCGGCTCCTCGCTGCGCCGCTCTTGCTGGCGATCTGTGCGACCGGCGTGCTCTCGCCATATTCCGCCTTCGGGGAGATGGCCGCGCGGGAGAACTGGGCCTGCCCGTCGACCACCGGGACCGGGCATGCCTGGTTTGCGGGCTCCGGCGGGCCGAACGCTGGAGTGGCACTGGTGATCCATGGGCTCAACCTGCGCCCGGACAAGATGGATGCGATCGTTCGTGTTCTTACCGAGCAGGGTATCAGCGTCCTTCGGGCGAGCCTCAGCGGGCATCAGGGGTCAGTCGAGCCCCTGAAAAGAGCGAGCCGCCTCGGGTGGCTTCGCGAGATACACGCGGCCTACTGCGAAGCAAGAGCTCGCATGCCCCGCAGCCCCGTGTTCCTGGTGGGCTACTCGCTGGGCGCTTTGCTCCCGCTTGACCTGGCAGCCTCATTCCCGGAAGCCCAGGTGCGCTTTGACCGGGTGGTGCTCTTCGCTCCCGCCCTGGCGCTGACCTGGACGGCGCGACTGGTGAACCTGTTCAGGATTTTCGACGACAGCTTCGTCGTTCCGAGCGCGAATTTCCGCGAGTATCGGGCGAACCCGGAGGGAACTCCGGTGGCCGGATATCGCGCGGCACTGGACTCGCTCGCGGCGCTCGAGCACTCCGTCAGCCGACTCGAGGACATCCCGACCCTCGTCATCATGGATCCTGAGGACGTCGTAGTGAGCGCCGAAGGGGTACGCCAGTGGATCGCTGCCCGGGGCCTCAAGCAGTGGCAAGTGATGGAGATCAGCGCCCGGGATGGAACGCTGCGGGCGAACAACCACCACCTCATCATCGATGAGCCTTCGGTGGGCGCGCCGACGTGGAAGCGTATCCACGATGCTCTGGACGCGCACCTGTCAGCCCCTGCGACGGGACAAGCCGCGCCTGGCGTCAGGTGAACCGCGCCGTACCCGTGCCCGCCAGCTGGCCGTTGATGATGACTTCATAGGAAATGCGGGCACTGCGGGAAATCATGGCGCTGACCCCGCAGTACTTCGTCTGCGAAAGCTCAACGGCCTCGAGCACCTTGGCGGGAAGAAGCTCGGGGCCTTCGAGTCGGTACACGAGTCGAATCTCATCAAAGACAGCGGGCTGCCCGTCGGTCTGATGGGCATCCGCTTCAAGATCGAAGGAATCGATCTGAACCCGCATCCTGCCGAGGATGTGCACCACGTCCATACCCGTGCATCCAGCCAGGCCGGCAAGCACGAGCTGCTTGGGCGTCGGGGCGGTGCCTCCTCCGCCTCCCTTGGCGCTGGTGTCCATCGCTACGGTGTGACCGTCGATATGCGCGTCAAAGGCCAGCTCCCGCTTCCAATCCATCTTCAATTTCATGGCCTGATTTTACCTCGAAATGGCTTGGCTCGTGCGCCAAAAAAGCGTTCGTCAAGCCGGGCCGCCGTGGACTGACTCAGGAGCCGGTCTGGGTCCGCTTCCATAGGTGTGCCTGGAACATCCCCATTACCAGTGTCATCGGGATCACGGCGATGTAGACGCAGAAAAGCGCAAAGCGCACGAAGTCCATCCCGCCATAGTCGTTCAGGGCCCAGCGCCAAACGAGGTAAAGCACTCCGAGAAAGAAGACTCCAACGAACGCGAACAGGCTCCAGAAAAGGATATCCTCGGGTAGACGGATCAGGAACTGCGACAGCCGTGGCATCGGCCGGCGCGAAGGCCCGCTCACATAAAGAAGCAGCGCCAGATTGAACGAAAGCGCTCCGTAGAAGCCGATCACCGTGCTCACGGCGAGCGTATGCGGCCCGAAAAAGCCGACCTCGCCGAAGATCGGCCGAGGACCCCAGATGCAGGGGATCGCCGAAAGAACCGACAGAAGCAGCAGGACCACGCCTTGATTCCAGAAGAACCAGGGCGCCCCCGCGAGAATCACCAGCAGGTGTCGCATGCCATCGCGCCAGCTTTTCAGATGCGGGACGCGATCCGCCGGCCCGACGCGGAGGACCACCGGCGTCTCGACGATCTTCGCGCCACGGCTGGCGGCCTGGATCAAGAGCGACGAGGCGAACTCCATGCCCTGGCTGCGCATCTTCCAGCGGAAGTAGGCCTCCCTCCGAAGGCAACGGATTCCCGAGTTACAGTCGGTGATGGGAATCCGGTAGAGAACCCGAATCAGCCACGAAAGCACCGGCGTGCCGAGGTAACGGTGGGTCCACGGCATGGCGCCCTTTTCGATCCGGCCGCGCAGGCGCGAGCCCATCGCGAGATCCGCGTTTTCACGAACGGCGACGCGGACGAGCTCGACGGCGTCGCGCGGGCGATAGGTCCCATCGGCGTCGGCGTAGACGACCCAGGTAGTGTGCGAGTTCAGAATGCCCGAGCTCAGCGCCGCCCCGTAACCGCGGGCCATGACTTCCACCACCGTGACGTCGTGCGCGTGGGCGATCTCGCGGGAGCGGTCGGTCGATCCGTTGTCGGCTACCACGATCTCCCAGTCCGTCTCTGCATCCTCGGCGAACACGGCCCGACATTCATCGAGCAGCTTGCCGAGCGTCTTTTCTTCGTTTAGGCACGGGATGACAAAGGTAGCCGAGTTCATAGTCTCAGAATAGTTTGCCACGCCGGCTAACGCGATTCTTTTCCTACCGGTTGAGACCGCCGCCAGAATACTGGCGCTAGAAACCGTAGTGACGTAGGCGGGTCAGCGGATCGCTCCAGCGCTCGGTGTTCGGGCCGGCCCGCCAGACCTCGGCGATCATCCAGTCACGGAAATCCCAGACCTGGGCATCCGTCGGAACTTTCTTGAAGTTCCAGACGTAGATATCGAAGTTGCGGTGGCCGAGGGCATGGATCGCGATCCCCTGGAGCGAAAAGACGACCAGCGCCACGCGCGCGAAGCGTGGAAGAGCGCACCTGCGGCCTTCCGCCGCCTTCCAAAGGTCCTCAAAGCCCAGCGTCAGCGCCGGCCAGATCAGCGGCAGGAGGTCATACAGGTAACGCGAACCATACGACCAGGTGCTGTGCCAGAACTCCACGAAACAAAGGAGCGTGAAGTAGAGCAGCGCCCCGAGACCCGAAAGCTGCCAGAACGAGGCGGGAAGCCCGAAAGACCTCTCGGCGGAAAGCCTCGGCCAGCGCAGCTCGAGCAGGGACATAAGGATCGAGCGCAGCGGAAGCCCGGGCAGCAGGATGCGCCACAGCCAGGGCAGGAGGAGCAGGAGAGGGAGAAAGACGATCGCGCCCCGATTAGGCGAGAGGGTGAGTCCCGTCAGAGCGGGGATGAA
Organism: Oligoflexia bacterium; assembly: GCA_023700925.1. GTDB lineage: Bacteria > Bdellovibrionota > UBA1018 > UBA1018 > UBA1018 > JAMPXJ01. Next base: position 12,182 of record JAMPXZ010000045.1, on the reverse strand, counting down.
GTTCAGCTGATAGATGGAAAGCTTTTCGCCTGCGGCCTCGGAGGCCCGCATCAGCAGCCCTCCGAACCCCAACGGGCTCGAGAACAGGGCGATATTCGCCAGCACGACCGGAACCACCAGTACCGAGGCGCACGCCGCGAAGATGGCCCACTGGCGAAGCCGTCGAAGCGCGAGGATCATGGGCGCCATAAGGTAGATATCCTGAGGCCGCGTGATGACGATGAGGCCCATCAGGACACCCAGCGCGGCGGAGCTCCAGTCGAGCCGCCCGTGGCTCCTCTCGGTGCATAACGAGTGAAGGACGTGCAGACTCAGGGTAAGCACGAGGACCGAGGCGACCTGGTTACTCAGTCCCTGGGCGCCGAGGCTCCAATGCCAGGTCCCGAAGGCGAAAACGAGCGTTGAAACGAAAGCCGCGCCGGGTCGTGCGACCTTCAGGAGAAAGAGGAAGAGCGTGACCGACGCGAGTATCGCCAGGAACATGCCGTTCCAGCGCGAAACCTGCCCGATGGTCGCGTGGCTCCAGTTATCGATGAAGAGGTCGGCGACCGCGTAAAACGGAACGCTGAAAAGGGCCATCCCCAGAAAAGAGCGGGGATGCCACTCACCGTTCGGCTGGAAGATCGCCGCGTAAGCTACGCCCTGCAGGTCCTCCTTGAACGGGTTCAAGGTGTAGGTATGATGCTCGAGAATCGCCACGGGCCAGTAACGATTCGAAATCGTATCTCCAGAGGTATTTTCGGCCCGGAATGGATCGTAGAGAAGAACACTCAGGAGAATGAGCGCTCCGAGAAGGAGGGCGACAAGGCGCGTTTTCATGTCATCCGATTGTCGCATGCTTCCCCGCCGCGCGCGAGGCAGACGGTCCATTTCCTTTGTTTTTTGCCGGCCTCAACCCTAAAATCTAGGTGATCGGAAGAACCCTCCATGCAGACCTCCTCGCAGCGACCCGCCAAACTCAAGATCGCCTCTATCGGCCTCGGATGGGTGACCACTCATCGTCACCTTCCCTCCATGGAGGCCAATTCAAAATACGACATCGTCGGGGTGATCGACCGGGAGCCCGGCAAGGCGAAGGCCATTGCCGAGGATCGTGGCTACCGGCAGCACTCCGAATGCTGCGAGCTCGACCGGGTGCCGTGGCTCGATGAGGTCGATGCCATCACGGTCGGGACGAGCCCTTTCAGTCACTTTGAGCTCATCAAGAGCGCCTTGCTTCTGGACAAGCATGTACTGACCGAGAAGCCTTTCACCCTCACCGTGGCGGAGGGCGAGGAGCTGGTGCGACTCGCGCGGGAAAGGAAGAGAGTTCTTTCCGTCGTGCATAATTTCCAGTTCTCCAGCTCGGCGATGAAGTTCAAAGCCGACCGCGAACGGGGAGCGCTCGGCCAGATCCAGTCGATCCTCGCGGTCCAGCTCGGGAACCCCTCCCGCCGCCTCCCGACCTGGTACGAAGAGCTGCCGCTCGGCCTGTTCTACGACGAAAGCCCGCACTTCTTCTATCTGCTGGAGTGCCTCTCGCCCGGCCCACTCCGGTTCGCCCGATCGGATGTCTTCCCCAGCACCAAAGGCCTCGTCACGCCGGCCTCGATCACCACTCACTACGTGTGCGAGGTGCCGGATGGCCGCCGGATCCCAGTCACGATGATCATGAACTTCGAAAGCACCCTCAGCGAATGGCACCTGTGCGTGCAGGGCGAGCGTGCGATGGCGGATCTCGACATCTTCCGCGACATCTACATGCGCCTGCCCAACGACGGGCTCCATACGACAGGGACGGTGTTCCGGACCTCCGTGGCCACCACGCTTCAGCACTGGGGCCAGCACTTCACGAGTGGCGTCCGCCACCTCGCCGGCACTCTTCGTTACGGCAACCAGGAAGTCTTCGAGCGCTTCGCGAACGCGGTCCTCACGGGAGCCGAACCAGAGGGAATCGCCGCCGAGAACGCACTGGCCGTCCTCAAGCGCCAGCATGAGGTCATCTCGAATCAGTCGCGAATCGAGCCGCTGAACCCATGAGGTTCCTGGTTCTCAGCCACTACTATGCCGAGCACCGCGGCGGTATCGAAATTGTCGCCGAGAAGCTCGCGCTCTCGCTCGCACAGCGGGGGCACCAGATCGCCTGGGCAGCCAGTGACGCGCGCGGCCCGTCGCTCCGGCGTGTGTCTCCGGCGCCGATCCGGGAGATCCGGATGCGCGCACTGGACCTCTTCGAGAGCCGGCTCGGCTTCCCCTACCCTCTGTGGGGACCTTCCGCCCTGGCGACGCTCTGGCGCGAGATCGGGCAAGCCGAGGTCGTGCACCTTCATGACTATCTCTACTTCGGAAACATCTGCGCCTTCGTCCTGGCCCGGGTCCGTGGGAAACGGATCCTTGTCACGCAGCATATCGGCGAGATCCCCTTCAAGAGCCCGCTACTGAGAAATCTTCTCCGCGTGGCCAACGCCACGCTGGGTCGCCTGATCCTCGCCGGCGCCGACCAGGTCGTTTTCGTGGGCGAAGGGGTCCGCCGGCATTTCGAGGAACGCATCGGCTTCCGCACTCCCCCGGCCCTGATCATGAACGGCCTGGATGCGACGACGTTTTCACCGGACTCGCCCGACGGGGCGCGAGGAAGCTGCCGGAGGGCGCTCCGGCGTGAGCTCGGCATGTCCGAGGACGCGCCGCTTTTTCTTTTCGTCGGGCGCTTCGTGGAAAAGAAGGGTCTCCCCCTGCTGCGACAGCTTGCCGAGGCGCTCCCCGAAGTCCGTTGGGCGTTTGCCGGCTGGGGCCCGCTGGACCCGGAAGCGTGGCACCTGCCCAACGTCACCGTCCTCAAGGGACTCCAAGGAGCGACGCTGGCGCGCGCCTATCGCGCCGCGGACCTGCTCGTTCTGCCGAGCGTGGGTGAAGGATTCCCACTCGTGGTTCAAGAGGCAATGGCCTGCGGTACTCCGGCGCTCGTCGGGGCTGAGACCGCGGAGGCTTGCCCGGATTCAGGGGACGCCATCCTACGTGAGGAAGTTTCCTGCCCCGAGGCTTTCCAGCGTTGGCAGCAACGCCTGCGGTCGTTGGCATCGGATCGGGAGGGTCTGCGGGCGCTTCGCCCGAAGGTCGCCGAGTTCGCGCTTTCCCGCTGGTCGTGGGAGACCTGCGCCGACGAGTATGAACGGCGTCTCAGTTCGCCGCGCCCGACTTTCGCGCAAGGATCATGAGACAGCCGCAGGGCTGCTCTTCGGAAACGGGCAGATTGCGCGCGGGCACCTGGAAGGCAATCGCGCCGCTCAGCAGCTCGCGCAACGGCGCGGGCAAAGAGAGCTTTTGCTGCCGCACTCCCATCGCCTTCTGGATCTCGATGGGACGTTTCACGCTTCCCAGCAGACCGTAGAGAAGCCCCCCGGTCATTCGTGAAAGCAGCTCCCACCGCTGCACCTGTTCCCGCGTCAGATAGCGGGTCACACGCTCAATCACCATCCCGTGGCGAACCAGCTCCCGGCGCCAGTCCTCGGCGCTCCAATAACGAAGATGCGCCACCCGGCGATCGAACTCTTCCAGGTAGCGTTCGCGATCGACCCCCGGAAGAAGCGGCCCCTTGAGGCACTCTTTGAACTGATCCCCGGGAACCGTGAAGAGCGCCACGCCTTGAGGCTTGAGAAGCCGCGAGACCTCGCGCAGCGCCCCATCGATATCCGAAACGTGCTCGAGCACGGAGTTCGAGAACACAAAATCGAAAGATTGGTCCGGCTCGGGCACCGCGGCGGCTGTCGCCACGTGGACGGAATGATACAGCCCGCTCTGGCGGGCCATGTCGGCCTCGTAGGGATCCATGTCAAGACCCACCCAGTCGCGACGCCCCACCCGATCGCAGATCAGCCGTGTCAGCTTCGAATCCCCACAGCCCAGATCCAAGCCCTTGCCCCCCGGAAAGGGGTACGCAAGAACGTGCTCGATTTCGACGGCTCGCCAGTAAGCCGTCGCGGGCTGAAAAGGATAGAGCTTCAGGAACTCAGGCAGAAGCGGCTCGGGGTGCGTCATGGCTTCCCATTATTCCACCGCCCTGCCCTTCCGTCGCGTGGAAAGTGAAAGGAACCTTTCGCTACGCAGGGCCATTTTGATAAGAGTGAATCGACGAAAGGAGCTCCCCATGAGCACGACTCCCAGAATAGCGCAGGTATCCCGGGTCTCCCGGTTCAGACAGCAGATCAGGATCGGCGGGCATCAGCTCGTGGCGGACGAACCCGAGGAACTCGGAGGCGCCGATGCCGGGCCCACTGCCGAGGAGCTGCTCGCGGCGGCGCTCGGGACCTGTACGGCGATCACGCTGGAGATGTACGCGGAACGAAAAGGCTGGCCCCTGCAGGATGCTCAGGTTTCCGTACAGCTGGAAAAAACCCCGGAACGGGCTCTTTTTCACCGCGAAGTCAGACTACTGGGAGAGTTTTCGGGCGAGCAACGCGCCCGACTGCTCGAGATCGCGAACCGCTGCCCGGTGCACCGGATCCTGACGGGAGAGATCGCTATCGATACCCGGCTCGTCGAGTGACTAGCGCTCGACCGGCAGCCCGGCCATCAGCCACTCCCCCATGCCGCCCCGACCGACGCACACGAGATTCGTGAGCCCTTGCCTGCGCAAGAGATCCGCCGCCACCATGGCGCGGCCACCGGAATGGCAATGGATGTAAATCCTGGAAAAGCGCTGCAGCTCCGCCGCGAACCGGGACACCTCGCCGTGCGGGATGTTCCGACTGCCCGGCACGTGGCCCTCGGCGAATTCGTCGGGACCCCGAACGTCGAGAATCAGCTCATCCGCCTTCAGGCTCGAGAGGCGCTGGTAAAGATCCCTCATCGACAGCATTTCCATGATTCACTCCTTCAACAGGCTTTGCCCACGTCGCACTCGGTTTTTCCGCCCGGTGCGGGAAGATCGACGCTGTCTCCCCGACACACAAGTCCCGTGACACGTTTGGCGGCATCGCGGAGGCGGGACTCCATCTGATAGCCAACAAGATGGGCGATCTCCACGCCTTGATCATTGAGAATGCTGACGGTCGGCACCGCCTTGATCGCGAAACGGCGCGCGGCGCCCTGATTTTCCCGCCGGTCGATATTGACGCGGATCACCTCCAGATTGTCGGAGGCGCAGTTACGCTCGAAGCCAGGCAGATAAGCGTCCATCGCGTGGCACACCGGACAATTCTCCGAATAGAAGAAGACCATCCGCCCGACGTTCGCGGTCTCCTCGCCGAGCCCGACGAACTTGCCGCTGTCGCTTACCGCGCCCACGACCTTGTCCGGCGCGTGCTTGAAGAGATTCGGGCTTTCCATCCTGGCCTGATTCAGGATCACCACCGCGAAGACGAAGACGCCGAGCCCCGTGGCATACTCGATGCGCGGCAGAAACTTCTTCAGGCGTCCGAGCAAGGGTGTCATGCGCTCCGAAGCCAGCGCGATGGCGACGAGCGGCAGGGCGATCCCGAGCGCGAACGAGAAGAGGAGCGCGGCGCCCTCGAGAAGCGTCCGCTCCTGGGAAGCCACATAAGTCAGGATCCCGCCCAGCACAGGACCCACGCAGGGAGTCCAGCTCAATCCGAAAAGCGCCCCGAACAGCAGGCCGTGGAGCCCACGGGGGATCCGGCGCGAAAAATCGGGAAGGTGCACGGATCTTTCCATCCAGGCGAAAAAACGACGGGTATCGATCAGTCCCATCATCCGCAGGCCGAACAGCGCCAACACCAGACCGGCGATCGCGAGCAGCACCGGCTTGGCGTCACCGAGGCTCCGCGAGAGAGCGCCGATTCCGAGTCCCATCACGACAAACACCGCGCTGAAACCCACGGCGAACCATAAGGTCGACCGAAGCCGGGCGAGCCGGTTCGAATCGCTCACGATCAGGCTTGCCGTCAGGATCGGCGCGAGCGGCAGCACGCAAGGCGAAAGAAACGTCAGGAGGCCGGCACCGAATGCCCCGAGGAACGAAAAGCTCATACCGCCTCCCGGACCTTGCCGTGCTGATAGCCATTGAGCCTGAAGGGACTGTCCTGAAGCCGGTACGCCGATAGGCCCGCCGCACGCAGCAGCGTCACCGCATCGCTCGCGAGGCTGCAGTACCGACCGCGACAAAAGACGAAGATGGTCTTGCTCTTCGGCAAGGAGCCAAGCTGTCCCTTGAGCTTGGAGAGAGGAATGGCCAGGGCGCCTTCGACGGAGCTGGCTTCCGCCTCCCCTTCGGCCCGGACGTCGAGGAGGATGGCCTTACGGCTCTTCACCTGCGCCAGCACCTCCTCGCCCGAGAGCGAGGTGCGAAGATCCGGGTCGGTCAGAGTGTCCTCGGCCTCACGGAGCTCGGGCGCGAGCTCCCGGCCCAGCTCCTGGAGCGATTCCCAGATCACCAGAACCCGCTCGTCTCGGATCCGGTAGATCCTCGAGAGTCCCGCCTTCGTCACCGAGACAATGCCTTCACGCGCGAGCCGCTGAAGGTGCTGCGAGGTATTGGCCATCGACTGGCCGGAAAGCTGGCTCAGCTCCTCGACCGAACGGGGCGACTGCGCGAGGAGCTGGATGAGCTTGAGCCGCCCCGGGGAACCGAGGGCGAGCGCGATGCGTCCCAGCCGCTCGTAAACCTGCGCTCGAAGCTCTTCTTTCGCCGTCTTGCTGTTCGAAGAAGTCATGAATCCAGTATTCAATAAAATTATTGATTAGTCAAGAGGGAGCCCTATTTCGTCCGACGGCGACAGCGCGGGTCCGCCTCCGCGAATTTCGTGAAGACTCGGGCGGCTTCGGGGCTCTCGGGCCGATGGCACTTGAGGCAATAGCCTACCCGCAGCACCCTGCGGCGCTCCTCCCCGTCGAGCGGACGGACATTGGCACGGGTGGCGCGCCTGGGCGGCTTCGACTCGGCCTGCCCGACCCAGGCGTCGGCGGGCAAGCCGTCGGCGCGCTTCTCGTACGCCGCGACGAAATGAATCGCCTCGCCATCCTTGCCGCGAAACTCGAGCGTCCCCCGGCCGAGTCCCACGGCGAGTGGATCCAGATGGCAGGAGTCACAGCTCCGCGCCTCCTTGCGGGTGGTATGCGGGGAGATCGGCGCGTGCAGCCGGACCAGCCGCTCCTCCGCGCCGTTCTTCTTCAGGGTGAAGACCATGCCGGGGACAAACGGCTCGATCTTCCGGGTTTTCAGGCTCACGCCCAGCACCGGGGGCGATACATGGAAGTTGCCGACCGACTCGAGCCAGCGCCCGTCGCGGCCCTCCTCCGTGTGACAGCCGATGCACTGGGGCGCCCACGCCGTGTGACACGACCGGCAGGAGAGACGCTCGTGGTTGCCGTCACGTCCACAGCTGGCGCCAGGGGCCTTTGGCGAATAGAGGCGGCGATCGTCGATCTTCGAGCGGACTAACACCTTCCGTGGCTCCGAAGGAGACGGAAGCGTGACATTGATCAACGGCTGGCGAGTCCCTTCGGTCAGGACGTAGCGCGTATCGGGGGCACTCGGCCACCTGCGGGCGCGCAGGAGACGCTCCCCCTCCGCGTCAAGCGCCGCGCCCCGGATCGTCTTCGCGGAGGAGACGCGGTGACAATCCGTGCATGCGATCTCGATCTGATCCTCCTGATGGAGGTGGGCGCGTCCATCCCCCATCAGCTCGCGGCTGGTGTGGCAGTCCACACAGGTCATCCCGCGCTCGAAGTGAATGTCAGCCAGCTCCTTCTGCAACACCCTGCCATCGGCGAGAACGCGGCTCCGGTCCTTGGGCCAGCTCCGGGGAGCCTCCTCGAAGGTGGTTTCGTGCCAGCCTTCGTAGCTCAAGCTGATCCGTCCGGAACGGCTATGACAGCCGAAGCAGTTCTGGTTGCCGATGCGTACGGTAATGGGAACGTGGAAGGACGCTTTGCTGCCGAGATGGCAGGCCATGCAGCCACCGCCCCGGGCATCCTCGAAGTCCGCCTGGGTTCTTGGGGACTTCTTGCGATCGAAGCCAAGATGGCACTCACTGCAGAGCTGCCGGAAGTGGCGATCCGCCGGAGAGTTTCCGAGCGGGGCGTGCGGTGCCGGCTTCTCGCCGAAGGCCTGCCGATTGACGGCGAGCATGCCCCGCCGGGTATTCATCAAGGTACCCTGGACCCGCTGATAGATCTCGCCATGACAGGTTCCGCACGCCTTGGCGGCGGGCCCCAGATTTCCTGGAAAGCGCTCCATGCCCTGGTGCCCGCGCTCAGCGACGGTCTCCTGCCCCTGCCCGTCGTGACAAAAGATACAGGCAAGCTGCGCGTGGGGATGAGTGGGCTCCTCCCAACGGCTTTCGCGGTGACACGAAACGCAGCCGCGATCGAGCGCCGGGGGCGGGGTCGCGGTCTTCGGCGCCTCCCGTACGCAGGAAAACAGCAGCAGCGCGGCGAGCAGGCGCGAGATCAGCAGCCGCCCCCTCCGCCCGTCGACGGTCGCGCTCTTCTCTGGACCTTGCCACCGGGCGGCACCTGCTGCAGCGTCGCCGCGGCCGCGCCCTCGGCCGACTTGCCCTGCAGATAGCGGGAAAGCGCCATCAACTCGGGGGATCCGTTCGCAGGCTCGAGAACCTGGCTCTTCCACTCCCCGATTCCTCCAGGAACGGCCAGCACGCGGAAACGTTTTTTCACGAGTGGCGCGGCAAGGGGACGTACCTGCGCCTCGCTGGCACCGACCAGAATGATTGCCTGCCCGCGGTTGCCGCCGACGAACTCAAGGACCTGCGGGGTCAGGTCCCGTGCCAAGTCGGCCTTCAGGGCGCCTTTCAGATGAAACTCCTCCGGGCTTCCCGTCAGATCGATCACCGAGAAGTTCCGCCGACCTTCGACCATCATTCGCGCAAGATCAATCGCGCCAATCGGCGCAAGCGGGCGGTCAGCGGGCGCGCGGGAGGGCTGCCCGAGCAAGGCCAGCCAGACCGCAAAAAGTACGAGGAGGGCGTAATAGGAATTCCGGATGACGGCAGGGGTCTTCATCTCACTGCTCCTTCTTTCCGAACTTGGCTTCCAGCGCTTCCGAGCCGATGAAAAGGACCAAAGCCATCACAATGACCCCCGCGCCAACGACGCCAGGCGAGATGCCGAAGAACGCCGGCAGAGTCGCACGGTCACCGAGGTGACCGCTCAGGTAGAACTTCTCGACCAAAGGGTAGATTTCTCCGAAGAACAGCATCCCGAGCAGCGCGCCACCGATGTTGAAAAAAGCATCCGTCTTGAGCGTCGCGCAACCGACCACCGCCGTGCCCGGGCAGTAACCGCCGATGGCAAAGCCGAAGCCCATGAGCACGGCACCAAAAAGACCGGACCACAGGTAAGTCGGATTCAACCAGACCGCGTCCATGTCGAGATAACCGTAGTGGCTCAGCAGGAGGCTCCCGATCATCGCCACGACGATCGCCGTGAACATGACCTTCACTACCGTCATGTCGCGGAAATAGAAGGTGAGCGCCAGCTTTCGCGCGTTGCCAAAGCCGCCCTGCTCGAGAAAAAAACCGAAGGCGATCCCGACGAGGAACGCGCCCAGGAACTCCGAGGAACTCGACCATTCCAATGCAATCGATAGCGGACCCATTTTATGCCCCCTGCCCTAGATCCAGAGTTTCCGGAAGATGAACGCCGCCACGTAAGCGACGATGAAAAGCACCAGCATCGTGATCCAGGAGCCCAGCGCGAGCGTTGCGCCCCCCGAGAGCGCGACCCCGCTCGTGCAGCCCCTCGCGAACCGGGAGCCCAGCGCGAAGAGGAATCCCCCGATCATCGCGAAGGCGATCCGCTGCGAAGGGGTGATGCGTGGACCGTGGTTGATCTCGCGCTTGAGACGCCCGGAGACGAGGCCCGAAACGAAGCCCCCCACCACGACGCCCACGAACAGGAAGACCAGGTAGTTCAACAGCGGATCCCGTCCACCGCCGCCGAGCTGGGCGAGGTAAGCATTGCCTTCGACATGGCCGGGAAAGAGGAGCTTCGCCACCCACGTCACTCCGCGCATCAGCGTACCGCTCGCACCCAGGCCCTGACCGAAGAAGAAAATCGACGCCAGGAGACTCAGGCCGATCCCCGCGCCCGCCAGATAAGGATTGAGATAGGGCTTTTTCATGAGAGCGCCTCCGATTTCAATTTGAGATCCACGAGGTGAGCTGTCCCGCCTTCACCACCACGACCCGGAACATCAGGCCTCCGAAGAGGATCAGCCCGGGAGCGACCCTGCGGTTCACGTGCGCGCCCCGCAGCTCCATCAGCTCGATGAACAAAGGCAAGGCCAGACCGAGCGCGAAAAAGAAGATCCAGAAGAGGTGGGTCAGCTCGCCGCCGGTAATCAGGTGAACCGCCGCCTGCTGCGTCGCGGTCGAGGTGAACATGCTGAAGCCCAGAAGAAAGAGCAGCAGGATCTCCACGAGGACCACGAACAGATCCACGCGCGAGAAGAAGCGATGCTCCCGAGAGTCAGCGGTGACCAACATGACGAGTGCAAGCGCGGTCGAGAGGCCCGACACCAGGAAGAGCGGCGCCAGAACCGAGACGTTCCAGAACGGCCGCGCAACGTAAGCCGAAAGCAGAATGCCGGTATAGAGGCCCAGGCCGAGCCCCACCGGAAGCGTGAACCCCGCCACGCGCCTTAGGTTCCGCTCGCTCCAGGCGAAGAGCCGCGCGGTGAGATCGGCGGAGCGCCCCCTGAGTCGCGCTTGAATCCAGCCGTGAACGGCCGGGAACGACTCACGAAGAGTCCCCGCGATCAGGAGGAGGTTCAGCGGGTACACCAGCAGCAGGATCCAGGCGCCCCACGACATGGGCGAAGAGAGCCGGAAAGTCGTGTAAAAGCGCCAGACATACAGCTTGTGCTCGAGGTCCAGGAAGAGCGCGCCCATCCCGAGCGACAGCAGCACGGGCGCGAAGAGCAGGAGCCCGCTTCCCGCCCAACGGTACTCGCGGTGCCGCTGGAGCAGGATCAGCGTGGCGCTCAGGACGAGAATGCCCGCCGTCAGGCCGCCGAGAAAAAGATAGACCGGAATCTCCCAGCCCCAGAAGTGCAGGACGGGATCGATCAGGTGATTCGCCTTGTTCGTAATGATCGCGATTTCGTTCATAGTGACCTCTTCGAGCCGTTAAACCAGATAATGGATCGACGGCCGGGTTCCCGCTTCTGGCGCCAGGGTCTTGCTTTTCCGCGAACGGAGCAGCCGCGAAACCTCGCTCGAAGGGTCGTTCAGATCGCCAAAGGTCATGCAGTGCGCGGGGCAAACGCTCACGCAGGCTGGCTGCTCGCCCTTCTCCACCCGGTGCAGGCAGAAGGTGCACTTTCCGATAAAACCTTCCGGCATGATGAAGCGCGCGTCGTAAGGGCACGCCGCCACGCAGGCCTTGCAGCCGGTGCACTTGCCGCCGTCCACGAGGGTGATGTTGGACCCCTGCTGGACGTAGCTCGCGCCGGTGGGACAGGCATGGACGCACGGGGGATTTTCGCAGTGGTTGCAGCGCTCGGAGCGGAACTCCAGATGAAGCGTGGGGAACTCGCCGGAGACCTCCTCGACCACCCAGTCACGATGGAGTCCCTCGGGCACCTTGTTCTCGGTCTTGCATGCGATCACGCAGTCGCCGCAGCCGATGCATTTTACGGTGTCGATCACCATCCCGTAACGCTTAGCCATTGGGTGCCTCCGCCTTTTCAAAGGTCACGAAGTTGCCGCGGAACGCCGTGCCTCCCATGATCGGGTCCACCGCTGAGCGGGTGATCAGCGACGTGTCGCTCGCACCCTTGCGGAAGGAACGCGTGAGCTGCTTCTGCGTGTTGCCGAAGCCGTGCACCATGTACACGCAGTCGGGCCGCACCCGCTGGGTGACCTTGATCCTGATCGGAAGACAGCCCACGCCGTCCTGATTGCGAAGCTGGGTGTATTCGCCGGTCTTCAGCCGCCACTGCCGAGCGGTATCCGGGTGAACCCAGAGCTCATTGTCAGGGACGAGCTGGGTCAGAAGCGGATTGTTCGTGGTCCGCGTGAAAGTATGCGCGGGACTCCGGCCGTAAATCAGCCGGTAATAGCCCTCAGGCGGCTCGGGATGGGGCACGTAGCGGGGAAGCGGATCGAACCCGGCCTCCTGCAGCGCGCGGGAATACAGCTCGATCTTCCCGCTCGGCGTCGGGAACTCCGGTTTTTCGCCGGGCTGGAGATAGATCGGCGCCGCGGGCAGGTTCTTCACCCCGATGC
>JAMPXZ010000044.1 GCA_023700925.1 Oligoflexia bacterium | reverse complement strand
TCTTCCGATCTTCGGTTCTGATCCGTGCCGGGCATACCCAGGTCCTTTGCACCGTTTCGGTGGAAGAAACGGTCCCGGGCTGGCTGGTCGGAAAAGGCAAGGGCTGGATCACGGCCGAATACTCGATGCTTCCCCGCTCGACCCACACCCGCACCAAGCGCGATCGCGAAAAGCTCTCGGGACGCACGCAGGAAATCCAGCGCCTGATCGGCCGCGCCCTGCGCTCCATGGTGGACCTGAAGGGACTCGGCGAACGGACCATCCTCGTCGACTGTGACGTGCTCCAGGCGGATGGAGGCACGCGCACCGCCTCGATCACCGGCGCCTGCGTGGCGGTCGCGTTGGCGCTCCGCAAGCTCGAAAGAGCCGGTAAGCTTCCGGGTCGCGCGATGGTCGATACGGTTTCGGCGATCAGCGTCGGCCTCAGGGGCGGCGAGGTCCTCGTCGACCTCGACTACAATGAGGACTTCGGCTGCGATGTCGACATGAACTTCGTGGTCACGGGCCAGGGCTTGTTCGTCGAAGTCCAGGGCACGGCGGAGAAGCAGCCTTTCTCCCAGGACGATCTCAATCGCATGACCGAGGCCGCGCGCGCCGCGACCGATCGGATCCGCGAGCTGCAGCTGGCCGCCCTCAACGCCGCCAGCGGCTGAAAAACTTCGCGTTCAGTCTTCGAACTCGACAAAATTGTCGAGAATGGAACGGCCCACGCCCGCCGGAAGGGAATCCAGATACGCCAGGATCGCCTCGCGCTCGGTAGCGGGAAGCGGCGCTCGTACGTGGCGAACCAGTACGCCCCGGACCGCAAGCCCGGCTGGGTCGAGGACCAAGGGACCGACCTGGTGGATCATCTCGGCGATCGCCGCGCGCGCCGTCTCAAAATAGCTCCGGTCGCCCAGCAACGGCATGCCCGCCCGGGCGGCCCTGTCCGATTCAGGCCCGAATTTTAAATCGGGAATATACAGATCGACGAGTCCCTCGAGCGCTCGCAGCTCCGACACACTCTCGTACCCGGAGCTTTTCAGGGCGATCGGGATGGGAAACCCGCGAGCTCGGAGCAGCGCGAGGGCGACGCGAAGCGCCGGCAGATGCACCGTCGGAGAAAGAAGCTGAAGATTGTGCGCGCCCTCGGCGGCGAGTCCTTCCGCCAGTTCGACGAACGCTTCCAAACTGTAGGGCACGCCTTCCGCCACCATCTCCGGGTTATGGCAGGAAGGACAGCGGAGCGGACACCCGCTGAGCATGATGGCGCCCGAGCCGCGCGTCCCGCGGATCTCCGGCTCGTCGCCCAAGGTCAGGCCAGCGGTGGCGACCCGGAGCTGGTAGTCTCCGCAGCGAGGCTGCGCCTGGCTCACGCGATCAAAGCCGCAGCCCTTTGGACAGAGGCGGCAGACACGGTATTCTTCCATGGGGAATTCAACGGGTGCCGGGGGGGCCTCGCCGAAGCCACAGCCGCCCACCTGCGCCGGCGCGGATACGCCCAGCCCATCGGCCAGATCGCTCCAGAGGAAGCTGATCGAGACCGTTCCGTCCGGACGGATAACGATATCACTCTGTCTGCGAACCGATCTTCCGGTTCCGCTGGACGACGGGCTTCTCATAGTATTCCTTCGTCCGCTTTTTCTCCGTTGCGGGGCCAAGGGATTTCTCAAAGGCCTTCACCTCGGTCTCGCACTCGCCACCCTTGAAGCCCGAGGTTTCCAGCTCCACCGTGCCATCCGGCTGGATCACGATCGTCAGCTCTTTTTTCAACGCCATTTCTGCACCACCAGTCGGATGGACCCGTCAGGGAGCTTCTCTTCCTTGATCTGCTGATAGCCGTTGCGCTTGGCCTGATCCAGGACCTTGAGACGCGCATAGGCCTGTTTCACCTGATCGACGGTCTGCTTGACGCTCGCACGGTTGGGCTCAGCGACGACGAGGCTCAGGTTGCCGTCCTGCCCGCGCACCACGCCGATCCGGTCACCCGCCGAATTAGTCAGCAGATGGTCGACCTGGCAGGCATGGCCCTTTTCATCGACGATCTCACCGAACTCCTGGATCGCGAGCCCGAGCTGGCGGACTCCTTCGAGAAGAAGTCCAAGCGAGAGCGCGTCCCCCGAAAGCGTAATCGGAATCTGTGCTGCGCAGCTCATGGACTCCTCCATCTCCGCCAGAAGCTTCGGCCGGAGCCGCTCCTGGCCCACCAAAAGGCGTGACCGGCGACCCATAAGAAGAGGGTCGCGAAAACAAAGCCGTTGATCCCGACCAGCGCCGGCCGATCCGTCAGCGGAAACGGGTCAAAGCCGAGTATGCCGAGAACCAAGCCCAGGGCGAAGCCGAGCTCGACAGCATGAATCTGAAGCCTCTTCACCTGCAAGGCTGTTTCGAGGCTCTTCATCCTGGAAAGATCCTCTCGCTCGATGGCATCGATGAGCTCGAGTTCCAGCTCGCCCTCCCGCTTCTTGAAACCGATGCGGGCCCGAAAGCAGAAAGAGCAGAGCGCGACCATCGCGATCCCGCCATAGAACCGACTGACCTCGTATGAGCGCGCGGTAGCCGCCCCATACTCCGGCGCGGTCACCGCGGCACGATACCGGCCCACGGCGCCGATCAAGCGAAAAACACCCTGAAGGCCAAGGTAAATCATCGAAAGCGCGAGTAGCGCGCGTGCCGCGGGCCGCACGTAGCGGAGCCACTCGGGCAGGCGCTCCCCCCACTGAGGAGGAACTTTGTCGTCAGTCAGCTGCCCATCCAGCGGCCCCGTCGAACTAGCCGGCGCGGCTTCTATTGCAGGCTTCGGCCCCTGTGGCTCCTGCTCATCCGTCACCAGCCGCAGCTTCGGCGCTGCCGGCGGCTGGAACTCGATCTTGCGGGAGAACGCCGGAGCAGCGGGTGCCACCGTTGGGGTCGCCTCGCCGTCCCGAAGCTCGATTTTGCCGATACGGCCGCGCTTCATTTTTTCAGCTCCACATGAGAGCCACTCTTGCGCGCGACTGGCTCGCCCGACCTCGCTTCGGCAGGGCGGGCCCTGCTCTTCGCCCACTCACGAGTCCGGCGGATCTCCTCGGCGTAGGTGACCGAAAGAGGCACCGTCGCGGCCGCCGCTCCGGCGACGTCCTCGGTCGTCACCTCGCGATTCTCAGAAAACGAATGGAACATCGCCTCGACGATGCAATGCTCGAGCTCGGCACCCGAGAAGCCCGCGGTCGCCTCGGCCAGGCGCTTGAGGTCGAACTTTTCCTGCGGGCGTTTCCGTTTCCGCAGATGAATGGAGAGGATCTCCATGCGCGCGGGCGCCTCCGGAAGGTCCACGAAGAATATCTCGTCGAAGCGTCCCTTGCGCAGCAGCTCGGGCGGGAGAATTTCGATCTTGTTCGCCGTCGCAACCACGAAAACCTTCGCGCGAGTCTCCTGCATCCAGGTCAGGAAAGTACCGAAAACCCGAGCCGCGGTGCCCCCGTCTGACTGACCGGACCCAGAGCCGCCAGCGAGGCCCTTTTCGATCTCATCGACCCAAAGGACCGCGGGCGCGACGCTTTCGGCGACCTTCAGCGCGCGACGCATGTTCTCCTCGGAACTTCCCACGAGGCCCGAAAAGATCCGCCCGAAGTCGAGGCGCAAAAGCGGAAGACTCCACGCGCGAGCCACTGCTTTCGCGGTCAGGCTCTTCCCGGTGCCGGGAGCGCCAAGGAGGAGAATCCCCTTCGGGCTCGGCAAACCGAATTCGGCCGCCTGCGGGGAGAAGCCTCTTCCGCGCATACTGAGCCAGCTCTTCAGGGCCGAGAGACCGCCCACATCGCTGAGGCCCGCGTCCGCCGGATAGAAATCGAGGATTCCTGACTTGCGGATGAGCTGCTGCTTTTCCTGCAGGACAAGGTTCAAGTCCCCCCCGCTCAACATCGAGTCATAGGCGATCGCCTTGGCAAAGACGTTCTCCGCCTCGGAAAGCGTCAGCCCTTGCGCCGCCCGCGCCAGAGCGCTCGCCTCCTGGCTGTTGAGCCTCACCGCTCCCTGATTACTCTGGGCCAGGGATTCGCAAACGGACTTCAGCAGCTCGAAGAGCTCGTAAATATCAGGCAGCGGGACGTCGATCAGGGTGACGTCTTTTTCGAGCTCGACCGGCAGGTTCATCCGCGGCGAGCACAGGAGGATATTCTTGTAGCTGGATTTGAGGTCCGCGCACACGTCGCGCAACCTGCGCACCACGTGGGGATCATCGAGGAACGGGTGAAAATCCTTCAGCAGGTAGAGCGCCGATTCGCCAGAGCTGCCGATATGGGAGATCAGCTCGACGGGGTCATTGAGCTGCTGCTTCTCCGCTTTTGCTAGCGATGGCTCAGGCGAATAGACCTGCACCAGGCCTCGCGTCGCGGTCCAGGAGTAGAGCTTCTTCTTCTGGTTTTCCGCTATTTTGTGGATCAAGGACTCGAGCCGCGCCTCCTCATGGGTAAGCAGGTAAAGGAGCGGATAACGCGCCCGGATCAGCACATCGATGTCATCGAGGACGGCCTTGATCGTCATAACAACCTACAATTCTATCAGGCTTATTCCGGATGGCACTCGGCAGTTTACGCCCGGCAGATTCTGCTCCGCGGCCTGACGGAAATGCGCTATTTCGTCATTATTGGAATTTCCCAAGAATGCCGAGCTGTGTCATAAGGTCACCAGAAGTGAGGAACCCGTCATGAGAAATCCGTTTGTCTCCGTCCTGATTCTGGCCGCGCTCCTGCAAGGCGCTTTGGCATTCGCCATGGGTCCCTCTCCCATCGCGGTCCCCGCGGAACCGAAGGAGTGCCTGGCCAAAGCCGCCGCTTTTCTTGGCGTCGAATTGAACAGCAAGGAACTCCAACTCAAAGGCACCGTCGCCGAAGGTGAATGCTCCCTCTTCATTCGCCACGAAGAATGGCACCCCGGTGTGAACACCCTATGGATCCAGATCGAGCAGGACCGCGACAGCGGCCAATACAGCGAGGCCGCCCAGGTAATCCTCCAAAGCGACAATGAGTTCCAGAACCAGGGCATCTTCGATTGCCGCGTGGAAAACAATTCGCTCCACCTCGATTTCAGCACCCATGAAAAGCACGGGTGGAAATCCAATCATCGCTACAAGCTCGTCATCCGCAAATCCGAAAAAGGCATCGCCTACGCGAGAGTCAGTGACAAGGAATCGGGCTTCTGGGTCGGCTACGGCCGAAAAAAGGCCAGCTGCACTTTCGAATAATCCCTAACCGCAGGCCGAGCGGAGAGCGAGCATTACGCCTCCCCGGGGCCCCTCTGGGGTGCGAGTGAGTCAAGCGAGGCCGCAGGCCGAGCGGAGAACGAGCACTATAAAGAAAGAAAGCCCCGAAGACCTGGACGGTCCTGGGGCTTTCTCCTGAGGAGGTGGTGGGTACAGCGTTTTTGCGAGCCTGTCAGCTTCAGGTCACGCAACTTTTTGAGCGCTTTTCTTGCGCTGATGCGCAAGATAGTGCTCGATCTTTTTCTCGTAGTCCGCGACGGGCTCACCGGTCTTCTTGATCAGCCCGAATTTGAAATGGTCGTAGTGCTCTTCACAAAAATTGAAACGGGTCGCTTCCTTCTTGCAGCTCCACGAGAAGCAGCCTCCGGGAGCAGGGGTGTGCCCCTTGCCCTTCACCGGTGCTTCGGTCTTCTTCGCGTGATGCTCTGCTGGCGCGCCGCCGTGCTTTTCGTCTTTCTTCGCTTCCACTGGTCCCTTGGTCATTTGCTGATTCCTCCTCGTTACATGAACCTTATCGGAGGGACCCCTCATAACTTTAGTAGTTTAATCAGGTATTATTGTCTCAATAGACCAACTACTTAATCAATGACGCATGGCACATATCCTTCCCGGTCGCCCGATGTTACTCTCCCCATAAGCCGTACACTAATGAACTCGCCGCCCCTTTCTATGGAAGGAAGGGACGAAATCGGAGACTCGCAATGACTTCATGGAAGAAGTGCCTGAAAGGCCTAGGAATTTTCATTATTCTGGGATGGCTGACGACTCCCGCCTCGGTTTTCGCAAGCGGTACCGAGCCGCACTGGGTTCAGATCGCGGCAAGCTCCAAAGAAGCCCGCACCCAGCTCGCCGGCTTGGGCGTCAGCATCGACGCCGTCCGGTCCGATAGCGTCTGGGCCCTGGTTGACGAGCCCACCCTGCGCGAGGTCAAGGCAAATGGCTTCCGGATCCTCGGGGACTTCGAGAGGCCTCGCACCTTGGATTTTCCGCCGGAAGATGGGGCCTACCACAACTACACCGAGACCGTGTCAACTCTCCGCAGCCTGAGAGACAGGCATGCGGACATCACCTTCCTGCAAAGCATCGGCAAATCGGTAGAAGGCCGCGAACTCTGGGCGCTGCACATCAATACCTCCGGCGAAGCGCTGAAGAGCGGCAAGAGCGCCAAGCCCGGCGTGATCATCATGGCGAACCACCATGCGCGCGAGCACCTGACGGCGGAACTTGCGCTGAAGCTCGCACAGTACCTTCTCGACAACCGCGGGGACGCCCGGATCGGCACGCTCCTCGACACGCGCGACATCTGGGTGGTCCCCATGGTCAATCCTGATGGCGTCGAGTTCGACATCGCCACCAGCAAATACCGGATGTGGCGCAAGAACCGCGCGGCTAACCCTGGCGGGGTTTTCGGCGTGGACCTGAACCGCAACTACGGCTTCAAATGGGGGACCGGCGGCTCGAGCAACAACCCGCGGAGCGACACCTACATGGGTCCCGCGCCGTTCTCCGAGCCCGAGACGCAAGCGGTCCGTGACTTCGTCCGCTCACAGCCCAACACCAAGGTCCTGCTTTCGCTTCACACCTTCAGTGAGCTGGTGCTGTATCCCTGGGGCTCCTCGTACGATCCGATCGAGAACACGCGCGATCACGCGGTCTTCAAGAAGATGGCCGAAACCATGGCGGGCTGGAACGGCTACAAGCCCCAGCAGTCGAGCGAGCTCTACCTCGCCAGCGGCGACACGACCGACTGGGCCTACGGCGAGCTCGGGATCTTCGCTTTCACCTTCGAGCTCTCCCCCGCCAGCGGCTTCGCCGGCTTCTATCCGGGAGTCGGGATGATCGAAAAAGCCTTCAATGACAACCTCAAGCCCGCGCTCTACCTCCTCGAGGTCGCGAACGATCCGTACCAGGTCGTCGACACGCAGCCTTCAGGCTGGCTCAAAAACTATGTGGCCCCCCGCGCGCCGGCGACGCGCTTCTTCGACGCCGCGGCGAGCGCCCCGCTTCCCTACTGACGGCCGCGTCAGCGGGCAAAACCACCGACAAGGCTGAGCACGCCTTCGCGACCTGAGTCCCGCGAGCATCGCGGTTGCACTCGTCGAGGCCATGAGACAGCTCATTCCGGTCGCGGTGGCCTTGGCCGCCTGCCCCGCCCTCGCGCGCGAGGAATGCCGCGCCCCCCGACAGCGGGACCTTCAGGTCATGTCCCACCTGCGACGGGACAACACTGCCTTCACCCAAGGGCTTGTCGTTTCGAATAGCGCTCTGCTCGAAAGCTCGGGCGCCTACGGCACACCCTCGATGATCAACCGCATCGACCTGCGCACGGGTGACGTGACGCGCCTTCGGACGACGCCGGAGAATGCCTATGGAGAAGGCCTGGCCCTCCTCAACGAACGGCTCTACCAGCTTACCTGGACCGAAGGCAAAGCGTTCGTCTACGACCACGAATCACTCGCCCTGGTGAAAACGCTGCCGCTCCCCGTGAAGGAAGGCTGGGGAATCACCGCCGTGGGCGAGGAGCTCGCGCTCAGTGACGGTACGGGAACCCTCACCTTCGTGGACCCGGACTCCTTTTCAGTGGTGCGCCGGCTCGAGGTTCATGATCCGCGGGGAGAACCGTATTCGCGCATCAACGAGCTCGAGTGGGCCGAGGATGCCATCTACGCGAACCTCTGGCACGAGGACCGGATCGTGGAGATCGATCCGCATACGGGCTGCGTGCGATCGGTGATCGAGCTGGGCCCGCTGTACGAGGCGTTCTCCAGCGAGGAGCGCGCGGCGCTGGAACGCGATCGCGAAAGCGTTCCCAACGGGATCGCCTACCATTCGCGGTCGCGAAGCTTCTACCTCACGGGCAAGAACTGGCCGCTGGTCTTCCGAGTGAAGTTCAGCCACTGAATGAAACTCCGCCGCTGAACGCGCTACAGCCGATAAGTCGCCCCGAGATGAAAGACGAAAACATCGGTCGAATATTTGCCGATCAGCGGCTGCTCATCAGTGATCGTACCCGACGCGAAGCTGTATTCGCCCGCGCCATTGACCTCAATGGCCTTTTCGAAAAGACTCGTGCCCGCCCCGAGCGTCACCGTGTTGGCCGCGCCCGGTGAAGCGAACGTCGCGCGCGCCAACGCCTTGGGCGTCACCTGCGAGGTATAAGCGTAACCCGCACGGAAGGCCCAGTCCTCCAGCGCCGTGCACTCGACGCCGAGCTTGAGATTGGTCTGGTTTTCCCATCCGGTCTGGATCACGGGGATCGAAACCGTCGCGCCGCCCAGCGCAGGGTTCAGCGTCAGAGTTCCCGAAGGCGTCAGGCGATCCACGGCGCCGTATTCGGTCCACACATATTCTCCCATCAGGCGGACGGATTCGATGGGATCGACGTACCCGCCCAAGCTGATCTGGCTCGGGAAGGTGGAGCTGATGGAAGCCTCGCCGCCCGTGTTGTCCACGGCGGCCAACGGGCCCGCACCGACTTCGCTGCGGCTCGAGGAAGTTCCCTCGGCGGTGAAGTCGATCGCGGTTCTCCAGTTGAAGCCCACGCCCCAGTTCTCATCGACGCCCAGGTACTGCGCCCCGAGGCGGAAGCCGTTGAACCGCATGTCGTCCATGTCCGAGAGCTTCACCGAGGTGAGAAGCGTCGTCACCGGAGAACTCACCGTGGCGAGGGTCGCGTCGACGCGGACAATACGCCAGGCGGCGCCGATCCGAAGGCCCTCGATCGGGGCCATGCCAAAGCCGAGCGAGAATTCCGTGACCGTGAGATCGGACTGAAAATCGGGTTTCAGCGTATCGAAGCTCGGATTCACCGAGGAGAAATCCACGCCTTCAAAAAGTGCCTTCGTGCCACCACTGGCGAAAACCCCGGCGCCGACGCCGAGTGAGGGCCCCAAGCGGTAGCTTCCGAGCACGCCGAACGCGGGCGCGAGCTTGCGGCTCGACTCGAGCTGCTGCCCCGGGGCCGTGATGGGTCCGGTGTACTGGCCAAAGGTCGGAGAAAAGTTAAGACTTGCCTCGGAGCTCATCGCGCCCGCCAGGCCGGCGGGATTGAAATAGACCGCCTCGGCGCCTTTTACAGTCGAAACGGCCGCGCCCGCCACCCCGGCGTGCTTGCCCGACCAGGTGGTCACCTTTTCAAAACCCGCGGCGCGCGCTCCGGACTCCGTCGTCAACACACCTGCGCAAAACGCCAAGGCCACGACCGCACTCGTACGACGAACGATTCGCAAGGACATCTATTCCCCCTTCGTGCCCGGACGCGGGCATTTCCGACACTATCGGCCAGCGGGCGGCGTTTGACAATTGCAAACCCGCCGGGACGATCAGCTCTCTTCAGGGGGTCGCTGCGTCACGAAGCTGCGGTAGAGCGCCAGGTCATAGACGATCTTGAGCCCACCCGCGATGAAGAGCGGATAACTCATGAGAAGCGGATTCTTCAGCAGGACACCCGCGATCATCGGCGAGAGTGCCGCGCCGAGCGTGCGCGCGACGCCGGTGATCCCGGCTGCCGCGGCGCGCTCGTCAGGTGCAACAACCGCCATCGTATAAGACTGACGCGTCGGCACGTCCATCTGCGAAATCGCGAAGCGGACCATCAGCAGTCCGACGGCCCAAGGTAGCGTGGGCATCAGCGGCACGAGCATGAGCAGGATATTCGAGGGTAGGTGCGTGAACACCATCGTGTTCACGAGCCCGATCCGCTCCGCGAGCTTCGCGGCCGCGAGCTGCGAGAGCCCCGCCAGGATGTTCGCGCCGAAGAAGATGGCTCCGAGCTCCGCCGGGTCCGCTCCGAAGCGCAGGTGGAACCAGTACGCCAGGAAGCTCTGAATGACGAACCCGCCCGCGAACGCATCCAGCGAGAAGAGGGCCGAGAGCCGCACCACCGTCCGTGCGGAACGATGCAGGCCGAACCGGCTCGCCAGCGAGGCCTGCACGGGCTTCGCGGCCTCCACCGCCGGAGAGAGCCGCCGGAAGGCCACCACCAGAATCACGCCGACCGCGATATACAGCCAGATCACGCCCCGATAGCTCTCGGCCGCCGAAAGTCCCCGCGCCTGAAGCGCCTGCGCGAGCCCACCGCCGACGAGCGCGCCGATCGCGGTCGAAAAAGAGCCCGCCAGATTATACCAGGCGAAAACCGAGGTGCGCTTGCGATCCGGCACGAGCTGGGAAAGCCCCGCCTGCTCGATCGCGAGAAAGGGCCCCACCTCGTTGCCGCTGGGGCTCAGGACGCCGATCGTCGCCGCGATCAAAAGAAGCCAGAAGTTACCGGTGAGAGTGAACACCACACCGGCGAAGACCATCAAGAGCGCGCCGATCAGCAGGATCCGCCGGCGCCCCAGCCGGTCCGCGACGGTGGTCAGCCAGAGAGAGGCCGCCGTGTCGCCCACGAGCGTGAGCGTGAGAAGCAAGCCGATCGCGGCCTCGTCCATGCCCAGCGCCGAGAGATACAGCACCAGGACGACCGACAGCACCCCATAGCCAAAGAGCCGGGCAAAACGGGTAAAGAACAGAATCCTGACGTCCATCGCGAAACCTTTCGGCTACAGATCAAGGATCATCGGCAGGACAACGGGCTTCTTGCCGATGTGCTGATTGAAGAAACGGCGGAGCTCGATGCGCACGTTTTCCTGCAGATCGATGTGCACGGCGCCGGCCCTCAGCTCGTCCTCGTACTGGAGGATCACGCGGCGGGCGACGTCGCGCGCCTCGGCCACGAGCTGCGCCTCGGTATCTTCGCTGGCTAAACCCTTGGTAATGATCTCCGGCCCGGAGAGAATGCGGCGGGTCTCGGCATTGCGCACCATCAGCGCGAAGACGATGCCCGTCTCACCGATCTGCCGGCGCTCCTTGAGCACGAGCTTGGAGATATCGTTGCCCTCGCGCCCTTCGATCAGGATGCGCGATTCCTCCATGTGTTCGGTGATCCGGCAGGAGTCGGGGGTAAGCTCGATCACGTCGCCGTTGATGGCCAGAAGGACGTTTTCCGGCGGCATGCCCGTCTCGCGCGCGAGCGCCGAATGATGCACGAGATGGCGGTACTCGCCGTGGATCGGCACGAAGAAGCGCGGCTTCACCAGCTCGAGCATCCTGCGAAGCTCGGGGCGGGTCGCGTGGCCGGAGACGTGGATGTCGTGCACCGCCTCGTACAGGACCTCGGCGCCCTGCTTGAACAGGTTGTTGATCATCCGGCCGATGGCCTTCTCGTTGCCCGGGATGAACTTCGAGCTCATCACGACCAGATCGCCCTGCTGGAGCTTGATCTGCCCGTGCTCGCCGTTGGAGATGCGGAGCAGCGCCGAGCGGTACTCGCCCTGGCTGCCGGTGGACAGGACGATCACGCGATTACGCGGATAATCGTCGACCTGATCCAGGCCGATCAGCACGTCCTCGACGCCGCGGACATAGCCGACCTGCGCGCCGAGCCTCACGTTCTGGTCCATCGTGCGTCCCGCGAGCGCGACCTTCTTGCCGAGCCGGCGCGCCAGATCGAAGACCTGCGCCATGCGTCCGACGTTCGAGGCGAACATCGAGACGATGGTCATGCCCTCGGCCGCCGCAAAAAGCCGTTCGAAAGCCTGGTAAATCACGCTTTCGCTCATGCTATGCTCATGACGCTCGACGTTGGTCGAGTCCGACATGAGCAGGAGCACGCCCTCCTCGCCGGCGCGCCCGAACGCCTTGAGGTCGATCTCCTCGCCGATGAAGGGCGTCGGATCCATCTTGAAGTCGCCCGTGTGGATGATCTTGCCGACGGGCGTATCGATGATCAGCGCGGCCGAATCGACGATCGAGTGGTTCACCGACACCGTCGAGATCTTGAAGTGCTTGAACTCGATCCGCTGACCCATTTTGAAGGGGCGGATCTCCGAAGTGTCCAGGAGCCCTTGCTCACGGAACCGCTCCTGAATCAGCAGCGAGGCGAAATTCGACGCGTAGATCGGAACGTTCAGGCCAGCCCGGATCGCGAAGGGCAGCGCCCCGACGTGGTCCTCGTGGCCGTGGGTGATCACGAACGCCTTGAGCTTGTCCTGGCGGTCCCGGATATAGTTGAAATCGGGAATCCCGAACTCGACGCCGAAGTGGTCGAGATCCGAGAAGATGAGCCCGCAGTCGACGACGATCATCTCGTCGGCGTACTCCAGGATCATGCAGTTCATGCCGATCTCGCCCAGGCCCCCGAGCGGGATCACTTTCAACGTTTCTTGGGCACTCAAATGAACGCTTCCTCTTGCTTCTGAAGCGCGGCCAGATGCGCCGTGATCTGAGCCACCCGCGCCGCCACGGTGTCCGCCGCGATATCCGTCTCCTCGCCCACCGCGAGGTCCGCATATTGCCGGGTCGGCTCGAGGAACTCGTGGTGCATCGGCCGGACCGTGTCGTAGTATTGCCGGATGATCCCGTCGAGGCTGCGGCCGCGCTCGCGAACATCGCGATGCAGGCGGCGGATGAACCGGATGTCGGCTTCGACGTGCAGGAAGACCTTCAGGTCAAAGAGGTTGCGGATTTCCGCGTCCCAGAGCGCGAAGATGCCCTCCACGATGATCGTCCGGCACGGACCGACCAGCTCCGTCTCGGCCTTGCGCCGGCTGGTGCGAAAGTCATAGATCGGCACCGCCACCTGCTCGCCGGCTTTGAGGCGACGCAGGTGATCCTTCAGCAGCGGCCAGTCAAAGGCGTCCGGGTGGTCGAAATTCGGCTCACCGTGAACCTTGATGTGGGAGGGAGGAGTGGGCAGGTAATAGTGATCCTGATGAAGCAGCGCGACCGTCGGGTCAGAGACCCGTTGAATCACCTTTTTCGCGAACGTCGTCTTTCCAGAGCCGGAACCACCGGCGATCCCAATCAGGAACAAAGGCGCCTCACATTTTTCTTACTTTGTGCTTTCGGGGTCTCTTAACATACTTCTCAAAACCTTGCCGGTGAACTTGGGCGGGTCGTTTGTAGGCCGAAGGGATGTGCGCGTATCCGGCCATGAAAACCCGAACTGCGCCCTCCCGGTCAAGCTGGGCGAACTGCCGGGAGCGCGGCAACCGCAGGCGGTACCCCGCCGGAATCAGCCGACTCCCCTTGAGGACCGAGTCCGACAGACCAGGATTGAGCGCTTCGAGCTCTTCGGCGTCGAGCTTGAGAAAGCGCCGAAGCTCCCGGAAACCGATATAATCCGGAATCTTGACCTCAAAGTAGCTCAGCGGCGCGTCCCGCTCGACCTTGCCGAAGTACCTCTCGGCGTTCTTCTCCGCCTCGATAGCGGCCAGCAAGCTTGTGAAAAAGTTGGAGCTCGCGAAACCGAACGTACGCCCCCGGTACGAGCCGACCAGATCCTCGATCTCCTCGGAGCCCACGGTCCGCACCGCCCGCATCATCCCCTTTCGGCCATGATTGTAAGCCGTCACCGCCAGGGGCCAGCGCCCCAGGGAATCAAAGTTCAGCTTCAACAGCTTGGCCGCGGCCTCGGTGGCCCGGATGGGATCATTCCGCTCGTCCACCGCATCGTCAATCTTGAGAAAAAGCCTCCCCGTGGACCTCATGAACTGCCAGATTCCGCTCGCGCCCACCTTGGAGCGCGCCTCCACGTTGAAGCTGCTCTCGACGAACGGGAGCCGGGTCAGCTCCACCGGCAGGCCCTCACGCCGGAAGATCTCCTCCATCGCCGGGAGGTACCGTCCCGAGTACTTCAGCCCCTCGAGAAACCGGTCCTTCTGCCCGAGCTGGAACCGCAGGCGCTTGCGGTGAGCGGCATTCAGGTACTTGTCGGGCTCCTCGATGTCCTCAAAGAGCGCGACAACCTTCTTTTCATCCTCGCTCAGGTTTTCGGGCGCCAGCTTTCCGGGGCTCCCCTGCTTGCGATGCAAGGCGAGCAGGACCTCGCGCCACTTGCGCCTGGTCTGACGGGCACCTTTGGCCGCATCGACGACCTCGTAGACGCGGTCGATATATTTGGCGTCGTGGATCACGCCCTGTCGGGTATTATATTCAGTGTAAATGCGGACCCAGAACTCGACATTCTTCCGAAGCCGTCCATCGACCGCAAAACCCTCCGCAGCGGCTTGCGCGGGCGCCAGGGTCAAAGCGAGTGCGAAAAGGAAGACGTGCCGGATGCCCATGCTTGTTCATCATGTTAGAGGCGCGGTGAAACGGGGTAAAGCCCTTGTCCTTCTCGCCCTCGTTTTTTGCCCATCGGCGAGCGGCAACACCGCTCAACCACTGAAGATCCTTCTCGATCAGGCTCCGGCGACCTTGAATCCACGAAGCACGCTCGATGCGGCAGGTCAGCGCATCGCGGCTCTGATGTTCCGCGCCCTGTCCCGGATCGATGCGGATCTCGTCCCCCAGCCCGACCTCGCGCAGGACTGGCAGATCACCGAGGCGGGCCGTACCTGGACCTTCCGCATCCGGGAGAACCTGCAAGACCATCAAGGCCAGCTCATCACTCCTGGCCGGATCGCCGCGTGCCTCGAAAATTATCGCACCGGCAAACCCATCTCCCCGCTGCGGGGAACGTTCCCCCATTGGATTGGGACGAGCGCTGCCGCGAGCACCGTGACCTTGAAGCTGAGTCGCCCCGATCCCTACCTCGCGAGAAACGTCTCGCTCCTGCGGTATTTCACGACGGGCAATCCGGACCAGCCCTGCGAGGAGCCCGGGCCGCGCTCCCCCGTCATCGCGAGCGGCCTGTACCGGGCCGCGAGCTGGGATCTGGCGCCGCAGGGTCGCTTTCTCCTGCTTCCCACCGCGCTCGCGGGCGGGCGGCGTGCCGTGGAATTCTCTTTCGTGCTCGACGACAACAGCAAAGCCCTGAAGCTCATTCGCGGCGAGGTCGACGCGGTTCAAAACGCCATCTCGCTCACCAAGACGCGGTGGATCTCAGACGCCTACGCCGACCGGTTCAGCCGGCTCGAACGCGAGGGCGTGAGCGTGAGCTACCTCGCGTTCAACCTACGACACCCGATTCTCGGGCAAAAGGACGTGCGCCACGCCATCGCGCTCGCCATCGACCGGGAGCGGATCATCCGTCACAAGCACATCGGTTTCACGAGCCTGGCCGGCAGTCTGCTTTCCCCTCTCCTGCCCGAGAGCCGGCAGGTCTCCTTCGCTTATGATCCGGCCAAGGCGGAGGCGCTTCTGGATCGGGCCGGCTTTCCGCGCGACAAAAGCGGCGTGCGCCTGAGCTTTCACTTCAAGTCGACACCGGTTCGCGACGGGATCGAAACCGCGCTGCTCTTTCAGGAGATGCTTCGAAAGATCGGCGTCAAGCTCGTCATCGACGTCGTCGAACCCGCCGTTTTTTTCGCCTCCATCCGCAAGGGAAACTTCCAGCTCTATGCCTCGCGGTGGCTAGGCGTGGCGGACGGCTCGATTCTTTACAACACCCTGCACACCGGTCAGCCGCAGAACCGCATCGGCTACAGCAATCCGCGGATGGACCAGCTTCTCGAGGCGGCGGCGGGCGAGCCCCGGCTTGAGCGGCGTCTTCCCCTTCTCGTTCAGGTCCAGGACCTCATGGGCGAGGAGCTTCCCTACCTGCCGCTGTGGTACTGGGGCAATGTGCTGATTTACCGCAAGGAGCTGGGGGGACTCGAAGCGCGCGAACTTTCTCTCAGCGGCGCACTGGAACCTCTCACCCGTTTGCGATAGAGCTGCCGTGAAGAGAGACCTATGAAAAGAGTCCTGTCGAAAATCCTGCCCACCCCCGGCCAGCCGGTCCGCCTGGCCGAAGCCGAAGCCGAACACGCCGTCAAAGTCCTTCGCCTGCGCGACGGCGATCAGCTCGAGGCCCTCGACGGGCTCGGCAAGGCGGCGATCGTCACGCTGCGAACCCGCGGCGGCGGCGCGGTCTTTCTCGAGCTTGCCGAGGGAGGCGACCAGCCGATCCGCCACGAAGAGCGCGCCTCGCCTCCCGTGGTCCTCGAGATGGCCGTCCTGAAGGGCGACGCGATGGAGTGGGTCGTCGAAAAAGCCGTCGAGCTGGGCGTCCGCTCTCTCATTCCGACCGTCACCGCACACACCGTGGTGCAGCTCCGCCAGAAGGGGCCGGAGGCCTTTCGCGAGCGTTGGCAAAAAATCGCTGATCAGGCCCTCAAGCAGTGCGGACGGCTCGAAAGCCTGCGGATCGAGCTGCCAAGAACGCTCGAAGAGCTGCTCACGACCCATCCGGGCTCGCCAGGGTCCCCTCGCCTCTGGTGCGACGAAGCCGGGAGGGACCAGCTTCCCTACCTCCCCGAGTGGATCGCGCAGCACGAAAAAAACTTCAGTCTTTATCAATCCCTCCACCTCCTCATCGGGCCCGAAGGGGGCTGGAGCCCCAACGAGCGGGAGCTGCTCACGCGGAGCGCCCCGGGCACGGTGCGAGTCGGCCTGGGTCCTTGGGTCTTGAGGGCGGAGACAGCCGCGATCTTTGGAACAAGCTGGCTGACCGGAGCGTTCCGGCGCGCTTGACAAAGGTGCGTCGAAAAGTGAAACCTTACGACTAACATGGAAGAAGATTTCGAACTCGTTTTTCGTCCAGTCACCTCGGGTCTCGGCTTCCATCCGTTTTCGGATGGGATGCCCTATGCCCCTGTCTCGCAGAACGCGACCGCGCGGACGACGCAGAAGCACGGCCTGCCGTTTCGCCCGCTCTCGAACATGGGATCCGGCGCGGTTGCCGCCGGAACACCGACCTTTGTCACGGGCCCCGTGGGCTTTCCCAGCCGACCCGTCCCGCGCGTCTCGGTTCCCGTGGCGACCGCGGCTCAGAATCCGGCCGCAGCCCGCGCGACCGAGCCGGTCGCGACGACGATCGCCCAGCCCACTTTCGGCTTTGTCTATCTGCTCAAGCGCTGCCTCGCCTATGGGATCGACTCGGGCATCAATCTCGGCCTCGGGATCGCCGCGCTGAGCGCCGCGCTCATGGAGCAGAGCCTCAAGCCCGAGCTGCTGCTCAATCCGGGGATCATCCTCGTTTCGGCGCTGTTCTTCGGCTTCTTCAACTGGGCGATCATCACCGCTCAGGAGGTCGCGTTCGGGACCAGCATCGGCAAGCGCCTCTTCCGCCTCGCGGTCAGCGGTCCCGCCTCCGCGGTATTACTGCGCGCCTTCTTCTTCCTGCCCAGCGCCGGCTGTTTCGGCGCGGGCCTGCTCTGGAGCGTCCTCGATCGCCGCAAACGCTGCTGGCACGACCTGATCGTCGACCTGCAGCCCAGCGAGATCGCCCGGCTGTGAAGAAGCGCGGCAAGCTCCCGACCAGCACCCGCTCGAAGATCAAATCCCGCGAGACGCTCAAGCGCCTGCTGGCCCGTCGGCCCCGCGCGCGCGTCGTGCTGACGAACGGCTGCTTCGATATCATCCACAAAGGGCACGTCCGCTACCTCGAGAAAGCGCGCGCACTCGGCGATCTGCTCGTGGTGGCCCTCAACTCCGATGAGTCGGTCCGCAGACTCAAGGGTCCCGAACGCCCGATCAATCGCCTGGAGGATCGCGCCGAGGTGATGGCGGCGCTGGGCTGCGTGGACTTCGTCACCTGGTTCGGCGAGGACACCCCGCAGGCGACAATCCGCCAGCTTCGTCCGAAGCTCTTCGTCAAAGGCGGCGACTACCGCGTGGCCGATCTTCCCGAGGCCCCCGATGTCCTGGCCGGCGGCGGAAAGATCCGCATCATTCCCTTCGTCGAAGGTCAGAGCACGACCTCCATCCTCGCCCGCGCCCGTAAGCGCTAGCCCGCGCTCACGCCGCTTCCCGGTTCCAATAGCCCTGCCTGCGATAGTGCTGGTAGAGCTTTCGCTCGTAGTCGCGGTCCACCGGATACTTCGGGCTGAAAGGCGGGCTCGTCTTGATCGCCTCCCGCGACAGTCCCGTGCGGAGCCTGCCCTCGCGCCAGCTGTTCGACTCCAGCCAGTCCGGGGCGATCAGCGTTTTCTTGCTCGGCCACCAGTCCTGCGTCTCGATGACCAGATAGCGGATCGTCCACGTCGCGCGATCCATCAGCACGTCTTCGACGTTCCCGAACTCGCCGTCGATCGCCTGGATCGAGCGGCCCGTCAGCGCCTGCACCGGGAACAGGTGCGGATCGCTTGCGGACTCCGGGCTCTCCTCGACGTGCTTGCGGCTCAACGCGACGTCAATCCGGTTCTCCACGTCACGGATCTCCCGCACGAACGCCGGCGAGATCACCACCGTGCGGCCGATCAGCCATTTTCCCGTGCCCACGACAAGGAAGCGGACCGTCCACCGCTCGTCGTCGAAGAGGCAGTCCTCGACGACCCCGACTTCCCCATCCAGCGCGTGGAGGAGATAGGTCTCAAACTTTTTCAGCGATTGCAGCATGCCGACCTCTCGCCTGGGAGAGGACGCAATTCACATACCGCCCTATCCAAGCCGCTCGCGACGACGGAGCGCGCGGTCAAAAAACGCGACTGACGCCAGCGTGAAACCGAAAACCAGGCAGACGGGAAGGGCCGCCGCCGAAGGGACCTGCGCGGCGAAGATGGGCCTGAAAGACTGGAGGAAAAGGTTCCACAGAAAAATCCAGCTGAAGGTTCCCCAGACCAGCCCCATGAGAAGCAGCGCGCGCGGCGCGCGGGTCCGCGCGAAGTTGGCGAAGAGCACGCCGAAGATCACGCAGAGCAGCTCCAAAACCACCAGGCCCGCGAGGATCGCGCCGAACGCAAGCCCCCTCGTCGTGGCCGCGGGACCGAGCACGATCGCGGCCAGCAGTTTGAACGGAAACCAGAACTCGTTACCCGTCGCGACGGCCAGTACGCCCGCGAAGAGGCTCGCCGCCAGCCCCGCGACCGCGCCGGCCAGCGCGCCCGCCACCCAGCGCAACGGATCGAAGCGCAAAAACTCCTGAACCATATCGGGATCATCCACGGCAAACCTGATAGCCCAAGCGGGGCTTCAAAGTAAAGCCTCCCTGGCAGCCAAAGTCCTGACGCCCTGCGGCTTTTTAGTGAAATGCCGCAAACCGCGCTATACTCTTATCTCACCATGCCTGTGGTCATCGATTTCCATACGCATATCTTTCCGAGCGCGTACAAGGATTTTCTCCCGGAAAAATCCGCGGCCGCGATCGAGCGCTTCCGCAAGCAGGCCCGAAGCTGGCTTCGTCCCGTCTCGCGCACGCTTCACAAGACTCAGACCGTGCTGCGGCATCTGCCGGAGCCGGCACGCGACCGGCTCGACCGCATCGGAGGACTCGCTCCCCTGCCCGGCCTGCTCGTGGAATCGACCGAGAGCGACCTTCGCGAGGCGATGCGCGAGTACGAGGTCGATCGCGCGGTCATCATTTCGCATCCGCCGTTCATTCCGAACGACTTCATCATCGAAGCCGCCGCGAACCAGCCGGACTTCATCGCCGCCGTGAACATCCCCACCGGAACGCGCGGGCCCGGCGCCGTGCTCAAGAAGCTCCACGGTGAGGGCGCCAGGATCCTGAAGATTCATCCCGCGGCCGACGGCGACGGTCTCGGCGCGCCCCGCTACAAGGCGCTGCTGAGGACGGCAACGGACCTCGCAATGCCCGTCATTCTCCATACCGGCTGCCTGCATTCGAAGATGATCTACCGCGATCCGGGCCTCGGCGCGGCGGAGCTCTTCAAGCCGTGGTTCAAGGCGTTTCCGGAGACGGTTTTCATCCTGGCGCACATGAACTTCCATGATCCGACGACCGCGCTGGATCTCGCGCAGGAATTTCCCAACCTGCTTGTCGATACCTCCTGGCAGCCGAGCGAATCCATCGCCGAGGCCGCCCGACGGATCGGCGCGGAGCGGGTGCTCTTCGGGACGGACTGGCCCCTCGTCGGCAACAACATCCGGGTCGGCTTGCGACGCGTCCGCGAATGCGTAAGGTCCGGCATGATCAAGCCGGAAGACGCTGACCTCATCCTTGGCTTGAACGCAGAGAGGCTTCTTGGTCTATGCCCTTCGACTTCGCCGCAATCAGCTCCGACCAGCTAAGGTCGCTGCCGCGCTCGCGTACGGTTTTCTTTTTTCCCGTGGGTCCGCTCGAGGATCACGGCCCGCATCTGCCGATGGGCCTCGATCTTTACGAAGCGCGGCGGCTCTGCGAGCTGGCGGCCGAGCGGACGGAAAAGGAACTCCCCGGCTGGACGGCGGTACTCATGCCCCCGGCGCCGCTCGGACTCGAGGGCAACACGACTTCGCTCGTTCTTTCGGTCCGGGGTCATGTGCTTCGCGACTGGCTGGTTGATGCCTGCTCGGCGCTGATACGACAGGGGTTCCTCCATTTCGCCTGCTTCTCGGGACACCTGGGCCCCCGCCAGCTCACGGCGATCGAGGACGCCGGCAAGATCATCCGCCGCAAGGCGGGCCTGCGGCGCTACGCCCGCTCCGGCCGCGCCGTGCCCTCG
>JAMPXZ010000233.1 GCA_023700925.1 Oligoflexia bacterium | reverse complement strand
TCAGCAAGAGCACGGTTCTCGAAGCTGCGGCTGCTGCTACAAAGAGGAACGACGTTCCCAGTCATGCTGGGGCGTGATACGGTGAAAGCCCTGGCTTTCCCCTAGAAGGAAGGCAGGGCTTGTATCCTTCCTTCGGGAGGGATACTGCGTCCGCGCAGCGTTGATCGGGGGGTTGTCGCTGTCGCGTTGATGCAAGAAGAAAACGCCGGCTTTCTCTCACGAGAAAGCTGGCGTTTTTGTTTTCCGCGCGAACTCGTTCGATGAGCGTGGCGAGGATCAGTCCGCGGTTCTCACTGAATCGCGCAAACCGGTGCGCCATCGGCTCCCCGGCACAGCTTGGGCCGGACAAAATCCAGGAAGCGCTTCAGCTGATTCCGGGCATGCTTTGCCTGCGTCACGCCGAGTTTCGTCTCTCCGATCGCGACCACCTTGCAGTCCGAGCGTCGGGCGGCGATGATGTCAAGCTCTCCGTAAACCGCATTGCGGGAGCGCTCGCCGTAAGCCACTCCTCCGGTCAGGAAGAATTGTCCGTCCGGAAAATCGCTCTTGAGCATGTGTAGGGCGAGAGCCTCAAGGACATCGCCTTCCTTTTCGAAGTTGAAGCCCATCTGCGGACCGATCTCCAATAACAGCTCGTAAAGTCGCCTCAGCTCGCGATTGGAATGAATGGAGCTCATCAGCTCGTCCGAGGCCGCTCCCCGCGAGCTCAGCGCGAGCCACAGTGTGTTGGCGTCCTCACGCTCAAGAGGGTACTCATGGCTAAAGCGTTCTTTTCGTGCTCCCGCGAGGCCGACCAGGACGATCTCAGCTACCTCACTGAAGTGCTGAAGCTCGAGCTTTCGGCAGTTCTCAGGGACCGAAGGATCAAAACGAGTGTTCTTGAAATAGGCCCCGTCGATCTCAGAAGCGCCGACCTTGGGGCCGGTGATCACGGAGCTCAGGAGCAGGATACAGATAGTCCATCGGGTGCCAGCTAGAAGCACGATCTCTTCCTCACGAGTTGATTGGTGCCTAGATGACTAGGATGAATTCGCTTCGATGGCAAATGGTTTGACCATTGTGTGTCGCGTTATATCTGCAAATTTTCCGGGCCGTTCTGGCTCCAGCAGGATAAGGAGGTTCGTCGCGGTACCGAAATGCACGGGGAAATTCTCCGCAAAGCACGGGAAGGGCAGGGAATTCGCGTTTATCTTTTTGTCGTTATTTTTGGCGCACTCCTTGCTGTCTGCTCGGGGATAAGGTAACCGCGACTTGTTTCGCGAAGGGGGTTAGAAGAATGGGTTTCTCGAGAATCAAGAACAGCGCAATGGCGCTCCTCGCCGGTATCGTCGCGCTCGCCGCGGCTGCGCCGGCCGCACGAGCGGATCATCGCTATCTGGTGGACCTGGCTTATCGAATGGAGAACGCGGCGGCGCGGGTCTATAATGCCGCCGTCTACGATCGTGGCGATGATAGCTACTCCGGGCGGCAGGCCATCGCGGACCTGCGTCGGCTCGTCGATGATGCCCGCGATTTTCGTTATGAGCTCGAGCGCTACTCGGACAGCTACGCGCGGGATGAGTTCTATGATCTGCGCTCGTCGGTGGAGCAGGCGGATCGCAGCGTTCGCAGCGCGAACTTCGGCTACAGCGTTCGCGATGCGATGATCGACGCGATCGATGTGTTTTATACCTTGGAGCGCGAGTTCTGGAACGACAACCGCGAGCCGCCGTATCGCCCGTACCCGCCGCGGGATCCGTATCCTCCGCATGATCCGTACCCGCCGCGCCCTTATCCTCCCGCGCCGCGCCCTTATCCTCCCGCGCCGCCTCCGCGTCACGACCCAAGGCCTACGCCGCCTCGGCACGATCCAAGGCCGACTCCTCCGCGCCATGACCCAAGGCCTACGCCGCCTCGGCACGATCCAAGGCCGACTCCTCCGCGCCACGACCCAAGGCCCACGCCGCCTCGCAACGACCCCCGGCCGCCCGCTCCGCGTCCGGCTCCTTATCCCGGAAACCCGGGTGGGGGTCATGGAGGCCATCGCTGATCGTTTTGCTCGGTAGTGCTGGCCTGCCGCAGCACGAACATAAACTCAAGGGATCCGGCTGGAGGGTTGCCTCAACCGGGTCCCTTTTGCTTGACTCGCCTTGTATTCATGCCCATCTTCTTGGCATAATGCGCGTCCGTAGCTCTTCAAGAGGAGACAGCTAAAATGGCTTGGGCAAAAAGAATTTTTCTCTTTCTCGCGGTAAACCTCCTGGTCATCATCACCCTCAGCGTCGTTCTGCGGGTCCTGGGGATCCAGCCCTACATCACGGCTTACGGCATCAATTACAGCTCGCTGATGGCGTTCTGCCTGGTCTGGGGCATGGGTGGCGCGTTCATCTCGCTGGCGCTCTCCCGAGTCATGGCCAAGTGGATGATGGGTGTCCGGGTGATTGAACCTGAAACCCGTGACCCCATGCTTCAGGAGCTGGTTCAGACCGTTCATGGGCTGGCTCGTGGCGCGGGTCTCCCGGCGATGCCCCAGGTCGGTATCTACGAGTCTCCCGAGGTGAACGCTTTTGCCACTGGTCCCACGAAGTCGCGCGCGCTGGTCGCGGTATCGACCGGCCTCCTCAATCGGATGAGAAGAGAAGAGGTGGAAGGCGTGCTCGGTCACGAGATCGCTCACGTCGCGAACGGCGACATGGTCACCATGACGCTCGTTCAGGGCGTGGTGAACGCTTTTGTGATGTTCCTTTCGCGCGCGATCGCCTTTGCCATTGCGCAGGCGCTGCGCGGGGAACGCGACGATCGCGATCGGGGTGGCATTTCCTACGGGCTGTATTACCTGGTCTCGTTTGTCCTCGAGATCGTTTTCATGATCCTGGGCTCGATCGTCGTCGCTTGGTTCTCGCGCTACCGTGAGTTTCGTGCGGATGCGGGCGGCGCCCGTCTGGCCGGCAGGCAGAATATGATCCAGGCGCTCGAGGCCTTGCGCCGGACTTATCAGCTGGTCGACCCAGCGGCTCAGCCCGCGGTTCAGACGTTGAAGATCTCGAGCAAAGGCAGCGGGATCATGCGTCTGTTCTCCACGCATCCGGCGCTCGAAGAGCGGATCGCGCGGCTCCAGGGGGCCGCTTAAAGTCATTTCCCTTTATTAGGGCTGTGTTACGCTTTCTGGAAGAGGGGGACGGGGGAATGCCTTTCAGGCTGCTCTTTGTGGGACTGCTTTGCGCGCTCGGCGGGGCCGTTGCTTCAGCGCCGGCAAGGGCGGACTTCGTCGACGCTGGAAACTATAAGATTTACATCTGGCCGAAGTGGCAGGAGGGCTTCGATATCGGGCCGCGCGCCATCGGCCGTTTCGGGCGAGGCAGCAACATCAACTCTCCCTCGGGTGATATCCTGATGCAGGCCTCGTATCATGCCTGGTATCAGCACATGATCGATATCCATGCGTTGGTCGGGTACGGGGTTTCCAATTCCACCTTCGCCTTCGGTGGCGGAGTTCGGGTCAACCTGCTCGAGCTGATCGAGGATCCCACGAGCGAGATGTTCATTCGCGGCCTGCAGCGGGGGCTGCTCGCACCGATTCTCAAGAACTTCATGGTTTTCCTGTCCTTGGAGATGATTCATTACAATTTTCCGCGGCCGGCGGGTTCCGATCGGATGGCGCTCACGTTTTCGACGAGCGCCTGGGAGGTGATGCCGGGAGCGGGAGCGCAGTGGTATTTCTATGTCCCGCAGCGCTTCGCGGGCCGTTTTTACTTTGAGACAGCGATCTCATACATGCGGGTTGAACTTTCGCATTACTTTTCGCCTTATTTCGGGATAGGGGCGGAGCTGCTGTGACGATACCCCGGTGCTACCCCTAAATTTGGACTTCTTCCTCCGGGTCTATTTCACTACAATAAGCATAAATGAAGATTCTGGTCGTCGAGGACGAGTCCGTTCTACGTGATCTCGTTTCGTTCATGTTGGAGAGTCGTTTTGGCGGGGAGATCCTCGAGGCCTCTTCCGGCAATCGCGCCATTGAGCTGCTGCGGAACAATCCGGACATCGACCTCGTCATCTGCGATTACCGGATGGATGACGGGACGGGAGGAGATGTTTTTCGCTACCTTCAGGAGCACCATCCCTCGATCAAATACATCCTTTGCACGAGCGGCAATCCGGCGGATTACAAGGAATTTCAGAGTTCGAACGCGGTCATATTTTTTGAGAAGCCGTTTTCCGCCGACCAGCTCGCCGAGGCGATCCATCGGGCCCTCGGGCATGAGGGGGACGGAGCGCTCGCGCGGCCCCCGCGCTATTGCCGGATCCGGACCGCTACCATCCTGAACGTGAATCTCCTGAGCTGTGACCTGTACCTGAAGCTTTCCGAAGGCAAGTAC
>JAMPXZ010000232.1 GCA_023700925.1 Oligoflexia bacterium | reverse complement strand
CCCCCCCCCCCCCCCCCGGGTTCAATCCGATAGCTCAGCGCTGGGTTGACTATCCGAAGAGCGTTGGCCGCGGCGGCCAGACAGTTGGGCCAGTTTCCCACCCGAGCCATTGCGGCGGCCAGCTCGACCCACGGCTCCCGCTCATGCGGCGACTCGGCGGTAGCCCGGAGCAGGGCCTCGAGCACCGCATCGGGCCCGCGACCGAGCTGCTCGCGGGCCCAGGCAATCACCCTCCAGGCAAAGCACCGCTCTTGGGGATCGTGCGCGTCGGACATCCGGAAGAACCGCTCCAGCTCGGGAATCGCCTCGGCATAGCTTCCGGCACGACAGAGTTCACGCCCAAGGTAGTAGGCATATCGGGGCTCGTGCGGCTCGTCGGCTGAAAATCGCCGCAAAAGCGAGGCATACCGCATGCGATCCTTCGCCGGGTCGGGGTGATGCTGAACCTGGAGCCGATCCGTATAGGTCTCAACATGAACCCCACGCGGGCGAAGCACCTCGTGAACCCCGTATTTCCAGTAGTACGCATGCCGTGCATGAATCCCCTGGGGACCAATCGGTGATGAAAGGATATCGAAGCAGGGTAGTTTCGGGCGTCCAGGCTGCTTCCAGCGCCTGCCGCCAGCCGGGGGCCAACACCTCATCGAGGTCGAGCGCGATACAGACGTCCACATCGGCGGGGATCGGATCGAGGCTCCTATTGCGGGCCGAATCATAGCGCCAGGGTTCGATGCGCTCGCGATGAACCTCGACACCTTCGGCCTGCAATAGCTCCACGGTATGATCGGAGCTCGCTTCGGCGCAGCAGCGGGCCCGGCGCTGGGCAAACTTTTCCTCGTTCAGGGCGATGGCATAAACCGCGATCTTCATCGCTCACAGAATAGAGGATTAAACGAATTTGCCAAGAACTTCGCTGGCCAAGGGGATTAAGCGGGAATAAACTGAGAGTAATGGACTGGAAAGCCCACGGAAGGGCCGTTCTCATCTTGCTCGCGGCGCAGGCCGCCCTGAGTTCGTTCGCGTTAGCTGCCGCGCCGGCCGCGGCAGCCCCGGCGGGCAAACTGACCACGCCGACCACGTCCACCACCGCCAGCAAGTCCGCCTTGTCCACCACGTCCACGAACCCCACCACCCCCATGCTCATTCCCGACAAGGCGTGGAAGCAAACGATCAACACACTTCTGTGGAAGAACCGGGTCAGAAAGAAAACAAAGTGGGGCCAGGAGGCCCGCATCGAGCTCGAGGTGCACCGGGTTGGCAAGGTGATCACCGGCAAAGGGGCCATCCACGGTTTTTATGGACGCAAAGCCTGGAAAGTCCTAGTGAACCATCGCGAGGTCGTTCGCGCGGCCAACGGCGAGTTCGTCTTAAAAATCGACGTGCTCGGACCCAAATCCTTCATCATCCTCACCGCCATCGGACCGAAGGGCGAGCTCGAGGAGCAACGTTTCATCATCAGCTTCCCCGGATTTCATGCCTGGGTCACCGAGCAGCAGAAGTTCTTCAATAAACGCTATTTCTTCTCTGGGACGCTGGGCGGGTCCTTCCTCTGGTACGAAGAGGTCCTCACCGAACCGCTCCATCAGTTCGCCCTGAC
Organism: Oligoflexia bacterium; assembly: GCA_023700925.1. Lineage (GTDB taxonomy): Bacteria > Bdellovibrionota > UBA1018 > UBA1018 > UBA1018 > JAMPXJ01. The sequence goes on along the minus strand of JAMPXZ010000232.1, from coordinate 2,767 downwards.
CGCGAAGCTCTCCTACCAGTACCTGCTCCTGCCGCCGCGGCTGGATTTCGGTTTCACGGGCTACATCACGGCGGTGCCGCTCACGACTTCTCTCGCGGAGACGAGCGCCCGTTTCCTCGGCCTGAACCTCAGGCTGGGCTACGTCATGCCCGGCATCCCCGACCCCTGGCGTGTCTCGATCATGACAGGCATGTACTATACGACGATGCTGGTGCCGAACGATGACTTCGGCTTCTCGCATCTGATGGGACCGCAGCTTTTCCCCGTGATTCGCAGGATGCTTCCCAACGGGGACGCCATCAGCGGCTACTTCAAGTTCTCACCCGTGGGTGTCGGCGTGGCACTCGAGTCACTGAACAATCGCGAAATGGCCGTTGGCCTCTCGTTCACCCAGCGCATCTCGACGTGGCGCTCTATTTCGTACGCGATCGACATCGCGGACCTTCAGCTCCAGATCGATGGCGTTGACATCCGAAGCCGCTCAGCGAGCTTCGGCGTCGGCTTCAGCTGGTAGCGTGACCTAAGGCGTCGCGGCCTGAACGCCGGACACGAGGGTAACTCCCGCGCCGGTCGAGATCGCGGGGATCGAGACCTCGCCGATCGAGCTTTGCATGACCATGCCCGTACCCGTCGAGACCCCGCCGCCCGAGGTGATCGCAAAGCCCGTCGCCGGGTTGAGCGGCCTCACGTAATTGTACACTCCCGCGAGAACCAGAGGATTGCCCTTGGGCACGGAGAGAACCAGATCCACCAGTGCCTCCGCATGTGCCGGCGAAGTGCAGGTGAGCCGCGTCGATGAGTGCACCTGAACATTCGCGCAGGGCTGCCCCCCGATCAAAACGTCGAGCCCCTGAAAGAACCCCTCGCCCTGAAGGGTCAGGATGGTCCCGCCCTCTGTGGGCCCGCGCGTGGGAATCAGCGAAAAGATCTTCAGCTTGGAGAGCGCCTGCACTGCGGCTACCATGCTCGACTTGCGAGCATTGTTGAGCTTCGCCTTGGTACAGCCACTCAAAACGAGCGCGCCCGTCAAAGCGAGAGGAATCAGAAATCGGCTAATTATCCGGAGCCACATATCAGCGGGTATCTCCACCTTCAATTTAAGCATCTTTCGCTTTGTTAAGGCAATTTTATTTTTTGACACAGGTCCAGAGGGATGAGGTTATAGAAATGTTTTATATTCGCTACTTATGCATAAGTACCTGAAATTAAGCCTTTTTATAGATTGGTTAAATTTCTAAAACAGTAATGGTTTTGCTAAATTTAACTCCATCCACCACAGCCCGGGCTGCCCGGCTTTCTAGCGGGCAAATGGACGCTCGCGCCGAAAATTGCCCCCCTGGCGGTCCACTGCTAGAGTAGCTCCTCAATGCTACTCGAAAAGCCTTTGCTGGATCAGCAGGTCGAGGCCGGCCTTCGCGGCGACTTCAAGCGTGGCTGGGAGCTCGCCGAAGAACTCGCGCGCCTCTCACCCGCGTGCAACCGCGCGAAGTTCAACCGCGCCTGGTACGAGATGATGCGCGGCGACCTGCTCAAGGGCCTTCAGCTCCTGGACGCGGGCCGCTGGGAGCGAGCCTTTGGCGACCGTCCCCTCCCGACCGACAAGCCCATCTGGAAAGACCAGGACCTCAGAGACAAGCACCTCCTGCTCTGCGCTGAGGGCGGGTACGGCGACGAGATCATCAACGTACGCTTCGCCCGGGACTTTGCCGCGCGCGGCGCCCGAGTGATCGCCACCTGCGACCCGTCCCTGAGCAGCGTTTTCGCTCGCATTCCAGGAGTCGCCGCAGTGGTCAACCACAAAGCCGCGCCCGAGGTCTTTCACGACTACTGGGTCCCGGCCATGAGCGCGGCGCGGGTCCTTGAACACACGTACGGGACGCTCTCCGGCGAGCCGTATCTCAGTGTCGATCCCGACCACCGAGCCAAGTGGTCCACCTACTTCGAGCGACGCTTCCAGGGCGCCCCCCGCGCGCGGATCGGCCTTCGCTTCTATGGTAATCCCAAGTTCGAGCACGAGCAGCATCGGCGCTTCCCCGTCCAGGGTCTGATCGACGCGATCGAGGGGCGCCCCTTCGTGAATCTCCAGAAGGAAGAAACGGACCTCCCGATGGAGACGTGGGAAGACACCCTCGCCATCATCGATCAGCTCGATCTCGTCATCACCTCCTGCACCAGCGTCGCCCACGCCTCGGCCGCGCTTGGCAAAGAGACGTGGGTCATCGTTCCGATTCTGCCCTATTACATCTGGGCGCTTCCGGGCGATCGCTCGCCCTGGTACCGGTCGGTCAGACTTTTTCGTCAGGGGAAGTTTGGCGAGTGGCAGGATGTTTTCGAAGCGATCCAGACGTCACTCAAGGAGAGAATGCCGGGAAACTAAACCGATGGTCGCTCGGTCACGGAGGCGCACTCGCATCGCGCACTGCGTTACTAAATTTAACTCTACCTTGGTTAAATTTTATGTAAAAATGACCACGTGCTGGATAGATTGATTCACAAGCAGCTCGTCTTTTCGCCCAAGAGCTGCTTGCTTTTGGGACCGCGCCAAGTCGGCAAATCCACGCTCCTGCGAGCGCTCAATCCGAATCTCACGATCAATCTCGCCAAAGAATCCGAATACCACCGGTATATGGCGGAGCCCGGACGCCTCGAAGAAGTCCTCGAAGCGGGAAAATTCAAGACTGTCTTCATCGATGAGATTCAGCGGATCCCGAGCCTCCTGAACTCGGTGCAGGCGCTGATTGACGAGTCTTCCGGGAAGCTGAAGTTT
>JAMPXZ010000231.1 GCA_023700925.1 Oligoflexia bacterium | reverse complement strand
AGCTCGCCGCCAATCCCCGGCTCGAGCAGATGGCGAAGCGGCAGTTTCAGTCCAAGGTGCTGGTGCGCCCTCGCCGCGGCCTTATCCTCGACCGAAACGGCGAGGCGCTCGCCGCCAATCGCGAGATCAGCAGCCTGGCCGCTAACCCCTCGAAGATCCAGAATCGCCGCACGCTGGCGCGGCTGCTCGCGAAGGCCACCGATCTCCCGTACTCGAAGCTGTTTCAGCGGCTGGGCGGCGAGCGGGAGAAGGAAAAGAAGGAGCAGGCGCAGTTCGTCTGGCTCAAGCGCCATCTGAGCGAGAGCGATGTCGGGCGCCTCAAGCGATTCGGCATCATCGATGCCAGCGGCGATCTTCCGGACGGGCTGCTGCTCGTGAAGGAGAGCAAACGCGTTTTCCCTCACAATGAGCTGGCGTCGCACCTGCTGGGTGACGTCAACATCGATTCTGAAGGCCTCGAGGGCGTCGAGCTCTGGATGAACGAGCGGCTGCGCGGCAAGGTCGTGTCCGTGGCGGCGATCAAGGATGCGCTCGGGCGGCCCGCCTTCATCGATGCCGTGGCGGCGAAGTACGCGCAGGAGGGGCGCGACGGCGAGCCCGTGACACTTACGATCGACGCTTCGCTGCAGTTCGCGGTCGAGGAGGAGCTTCGCAACGCCGTTCGCAAGGCCAACGCCCGCGGCGGCAGCGTGATCGTCATGAACGCCGTCACGGGCGAGATTCTCGCGATGGCGAATCAGCCGGCCTATAACCCGAACGAGAAGGGCGCCTCGCCCGATGAGAAGCGCAATCGCGCGATCACCGATGGTTACGAGCCCGGCTCGACGATGAAGGCGGTCCTGCTCGCGGGAGGCCTTTCCAGCGGCATGAAGCTCACCGACATGGTTTTCGGCGAGAATGGTCAGATGGTCCTGCAGGGCAAGAGGATCTCCGAGGCCGAGGCGCACGAGAAGTTCAAATGGATCAGCCTCAAGAAGCTGATCCAGGTGTCGAGCAACGTCGGCGCCGCCAAGCTCGCCCTGAAGCTCGGCGCGGATCGCTACCACGCTTTTCTCGGCACCATGGGTTTCGGAACGAAGACCGGCTCGGGGTTCCCCGGCGAGATCTCCGGCAAGGTGCCGGCTCGCAAGAGCTGGTCGCCGCTGACATTGGCCAACATCGGCTTCGGTCAGGGCGTGCTCGTCACTCCGATTCAGATGACCCGGGCTTACGCCGCCTTCCTCAACGGGGGCTGGCTGGTGCAGCCGACCCTGATCCGGTCGGGAACGCCCTCTTCCGAGGGGCGCCCGCGGCGCGTGTTCTCCGAGAAGGTCGCTCATCAGGTCGTCGAGGCGCTCGAGGGCGTCACCCAGGAAGGCGGTACCGCCCTGAAGGCGGTCCTTCCGGGTTATCGCGTGGCCGGCAAGACGGGCACCGCGCAGAAGGTGGACCCTTCCACGGGAACCTACTCGCGGTCGAAGTACGTCGCTTCTTTCATCGGCTTTCCGCTCGACGTGGAGCCGCGAATCGTCATCTTCACGTCCGTGGACGAGCCCCGCGGCATCTACTACGCCACGGAGACCGCGGCGCCGCTCTTCCGTGAGGTCCTCAATGCCGTCGCGAACCGGTTCAGCCTCCCCGCGCGCAACGAGCCTTCCCGCGTGCTGGCACAGGCGACCTCGGGCGTCGTGGGCTCGACCGGTCCATCCGAGCGCAAGGCTTCGGCGCCCGTCGCGCCGCCCGTGATGGTTCCCGCCGATATGCTCGTGGAGGATTCGGACACCGTGGCGGTCGCACAGGCCGCGCCGCAGCCGGCGGATGAGGCGCAGGCGGGTTCGCTGCACTGGCAGGGCTCGGGCCCGAGCGGCCGCTTTCTCTGGAAGATGCCCTCGCTTCTTGGCCTGGCCCCGCGCGAGGCGATCCAGGTGCTCGAAGGGCATCACTTTCAGGTGGAGATCCAGGGCGCCGGCGTGATCCACGCCCAGAGCCCGGGCGAGGGGAAGGTCGTTGCCGACGGCGATACGATTCGGCTAACGTTGAGCGAACCATGAAGACACTTTCGGAACTGCTCGCGGACTTTCCAGCTGAGGCGCACCGTGGCCTGCTTCAGGACGATTACGCCCTTCGGGTCCGGCACCTCTCGGCCGACTCGCGTGACGTGAGGCCCGGGACGCTCTTTATCGCCATCCGTGGCGGCAAGAGTGATGGCCATCTCTTCCTGGAGGCGGCACGAGACGCGGGTGCCGTGGCCCTGGCGGGCGAGCTCGAGCTCTCCGAGGAGCGCTGCCGCGCCCTGGGCATCCCTTATGTCCGCGTGGCCGAAGGGCGCGAGGCGCTCGCGCGGTTCGCCGCCAACTTTTACGGCAACCCTTCGCGGTCACTTCTGGTCGTCGGAGTCACCGGTACCAGCGGAAAAACGACCACGACCTATCTTCTGGAGTCCATCCTGCGTTGCGCCGGCCACCGGGTCGGTGTCATCGGGACGGTGAACTTCCGCTATGAGAACAAGGTCCTCGAATCCACCCATACGACGCCGGGCTCGGTGGAGCTGCAGCGTCTGCTCGCCGAGATGAAGGAAGCCGACTGCACGGCGATCGTGATGGAGGTCTCCTCCCACGCGCTCAAGCAGCATCGAACGGCCTGTATCGCGTTTGACGGCATGGTCTTCACCAACCTCTCGCCCGAGCACCTGGATTACCACGCGGATATGGAAGACTACTTCCAGTCCAAGGCGCTGCTGTTCACCGACATGGTGAGCTCCTCGATTGCGGCGGGCAAGCGTCCGTTCGCCGCCATCAATGCGGATGACGATTACGGTCGGCGGCTTCTGACGGATCTGCGGCTGAACGGGCCTCCCGATTTCGGCTTCGGGTCGTTTGGCATGGAGGCCTCGGCCGATGTGTCGGGCCGGGGGCTCGCCGTGAGCCTGTCGGGGATCAAGGGCGTCGTGACGAGCAAGTTCGCTTCGCTCTCGCTGAAGTCCGCCCTGACAGGGGGCTTCAATGCCTACAATCTCCTCGGCGCTGTTGCCGTTGCCAGCGGCCTCAGGATCGATCCCCCGATGATCGAGGGGGGTGTCACCGAGCTCCAGCAGGTCCCGGGGAGGCTCGAACGCGTTCCGAATTCGCGAGGAGTGCATGTCTTCGTGGACTATGCGCACAAGCCGGACGCTCTCGAGAAAGTGCTTAGAACGCTGGGAGAGGTGCGTGGATCCCATCGCTTGCTCACGGTCTTTGGCTGCGGTGGCGATCGCGACCGCAAGAAGCGGCCGGTGATGGGACGCATGGCGGCAGAGCAGTCTGACCGGGTTTTCGTCACCTCCGACAATCCGCGGACCGAGGACCCTGAGGCCATTATTCAGGAGATCATGACTGGCATCGCGGATCGTTCCAACTGCGGGGTGGAACCCGACCGCCGGAAGGCCATCTTCGCGGCCATTGCCGAGGCTAAGCCGGGCGATGTCGTCCTGATCGCGGGCAAGGGGCACGAGGACTATCAGATCCTCGGCAACCGGAAAATCCACTTCGATGATAGGGAAGTCGCAGCCGAAGCGCTCCAAGCGCCTTGACACCGGGTTTTGAAAATTTGTAGCATCCCGTCATGCTCCTTTATTTTCTGTATCCCCTGCACGTTGAGTACTCCTTCCTCAACGTCTTCAAATACATCACCTTCAGGACCTTCGGAGCGGCGATCACGAGCGTATTTCTTTGCATGCTCGTGGGTCCCGCCTTCATCCGCTGGCTACAACGGAAGCAGATGGGGCAATCCATTCGGGATGACGGTCCCAAGAGCCACCTTTCCAAGAAGGGCACGCCGACGATGGGGGGCGCCCTCATTCTTTTTTCGATCCTTCTTTCGACGCTGCTGTGGTCGGATCTCACGAACAAGAATGTCTGGATCGCGATGGTGACGACCCTGCTCTTCGGGGTCGTCGGGTATATCGACGATTACAAGAAGGTCATTCGCAAGAATTCCAAAGGACTCTCCGCGCGGCAGAAGCTCCTCGGCCAGACGCTGATCGCGCTCGGGGCGGCCTACCTGATCTTCCTCTTCCGCGACACGCCGCCGGACCTCAAGTTTCCCTTCCTCAAGGGTTTCTCCCTGCCCCTGGGCTGGTTCTTCATTCCGTTCGCCGCCTTCGTCATCGTGGGTGCCTCCAATGCGGTCAACCTCACGGACGGTCTCGACGGGCTGGCGGTGGGACCGACCATCACCACCTCGGTCACCTTCCTGATCCTGGCTTACTGTGCCGGCCACGTGAAAATCGCTGAATACCTCCAGATCCCCTATATTCCGGGCGCGGGCGAGCTTTCGATCTTCCTGGCCTGCGTCGCCGCGGCATGTCTGGGCTTCCTCTGGTTCAATACCTACCCGGCGCAGGTGTTCATGGGGGACGT
>JAMPXZ010000043.1 GCA_023700925.1 Oligoflexia bacterium | reverse complement strand
TCAACCTCGAGCGCGAGCGCCCGCTGCGCCCGGCCCCTGAGCCGCGCCATCGCGCGGTCGAGCGGCCCCTTGAGCGCGAAGAGAATCGCCTCGACGTTCTCCGCGTTCTCCTCGGCGCGCTCGATGAGCTGCGGTTCGGGATGAAAGCCCGGCCATGCCCGACCCAGCTCGCCGCGAAGGCGCGCGCTCAGCTCGACGGAGTCCTTGCCCAGGCGCTGCGCCAGGCTCGCCGGGGGCAGCGCCGCCACGTCTCCGAGCGTCCGCACGCCCAAGGCCGCGAGGAGCCCGAGAATTCGCTCGACGTTCTTCACCGCCTCCCGCTCCTGCCCCCCTCCCGCGAACGGCGAGGCGAAATCCCGGAGCGCCAGGAGCGGAAGCCTCCTCCACGCCTCAGCGGAGTCCTCACCCCCGAGACCGAAACGCGCGAGCGCGAGCGCGGTGGCGGCATCCCGTGCGATGGCGACCCGACAGGCGCCCGCGCCGGGCACGAAGCGCCGCCCGAGCGCCAGGAGCCGCGCACGCAGGCGCTCCTCCGAGTAAAGCTTGCCGCAAGCCGTGATATCGAGAAAAACCGCCTCACCCTCGCGAAGCGCCACCACCGGCGTGAAGCGCAGGCACGCCTCACCGAGCGCGGCGAGCGTCTTCGCGGGGAGGCTCGCCGGCGCGAGCAGGCAGGCTACGCGATCCGGTCTTTTTCCGTCGATGGACATGCGTCCCCGCCTTTCCGCGATTTCAGGATCGTGACTCCCGAGGGCTCCACACGGGCCTTGAGCCGGAACGGCCAGTTCGTCGCGGTCGCCGTCTCGGAGAGGAAGACCACCGTGGCCTGGGCCTTCTCGGCCGCGAGCTGAAGCCGGCGCAGCACGACCGGATCCTCCACCGCCTCGCCGAGGCCAAGCACGACGATGCCGAAGACCTGACTGGCGAGAACCTGCTGAGCCGCCCAGAGCGCGTGCCGCGGATCCCGCCCCGCATCCACGAAAAGTACGCGTTCGAGTGCCACCTGATGAAGCGGGAACGCGCACGGGTACACGGTGAAATCGCGCTCGATCCAGGCCACGCGCGAGACGCGGCCGTCAGCCCCCGCTTCGGCGATAAAACGGAGCACGGCCTCGGTCTTTCCGCCGCCGCGAGGACCGCTCAGCTCGCTGAGCGCGCCCTTTTCAATCAGCTCAAAGAAGGAGGAATCCCTGGTGCGAACCATTGCTTTTCAGGATACCATACAGTTGTATGGTGCCACCAGCCGGATTGTCGCCCAAGCAAGCGAAGCTCTTTCAGCTCATTCAGGAAGAGCTCGCCCGCACCGGGCGCCCGCCCACCTATCGCGACCTTGCCCGCAGGTGCGGTTACGACGCGGTCGGCACCGTGCAGGACCACGTCCGCGCTTTGATTCAAAAAGGGTTCCTCCGCAAGCAGGCCGGCGTGGCGCGCGGGCTCGAGCTCGCGCATCGCTGCGAGTCGTCCGATATCCCCATCCTGGGCTCCGTGCCCGCCGGCAGACCGCTCGAGGCGATCACCTCCTCCGAAGGACTGCTCCCCGTACCCTCGCGGCTCAAGGGCGAGCTGTTCGCGCTCAAGGTCAGCGGCGAGAGCATGATCGAGGCGGGAATCATGGACGGTGATTACGTCATCGTCCGGCAGCAGAGCGACGCCACCGACGGAGACATCGTCGTGGCGATGATCGGCGAGGAGGCCACCGTGAAGTTCCTGGAAAAGAAACGCGGACGCATCCGCCTGCTGCCCGCGAATCCGAAGTTCTCCCCGATCGAGCTCGAGTTTTCCATCAAAGGGAAGGTCGTCTCCGTCCAACGTTACTACAGCCCGTGAGACCACAATGGGCGTCACGGTTCTGGCGCTGAGCCGCGAAAAACACTCGCGGCTGGCGTGCACCGGCGTGAAGCATTAGAATCAGGTCAATGACCGGACGGTATGTCAGCATCACGCTCAATCAACTCCTGGTCGACGAACCGCTCCCGGGAACGGTTTACCTGAATATCGACGGAAGATTCCTCGCCTTTCGCGCCGGAGGCGACGCCATCGACCGCAACACGTTCGATCGCCTTCAGTTCAAGAACGTCACCAATCTTTTCGTGCTCGAACAGGATTTCACGAAATTCGCCGGCTGGACCGTGGCCGCGCCGAGCGCGCCGGCCTCCGAGGGACCGGAGCCCACTCCCGAGAACCGCGAGCTCGTCGAAGCCTGGAAGGACACTCATCGCAAGACGCTGGACATCTTCCAGTCCACCCATCCTGACCACCATATCGCCGGGGTGATGAACTCGAGCCGCAAGGTCGTCTCCGAGATCACCCGCTCGCCTTTTGCCGTGCAGTCGCTGACGCAGCTTCAGACGTTCTCCAAAGGCACGGTCGATCACTCGGTCAATGTCGCGGTCCTTGCCGTCTACCTCGGCATGCAGATGGGTTACACCAGCTCCGTCATCCTGCAGAATGTCGCGCTAGGCGGCATCCTCCATGACCTCGGCAAGCGCAAGGTGGACGTCCAGGACTCCGACACGCCGGAGGCCGCCAAGGCCAAGCTCCGCGAACATCCCACGCTGGGGCTGCGAATCCTCGAGACGATGGAACAGGTGCCGAACGAGGTGAAGCTCATCGTGGCGCAGCACCACGAATTCCACGACGGCACCGGTTATCCGAAAAAGCTGCGCAACACCGCCATCTACGACCTGGCCCGGATCGTCGCCATCGCGAACACCTTCGATCGCCTGGTCTCCGAAGGTCGAGGCACGCTGGCCGAGCGGCAGCGAAGCGCGCTCATGAAGTTCGACGAGCGCTTCTTCAGCAAGTTCGACGCGGACAAGCACGACAAGTGCGTGCGCATCCTGAAGCTCGGAATCTGAGACGCTGAGTCCGGGTCCGCCCCGGCACGAGCCGCGAAAAGGCTCTCGCGCGGGTCCTCCTCTTGCGAACGGCGGCCTTCATGAGCACCTCACCCCAAATGGATGAACGCCCCCGGGAACGCTGTCTTCTCCGGGGCCCCGACAGCCTCAGCCTGCGCGAGTGCCTGGCGCTGGTCCTGAACTCCGGCCCCCCGGCCACCGGGAGCCTGGGACTCGCCCGCGCGCTCCTCGGGCGCGTCGGCGAAGGCCTGCCCGAGGAGGAAGCCGAGCGCGCTTTTTTCACCGCGATGGAGAGCAACGCCGCCGCCCATCTGCAGGACCTTCGGGGCCTGGGCCCCGCGACCCAGGCACGGCTTCTGGCGGCTTTCGAGCTGGCGCGACGATACGCGCAGCACCGCGGCAGGGCCATGGCGGCTATCCGGCGGACGCCTCCGATCGATGATCCCGGCGACCTGCGGACCCGCTCGCTTCAGCGGATCTCCGCCGAACGCAGGAGCGCCACGCGGGAGTGGCTGGGCTTCGTCCCGGTCTACCAGTTCCGCACGGTCGGCGAACTCTGCCGGGTGGAGGCCGGCGTACGAACCCACGTGAACGTGGATCCAGCGGAGCTGTTCGCCCGGCTTCTCGCGCTTCGGCCCTCGGCTTTCTTTCTTTTCCACAATCACCCTTCCGGCGACCTCACCCCGTCGCCGCAGGACCGTCAGCTCACCCGTCGCGTGGGCGCACTTGCCGAAGAGCTCGGGATCCGCCTGCTTGGCCACGCGATCCTCGCGCCGGAAGGAGAGGCGTGGATCTCCCCGGGAGCTGTGCTATGACCTTGAGGAGAACTCCCCGAGATTTCACGAAAGGACACCTCCCCCCATGGATCCCTGCGCGCGCTGCCAGAAGCCGGCCGACCTCTGCGTCTGCGAGGCCATTCACCCACAGGAGTCGCGGATCCACGTCCTCATCCTTCAGCATCCCCAGGAGCCGGACAAGGATCTGGGCTCGGCGCGGCTGGCGAATCTCTGCCTGCCGAACTCCACGCTCAAGGTGGGGCTTTCGTGGCCAAACCTTTCCAAGGCGCTCGGCAAAGAGGCGCAGCCGTCACGCTGGGCGGTGCTCCATCTCGGCAGCGGGCTCAAGCCCGCCGGGGCGTCCGCGCGTCCGGCGCCCGGCCTGCACTTCGTCACCCGGCAAGGCGCTCCCGTCCCCGCCTCGGAGCGCCCCCCGATCGACGGGCTCGTGATCCTCGATGGGACCTGGAGCCAGGCCAAGACGCTCTGGTGGCGCAACGCCTGGCTGCTCAAGCTCAAGCGCGCCGTCCTGATCCCTTCGCGTCCGTCGCTGTACAAGGAGCTGCGGCGCGAACCGCGCCGTGAATGCCTCTCCACGATCGAATCGATCGCCGAAAGCCTGACGGCCCTGGGCGAACCCGCGCCGGTCAGTGACGAGCTCCGACGGATTTTCGGTCTTCTTCTGGATAAACGACGGGCGAGGAAGAAAGCGCCGGCGACTTAGAAAGTCAGCGCTTGCCGCCCTTTTTCTGCATCTGCTGAAGCATGTCCATCGCGGCCTTGAGCTGAGCGTCGGACGCGCCGCCGCTCGGGCCTTTCGGAAGGCCGCCCTTGGGGAAACCACCACCGCCCGGGAAGCCGCGGCCCCCCTTGCCCCCCATGCCCTGCATCATCTTCTGCATGCCGGCCACCGCTTCGTTCATGTTCTTGGCGCCCGGAAAGGCCATCTTGAGCATCTGCTCACTGGCATCCTTGAGCTTCAGGAAAACGACGATATTGATGATCGTGAGAAGAGCGACGGCAACCCAGCTGATTATGATCCAAGTAGACATGCCGAAAACTTATCTCAGGTCCGACGGACGCGCAACCGCTCGCCCTCACTTCGAGAGCGAGCAGACGCAGTTGGGAGCCTGCCGGGCGATCAGCGCCGGGTCGTCCACTCGATAGCCGGCGTCATAAAGCGAACAGTACGAAAGCGCCGGGCCCGCGCAGTCGGGGCGGCAACCCAGGCGTTTGCCCGCCGCGAGCGCCTCTTCGAGATCGGTCTCCAGACCGCAGCGCGAAGGAGCCTGGAAGCTTCCCCGACAGCCTTTGCCGCGGGACGCGCAGTAGCGGGCGCATTCCGTCCGGGCCAGCGGGAGCAGCTGCTTTCTGAAGCGTTCGACGCGCGCGGTGACTCCCTCGGACTTGCCGCATTCCCACTGTACGGCCTGAATCTTCGCCGTCGCGGCGCAGCCGGAAAAGTCACCGGTCCTTTCGGCCGCGGCCACCACTTTGACCTTCGGCCCGAACCCGCAGTAGGCCATGAACTCCTCGGAAGAGGATTTCGAAAATACGTCCCCCCGCGCCACGCCCCCCAGCGCGAAGGCGACCACTCCTGAAACGATCAGAGCTGCTGTTTTCATATCTCACTCCTCCGGCCAGTGCCGTTGCGGCGGATCAAACGGTCCGATGAAAGAACCCTGGCCCAGGCACGCGCGGCAGAGCTCATCGGGCACCACCTTGGAAAGAATCTCCTCCCGCTCTCCGAGAAGAAAGGGCCGCAGCGACCACGCCGTCAGCACCGCCTTCACCTGCTCCGCATCCGCAAGATGAGCGGAAACGGGAAACTCCAGCCGCAGCCTCGTCACCTTGAGCGGGGACTTCACGGCGAGCGAAGCCACCTCATCCCATTCGAGATCCAGGCGTGACGCATAGCAGATCATCCTGCCGCTCTCGCGGCTTTGAAACACGATCTCCCGCGGCACCGGCAGCCGCTCCAGCGTCTCGAGCAGACAAGCGGGCGTTCCTTTTTCCTTCTCGAGACGCCAGTACGGCACGGGCTCGCGCCGCAGCCGATAGCTCGCCTTCGTCGTTTCCGGAATCCCGCCGAGGCACTTGCGGATGGCCTCGAGGTCGAGCTGCGAGTAGATCGATTCGATCGGCTCGCAGTCGAAGTTCGCCGAAGGCAGCGGCTGCGAGACGTAATCGGGTCCGCCGGGACTCACCCTCGGATCGGCCGCGGGGCCAGGCGGTCTTCGCACCCGAAGATTCCTGAGCACCAGCTTGTGCAGACGATGCCAGCCCTCGTCGCGCTCCCGCTTTTCGGCCGAGGCGCAGGCACCGGCGGCCACGGCGACAAGACCGGCGAGTACTAGTAGGAGAGGGACCCGTTTCATGGCTTTCACTCCCATCTTCCCATCGTACCGCTGCTGACGCTGCACGACAACCGATCAGACGCGCGGCACATGGATTGCACACGTCGCGGCAGTCTCCGCCGCACCTAGCGGCGGCAAAGGGATTTTTAGGCATTTTTCATTAACCAGGAGGTTACTATGCAGCGAACTATTGCAATGGCACTCGTCCTCACTCTCGCGGTGATCGGCACCGGGTGCACGAAATCCAAGGGCGGCATGCCCTCTCAGCAGCCGGAGCTCCGCCGGCAGCCTGCGTGGACGCTGACCTTGAATTCGGCCTGCGCTTCGTATGTCGACGAGTACTGCGTGGCCCGGCACGGGTTCAAGGCTACCGCCGACGGAACCTTCGAAATCGGCCCCGGTCCCCAAGGCCAGGTGAAAACGGGCAAACTGGAAGCTGAAGAGCTGGCGCAGCTGGAAACCCTGGTGCGCGATCTTTCCGGAGCCTCGGCGCTCACGGGCCGCGACGCGGAGTCCTGCGTCGACTTCGAGGAGTTCGTTCCCGATAGTCAGGACCGCATCACCTTCACGCGTAATGGAACGGAGCTGACCCTGTATCGGACCGAGGAGGCCCGCACCTGCTACCAGGGGCTGAGTCGCGAGACCAACGATCAGTTGCACCATGCAATCCGGACGCTGGCCGATAAGTACTATGCGCTCCCCTTCCCGGATACCTGCGCGGAGGCCGCTGACGCGATCCACAACCGGTACGCGCCGGTCCAAGGTTGCGCCACGGACAACGACTGCGCCTATATCACCGAGAGCTACGAGGTGATTCCGAGCTCGGCAAACCAGTACGTGATCACGGATAACTGCAGCATGATCCCGCCCCTGGTCGTCGGCAACGCCAAGCTTGTCGAGACGGCGAAAGCCGAGCTCCTCGAGTCGCTCCTGGCGGCGCAGAACGTCTGCGGCCAGCGAATCATCCGCAACGACTGTCTCGGGATCGCGGGCTTCGAGTCATCCCTCGGTGCCCCAGTCTGCCAGCAAGGCGTCTGCCGCGTTCACCCGAACGCGACCCCGCTTCGTTAGTCCCTCCCTCCCGCACGGCCGGAGCGTCCGCAGGGCGTTCCGGCCGTGATCTTTTATCCCTTCGCGCCATCTTCCTCCTCGGCGCCACCTTCCTCCTTCCGCAGCGCACCGCCCCCCCCTGGCACCTCGGTTGCACCAGCCCGCCAATCGGAGGTGACCTCATGCTGAAGATCCGGATCATCGCACTGGTCGCGATCACGTTGACGGCCGCGCTGGCCACAGGCTGCGGCTCCGAGGAAAAATCCTCGACCGGCGCCCAGGCTCCCGCCGAGACCTCGCCGGGCTCGCGCGGCAATGAGCCCCAATCCCTCTTCGCCGAAGGATGGTCCGACCTCATCATCAACGCGAACTTCGCCAAGACGCGCGTCGATCACATCGCCCACTTCACGACGAGCCGCAACGCCTGCGGTCGCGATGCGTACGGCGCCCTCGATCTGCCGCTCTGGAACAAGCTCGCCGCGGCCATGAACGCCGCCCTCCAGGCACCCGCCCTGGCCGAACCCCGGTGCCAGACCGTGGAGAACCCCGGAAAGATGGACGGCACGGCCGAAGCGCAGCTGACTCCGACGTCGAAGCGACTGCTCTTCGAGGTCCGCGGTTATGCCGAGGTGTGCACTACCATTCGCGACGCGGCAGCCGCGAAGAGCCTTCTCGAAGCCATCACCGCCGTCGTTCTCGCCGCGGACCGGGAAGACTGCTCCCTCGTCACGGGCTGAGAGCGCGCGCCTGAGTGAGGATCCCGTCGACGACCTCGCGCGAGAGCTCGGTGTTGCGGCTCTTGCGCGCGCGCCGGCTGGTCTCGCCGCCATCGGGCGAGTCCAGCGGCAGGACACTCACGAAATCCGGGTGATCGTCGATCGAGCGCCCGGTCCACAGGCCATAGCTCACTTGGAACGTGCCATCCCCGCGATCGGAACCAAAAAGATCATAGGTATACAGATAAGACACCGGCAGCGTGCCCACGAAGTCGTAGGATTCGACGTACGGGCTAGCGCCCGTGAGCCACGTCGAGACATGCACCACGCCCGGATCGCCCGGGTCACGCTCGATCCTGACCTGCGCCATCCAGATCGGCGTGTTCCACACCGGAACGCCCGGATCCTTGTCCATGATCAAAGGACGGGCCATCTCAAAGAGCTCGGCCTGCAGGACCCGGTGGAACTGATCCGGAAATACGTCGTCGTAGATCCCGTGGCGATCGCCGTTGAACCGCTGCCCGTACTGCCGCATTCCCCCGAAGCCCTCGTAGGTCTTCACGAGCAGCGCCTTGAGATCACCCACGCCGAAGGAGATCCCGTTGAGCGTCGCGCCCGCGGAAGGCTCGGCTTCCATGATAGAGGCCTCCGCCCAGGCATTGCACAACCCTTCCCACGCGGAGGCACCGGGATCGTACAGGCGCTCGCGCTCGAAAGCGGCGGCGGCACCGGCCTTCCCGGTCGTTTTCAGGACATAAGTATCGTACTTTTCGAGCGGCGCGGGATTGGCCCGCGTCCCTTCAAACAGGTAGGTATCGCGAATCGGGTACCACCACGAGGACCAGGGCCGGCGGCTCGCCTCGGCTGAACCCTCGCCCACCGCCACGACCAGCGGACCATAAGTCTCGGTGGCGCGAAGAAGCGCCGAGTCGCGTTCAGGGCCCTGGACGAGCGATGAGGACTCATCGCTTCCCGGCTCGCGATTGGCGTCGCCACACGCGCTCAGGCCGGCGAGAATCCCGAATACCACGACAAAAGCCTTCATTTGACTCATAGGGTCCTTCCAAAAACTTCGAACGCTGAAACGGCGGGGCCGAGACGCATGAACGTCCCGGCCCCGCCCCTGGGTCCCCTGGATGCCGTACTATTTACGCGCGTCCTTGCCGGTCACCGCGACATTGGAGCAGGTGTCGATGATCCGGCCGGTATCGCGGACCTGGATGAGCTTGGGATTCGCGGATTTCGCGATATCGAGGCTCTGCTGGCAGAAGTCAGAGGGGTCGCCCTTCATCCCCACGACCTCATCGCAGCTCAGCGGCCGTTCGATCACCAGGTTTTTTTCGACCTCTTTGAACCTCAGGCAGCTCCCCGCCCTCGCGACCATTGGCACGTTTTGCGCGCCGGTGGCCACGTAGAACTTGTCGGCGAGCACCGTCGCCATGACGCTGCGAGCGCTGCTCAAGGCAACCTCGCCAGCCGCCGCCGGCACGAACTCGACACTGATGTCATTGCACTGGATACGAATGTTCTGAGGCGCCTTCTGAACCTCATACTGATCCCAGTGCAGGCACCGGTCCTTGAACTCCTCCCACGGCACCGACTGAGCCACGCCGATCGGTCCGCCCGGTGCGGGCCCCTTCCTGTCCTCCGCGGAGACGATTCCGATGGTGAGAGCAGCCACTACACTCAGAGATACGAAAAACTTCACGAGAAACATGTGCGATCCCCCTTCTTCAGGTCGTTGCAAGTTGGCCCAGATCCGGCTTTTCCCACGCGAGCAACTCCGACGCGCGTCCATCCGTCCGGCGCGTCAGCCTGTGCAACGCGGGTGCCAGCACCGTAGGCGCCGGAGCAGCCGCTTCAGGTCACGGAATTCGGATTTGCACGGGGCTTTCAGACGAAGGCATTGCTTTTTGGTGCACGCCCGAGCGAAGAACGAGCACATGAAAAATCAGGGGGGCGGCAAACGGGTTAGAAGCCGCACCCCCTGACCTTGAGACCCCCGAACTCGTCGGGAGCCCTTTTCTCAATCCTGCTTCTCAGTCCAGACCGTACCGGCGTCTCTTCCGCCAGAGCGTGCTGAGATTGATTCCGAGGATGCTCGCGGCCTCCTCGAGCGTCGTCGCCGTGGCGAGGACGTGCTGGATATGCTTCTTTTCGAGATCTTCGAGGCTGACGTCCGAGCCGGTGAGCGCCAGCGGTGCCGGCGCCGAGCCTCCCATTCCGGAGGCCGCGTGAGCGGTATACTCCAGTACCCGGTCCGGGAGATCCTCGAAGGTCACCTGATCGCCCGTGCAAAGGATCGCCGCGCGCTCGAGCGCGTTCTTCAGCTCGCGGATGTTGCCGGGCCAGCCGTAGCCCTGGATCGCCTTCTTCGCCGCATCGTTGAGCGGCCGCGGCTTGCGTCCCGCCGCCACGAACGATCGGGTCAGCAGCTGATCCGCGAGCGTGAGGATATCCTCCGGACGTTGACGCAGGGACGGCATGTGAAGCTCGATCACGTTGAGGCGGAAGTACAGGTCCTCGCGGAACCGGCCTTCGCGCACCTCGCGCTCGAGATCCTTGTTGGTCGCGGCGATGATCCGGACGTCCACGCGGATCGTCTTGGTGTCGCCCACCCGTTCGAACTCGCGCTCCTGGAGGAAACGCAAAAGTTTCGTCTGCAGGCTCGGGGAAATTTCGCCGATTTCGTCGAGGAACACCGTACCGGTGTCCGCCACCTGAAGGCGCCCGATCTTGTCCTTCACCGCGCCGGTGAAAGAGCCGCGGACGTGCCCGAAGAGCTCGCTCTCGAGCAGATTTTCCGACAGCGTCGCGCAGTTGACGACCGCGAACGGCCCCCGCGCTCTCACGCTGGCGTCATGCATCAGCTTGGCGAGCAGGGTTTTGCCCGTGCCGCTCTCACCGGTGATGAGAATCGTGGAATCCGTGACGGCCACCTTCTTGGCGGTATCGAGGAGCTTCTGCATCCTCGCGTTCTTCGTCACGATCGCCGAAGGTTCGGAGAGCGCGTCGACCTGATCGCGCAGCTTCGTGTTCTCCTCGCGCAGCCGCCGGAACTCCTCGATCCTCTCCATGAGGTGCTCGAGCTGCTCGGGGGTAAAAGGCTTCACCAGATAATCGTACGCGCCGCTCTTCATGGCCGCGACCGCGGTATCAATCGTGCCATAGGCCGTCATGATCACCGCCGTCACCGACGGAAAATATTCCCGCGTCTTGCCCAGCAGGTCCAGACCGCTCATGCCGTCCATCCGAAGATCGGTCAGCAGGATGTCGGGCACGTTCCGGCGCATGATCGAAAGCGCGAGCTCGCCGCTGTCCGCGACGTCGACCTGATGGCCAGCGCCTTTCATTGCGGCCTCGATCGTGCTGCAAATACTCTTCTCGTCATCCACCACAAGCAGACGCGCCACCTGAATCTCCTTTTCCCAGCGGCAAGCGGGATTTCCCCGTCACCGCAACCCGTTCCGCCGCGACCCCGGCCGTTTCCCGCTTTCGCGGCAGGACAAAACAGAATTCCGCACCCATTCCCTGCTCACTGGTGACCCAGATCCGGCCCCCGTGAGCCACCACGATCTCGCGCGCTATCGAAAGACCCGCTCCGGCCCCGCCCGAACGCGCAATCCGGATATCATAAAACGACGAGAATTTATCAAAAATCCTGCCCTGCCGCTTGCGATCGATCCCGGGCCCGGTATCCCGCACTCTCACCTCGACCCGATCCTCGAAGGCCTCAAGCTCCGCCTCGATCCGGCCGTTCCGAGGCGTATGCCGTAGGGCATTGAGCAGCAGGTTGGAGATGGCCCACGCCACCTTGGCCGGATCCATCGGCAGAATCACGGGCTTGCCGCCGTTCCGGATGGACAGGTTCAGGGACATCCCCCGCTCCGTCGCGGTGGGCTGGAACGTCTGGACGGTATGCCGCAGCAGCTTGCCGAGATCGACGTTCTGGAGCTCAAGCCGCTGCGTAAGGGTATCGAAACGCGAGACCGTCAGCAGCTCGTCGAGAAGCGTCCTGAGGCGATCGACGTCCTCGACGCAGGTCTTGATCAGGCTCCGGTGAGTGGGGTTCTTGAATTCGTCCGAGAATTTCGCGAGCAACCGCGTGGCCATGGTCAGGCTGGTCACCGGAGTCTTGACCTCATGGGAGAGGGTCGCCAGGAAGTGTCCCTTGGCCTCCTGACTCTCGCGGACGAGGGTGACGTCCTGAGCCACGACGAGCGTATTGGCCTGGAAGGACTCCATGGCCTGGGACATCGAATCCCCGGCAAGACTGTCCATCTTCTCGATCAGATCGAAGGAAATCGGGAACGCCTGCACGAGGTAATGCGATCTGCGCTCATCCAATTCGACGACGAGCTCGACCGGGATCGTCTGCGAGACCGCATCGAGCACCGCCCGGACGCCGCGCGGATTTTTCCCCGCCATGATGAGAGCGGCGAGCGTGGTACCGCCCTGGCCATCAGGGACGGCGGACACCGTCCCGGAGCCAGGCGGCGTCGGCTCCAGGCCGAGAAGCCTCTCGGCGATCGGATTGGCATAGACCACCTCCTCGCCCCGGAGCAGGCAGATCGCGTCGGAGGTGGAAGCGGCGATGATGTCGGCGCGGCGCTTTTCGATCAGGAGACGCTGGATGTTGAGCGCGCGATAGCCGCGGAGACGGGTGAGCAGACGCTCGAAGCTCTTCGCGACAAACGAGATCTCCGCCACCTCGGGCGTGAAGCTTGGCAGCTTCTTGGGCAGCTCCTCCTCGAGATCGAGCTGATCCACGAAGGTCGCCAGGGAGGACAGGGGTCGCGACAGCATGAACACGATCTGGTAGCCGCCCACCAGCATCACCAGAATGAGAACGGCGAGAAAGGAAATCGCCAGGAAAATGGAGAACTGCTGCTTGCGCATGAGCTCGTCGGCCATCCGATAGACGAGGTTTTCGTTCAGCTCCATGAAAGCGCTGACGGTCGCGGCGACCTCTTTCCAGTTCTTGCGGACGAGCTCCGGCGATCCCGAGGCGACCGCGGCGAGATAGTTGTCAAAATCGGCCTCGATCTTCTCGATCAGCGTATCGGCCTCCGGCGCCCGTGCCTCATCGCGCGCCTTGGAGATGGAGAGGCGGAAGTCGCGGAGCACCGTCGAGCGCCGCTCGTCGGGCGACGAAGGCGGATCGCGATCGAGCGCCTCGAGCGCGGCCTGCATGCCCCGCGCCTCGGCCATCTGCCGGTAGGCCATGATCGCGACCCGCGAGCCACGCACCGCGGTCTGGTGCTGCTGGCTCAGCAGAAATCCCGAGAACAGCATCACCATCGAGAAGAGACCGGCAAAAACCAGAGCCAGCCGGGTCTTGATCGAGAGCTTGCGAAACCGCTCCTGCACCTCGCTCATGTATCGCCCCGACTCAGATGGGCCCGCAGCGCATCGGCGCGGTTACCCCAGACCGTTCCGCGATAATAGTCGGAACAAAGGTTCAAGAGCCTTTCGGCCGCGTGATCCCGGCCATGGCTCACGTAATAATAGGACGCCCCCAGGAGATAAAGCGCCTCGGGGACCCGCGAATCCTTCGGTGCGTGGTCGATGAAACCGCTGAGCACCTCGATCGTCCGGAAAAACAACGGCTCCGCGGCCTTATGACCCCCGACTCTCTGGTAGCCCATCGCCTCGAAATACTTGCGCCGGCCCTCGGCAAGCGCCCGGTCCGCCTCCACGGCGGTTCGCAGCGCGGGTTGGCGCGCGAGGCGCGGAGGTCGCGCCTTACGCGCGTTACGCGCGGAATCCTCCAGCTGCGCGCGCACCACGTTGGACACGAGCACGCCACGATCATCGGGCAAAACCAGCTTTCCATAAAGATCGACCGCCAGAAGACTGAACAACATGAAGGTGCAAATTCCCAGAAACGGTCGTATCGACCTGCCCATATTATCCCCCAGAGTCTCCGAGGACCCCACACGGGTAGCAGCTTAACGCAAGCGTTATACCGCGCTGAGGCACTGTGATTTCCGGTGCTTAATGCAGGGCATTCGCGCGCGCACGACCCGGCTCATGCAAGATGAAACGTGCAAGCTGCACGATCTCAGCGGAAGGCGGCGGCGGAACGGGTGCGGGCGTTCTGTCTTTCCTGGACCGTTTGGCAGTTGGCGCAGAACTTCGCCTCGGGGAGCACCAGCAACCGCTTCGGTGGAATCTCCTCGCCGCAGTCCTCGCAGATCCCGAAGCTGCCGGTGGCCATCTTCGCCAGAGCGCGCTCGACGGCGATGAGCTTCCGACGTTCCTGCTCGGCCAAGGAGCTGTCGCGCTCCAGCTGCTCGAGGTTCTGCGCGATGTCGATGATCTCGGCCTGCGAATCCAGCCCGGACGCCGCCGCCGGGGCATCCGTGCCGGGCGCGTCCTCCGCTCGCCTGCCGATGTTGCGCCAGCGATCCACGAGGAGCTTCCGGAGCTCTTCAATCGTTTTTCCGTCCATAGAGGCCATTGTGGCGCCCTCCCGCTAGGAGACCCCGAGGATGCGAATTCCATTCCAGCAGTTGAAGAATTTCGAGCAAGGCGGAACGCCAATTGCTTTCCCTGCTCGATATGTCTCCGCTTCCTTTACGACGTTTCATGGAAAGACAGACCCGCGAGCCGCGGCGTCAGGATCCTTACCGGACCGAGGCCAAGCCGGCGGGAACTCCCAGCTGCGCGGACTGCGGCAGCGTCAATCTCCGCGGAAAATGGTATTCGGCGGGCAGGGTCCCGGTTCAGCCGAAAATACAGCAGGCCCGCGCCATCTGCCCCGCCTGCCGCCAGCTTCGCGAGCGCTGCCCCTTGGGCGTCGTCGAGCTACATGGCGACGCATGGAAAAAACACAACGACACCGTCCGCAAGACGATCGAAAGAACCGAACGGATCGCGCGAGTCCGCAATGATCAGGAGAGGGTGCTCTGGTACCAGAACTTCCGGAACATCACGCGCTACTACGTGACGCTTCCCCTGCTGGCCCAGCAGATCGGCCGCACGCTCCGACGCGCGTTCAAGGGCAAGGTGGAATACCACCGCTCGACCGAGGAGCCGTTCCTGCGGGTGGTCTGGCTCTCGGATGCCGAGGGTGCCCGCGGAGGGGCGGCCCGCAAGCGCGTCAAGTCCCGGCACCTGAGAAGTCGTGGCGCCCGCGGGGCGCCCCGCAAGAGGCTGTGAAGGCCTGAAGATAGCGACCCGTAGGCGACCGTTTCATCGCGCGCGCCAGCTCGAGGCTCGTCCGGCAGAGCGCCTCCAGATCGATCCCGCTCCTGAGCCCCATTCCGTCAAGGAGATACACGAGATCCTCGGTGGCGAGATTCCCCGCCGCGCCGGGTGCGAAGGGACAACCGCCCAGCCCACCGGCGGCGCTATCGATCGTTCGCACGCCCAGCTCGAGGGCCCGTAAGGCATTGGCCAGCGCCGTCCCGCGCGTGTCGTGAAAGTGCGCGGCCACCCTTGCGGCTCCCAGGAGCCGCAGGGCCGGACCGAAGAGCTCGTCGACCTGGTTCGGAGTGCCTACTCCGATGGTGTCGCCGATGGACACCTGCTCAACACCCAGGGCGGCGAGCTTCTCGACCACCCGGAGCGCGGCGCGGGGACGCACCCGGCCCTCGTAAGGGCAGCCAAAAGCCGTCGAGACATAACCGCGCACCCGCACCGCCTCGCCCCGCTCCCGTGCCTCGCGGATGAGCGCGCCGAACTCCTTGAGGGAGTCGGCGACCGTCATTCCGATATTGCGCCGGGCGAAGCTGTCGGTGGCCGCGGTGAAGACGGCGACGTGGCGCACCCCGGCCTTGAGCGCCGAGCGGAGGCCGCGGCGATTCGGCACGAGCGCCCAGGCGCGCGCGCCGCGAAGCGCGAGCCGGCCCTCACGGATCGCGCGATAAAGCTCCGGCGTATCGGCCATCGCGGGAACGCGATCCGCGCGCACGAACGAGCCCAGCTCGAGGTCGCGAACCCCGGCCTGCACGAGCCCCGAGACGAAGCGCAGCTTGACCGCCAGGCTCACGGGACGCGGCTCGTTCTGCAGTCCATCGCGCGGACCGACCTCGAAAACCCGGACGGCGTCCTTCACGCACTCTCCTTTTGCGCCGGCGCCGGTTCGAGCTCCAGAAAGCGATCACCCGGCGAGACCGACTGGCCCTCGCGAACAAGCACCTTGGCCACTACGCCCGCGAACGGCGCCTCAATGGAGAACTCCATCTTCATGGCCTCCACCCATACCAGAGGTTCCCCTTCGGCGACACTCCGGCCCTCGGTGACGAGAAGCCGCCGCACCTTCCCGGGAAACTGCGCAATCAGGGCACCCTCGCCGCTCACGCCGGCGTGCCGCGGGGAGCCCGGCTCGTCCCACTCGTCCTCGAGCGCCCGGGGTACGCTTTCGAAGCTCGGCAACCGGAGGCGCTCACCCGCGCTTCCAGGAAGGACCGCCCAGCCTCCCGGCCGCAGCTCCACGTCTTTCGCTGCGCCGAACTCGTGCCAGGGCGATGCGCCTCCGCCGAGCTCGGCTGCCCGAGTCCCCGCCTGGGCCGCGGCGAGCGCGACGAGCTGCTCGCGAGTGGGGCCGGGAAAAGGGGTGATCGTCTCGCGACTCAAGAACCCCGTGTCGACACGGCCCTCCCGAACGCCGGGATGAGCCGCCAGGCCCAGGAGCCAAGCCTGATTCGTGCTCAGCGCGCCCGTACCGAGGATCACGGTCTCTTCGAGCGCGAAGCGCAGCCGCGCCAGCGCCTGGTCACGATTGCGGGCGAACGCGATGAGCTTGCCGAGCATCGAGTCGAACGAAACCCCGATTTCCTGGCCTTCCTCGATGCCACTGTCCACGCGAATGCCGGCGCCCGAAGGCCACCTGAGGCGTGCGATCTTTCCGGGCGTCGGCACATAGCCTCGCGACGGATCCTCGGCATAAAGCCTGACCTCGATCGCGTGACCGCGGGCCGAAGGCATCTCCGTCAGGATCGGTTCGGTCGGATCCAGGGCCTGGGCGAGCTGCGCCCAGACCAGATCCACCCCGGTCACCAGCTCCGTCACCGGATGCTCGACCTGGAGGCGCGTATTCATCTCGAGGAAAAAGTAATCTCCGGTCGCATCGACCAGGAACTCGACCGTCCCCGCGCCACGATACCGTACCGCGCGTACGAGGCCGAGCGCCGCTTCAAAAAGTCCTTCACGGGTGGCCGCCGGCAGATGCGGAGCCGTCGCCTCTTCCCAGATTTTCTGGTGGCGTCGCTGAAGCGAACATTCACGATCATGAAGAAGGAGGCCCCCGCCTTCCCCATCGCCGAAAACCTGGACCTCGATATGCCGGGGGCGTTCGAGGAGCTTTTCGAGAAAAAGCGTTCCGTCACCGAAGGCGGCCAGCGCCTCGGCGCTCGCACTTTCGGCCGCGGCTTCGAGCTCCTGAGGACGCTCCACCCTGCGCATCCCTTTTCCGCCGCCTCCGGCCGACGCCTTGAGCAGCAGCGGATAGCCGATGCGACGCGCGAGGCGTGAGAGTTCCGAGCGCCGGGGCGCCGTAGCCCACGGAAGTGTCGGTATGCCCTCGCGCGCGGCGACCTTCTTGGCGTTGATCTTCGCGCCGAGAAGCCGCATCGTCTCGCCGCGCGGACCGGCGAACGCGAACCCGGCCTGCTCGACCGCATCGGCAAAGTCCGGCCGTTCCGAAAGAAAGCCGTAACCCGGATGAATCACCCGGGCGCCCGCGCGGCGCGCCGCCTCGAGGATCGAACCGGCATCGAGATAGCCGGTGACCCGGAACAGCTCCTCCGCGTAGGTGACATGCCGCGCCTGCTCGTCGCCGGGCGCGACGATTCCGACCGTCCGGAGGCCCATTTCCCGGCACGCCTGAAAGACCCGGCACGCGATCTCCCCCCGATTGGCGACGAGGACCTTCATCGGTTCAGCCATCGGGCAGCCAGGCGGGTTTGCGCTTTTCGAGAAACGCGCGAAGCCCCTCCTGGCCCTCCTCCGACACGCGAAGTTCTGCCAGGAGTCGCGCCACGTACTCGAGCACATCGGCATGGTTCGCGCGCCGCTCCGGCCACGTCAGCTCCTGGACGAGCCGCTTCGCCGCGTTGAGCGCGCCAGGCCCGCATTCCAGGAGGCGAGCGACGATCCGCTCCACCGCGTCCTCCCACTGCTCGCGGCCGCTCACGACCTCGTGGACGAGCCCGAGCTCCCGCGCG
Organism: Oligoflexia bacterium; assembly: GCA_023700925.1. Taxonomy (GTDB): domain Bacteria; phylum Bdellovibrionota; class UBA1018; order UBA1018; family UBA1018; genus JAMPXJ01. The sequence continues at coordinate 3,330 of JAMPXZ010000043.1, read as the reverse complement.
CGTTCGGCCCCGATGCGCCCCGCTCCGATAAAAAGCGCGCGCGCATTCGAGACGCCGATCTTCGGAATCACGAACGGACCGATGCAGGCGGGGATGAGTCCGAGCCGCACCTCGCTCAGGCTGAAAAGAGTCTCCCCCTCGGCCACCACCAGGTCGCAGACACTGACCAGACCCACGCCGCCGCCGATCGCCGCGCCATGGATCGCACCGATCACGGGCTTCGGGCATTCATTCATGATGGCGAAGAGTCGGGCCAGCTTGCGCGTGTCGTCGAGGTTCTCGTCGTAGGAGCGCTCCGCCGCGGCCCGCAGCCAGTTCAGATCGGCGCCCGCGCAGAAGACCGGACCGTGGCCTCGGAGCACCACCACGCGGACGTCCGGCTCTAGCGCTCGCAGGCCGAAGGCCCGCGAAAGCTCCTCGACCATGACCTCGTTGAAAGCGTTGCGCAGCCCGGGCCGATTCAGCGCGACAACGAGAATCCCGCGCGCGGTGAGCTCCACTTCGATGGTTTGAAACACGGCTCCCACGCGGCTCCGGTAGCAGGGTCGCCCTCCGGTGTAAAGACACCCCAGGTCGAGCCTTTCTCATTGATCTCGCCACGCGATCCCGCTAGCTCAGGCGCTGATGAGTCCTATCCTCCGATCCCACGTTTCGACCCACACCGAGGAGTTCCAAGCCAACGCCGCCCATCACCGCCGGCTCGCCGCCGAGCTGGAGAGTCGCCTCGCGACGGTCCACGAGGGCGGCGGACGCGAGGCCCGCGCGCGGCACGAAAAACGCGGCAAGCTTTTCGTGCGCGAGCGCGTGGCCCGGCTCCTCGATCCCGGGACCGCGTTTCTCGAACTCTCGCCGCTCGCGGCCTGGGATCACTATGACGGCGCGGCCCCTTCCGCGGGCCTCATCACGGGAATCGGCCTCATCCACGGGCGCGAAGCCATGGTGATCGCCAACGATGCCACCGTCAAAGGAGGCACCTACTTTCCGCTCACCGTGAAGAAGCACCTGCGCGCGCAGGAGATCGCCTGGGAGAACCGCCTCCCCTGCTTCTCCCTCGTGGACTCCGGCGGAGCGTTCCTGCCGCTCCAGGCGGAGGTTTTCCCGGATCGCGATCATTTCGGGCGGATCTTCTACAACCAGGCGCGGATGAGCGCGCTCGGGATCCCGCAGATCGCGGTGGTCCTGGGCTCGTGCACCGCGGGCGGCGCTTATGTTCCGGCCATGTCCGACGAAACCGTCATCGTGCGCAACCAGGGCACGATCTTTCTGGGAGGGCCGCCCCTGGTGAAAGCCGCCACAGGCGAGGTAGTGAGCGCCGAAGAGCTCGGCGGCGGCGACACGCATGCCCGGATCTCGGGGGTCGCCGATCACCTCGCCGACGACGACGAGCACGCGCTCAAGATCGCGCGCGACATCGCGGCGCTCCTTGCACCACGGTGCTCCACTAGCGCAACCAGCAGCAGCACCATCGCCGCCGGACGTGAGGCGCCCGAAGAGCCCCGCTACGACCCGGCTGAGCTCGCCGGAATCCTGCCGATCGACCTGCGCCGCCCGCTTGAGATCCGGGAGGTCATCGCGCGGCTCGTGGATGGCTCGCGCCTTCACGAGTTCAAGGCGCTTTACGGAACGACCCTCGTCTGCGGCTTCGCGCGCGTCTTCGGCTATCCCGTCGCCATTCTGGGCAGCAATGGGGTTCTTTTCAGCGACAGCGCGCTCAAGGCCACCCACTTCATCGAGCTCGCCGCCCAGCGGGGGATTCCCCTGCTCTTCCTCCAGAATATCACCGGCTTCATGGTCGGGCGGAAGGCCGAAGCGGGCGGCATCGCCAAGGACGGGGCGAAGATGGTCATGGCGGTGGCGAATGCGCAGGTGCCGAAGTTCACCCTTCTCATCGGCGGAAGCTTCGGCGCCGGCAACTACGCCATGTGCGGCCGCGCCTATCAGCCGCGCCTGCTCTGGAGCTGGCCGAACTCACGGATCTCCGTAATGGGAGGGGAACAGGCGGCCGGCGTGCTCACGCAGATCAAATCCGAGCGGCTGGAAGCGGAAGGCCGTCCGCTATCCCCTGAGGAGGTCGCGCGACTCCAGGATCCCCTACGTGCCCAGTACGAGCGCGAGGGCAATCCGTATACCGCGACCGCCCGGCTCTGGGATGACGGCATCCTCGTCCCCTGGCGCACGCGCGAGACTCTGGCACTCGGCCTCGCGGCGGCCTCCCGGGCGCCGGTGGCCGAAACCGATGTAGCTTGGCAGGCCGCCCCAACCGGCTTATACTAAATAAATGTTGAATAAGCGTCTCACGGCCGCGCTCACTCTCCTCTGCCTTGCGATCCCCGGGATCGCGCGGGCGGAGACCAAGCCGCCCTTTTTCGAATTTCTGAGCATGATCCGAAACGAGAGCGACTCGGAGCGGCTCGGAGTCTATGCGGACGCCCTGCTGCAGCGCCGCAACGGTTCGCTCGGTGACGACTGGTACGAGTGCCTTTACGTGACGCGCGAAGAGGCCTTCCGCGCTCTCACCGCGGCGGTCTCTACCGGAGTGCTTCGCCCTGACCAGCTCGCCAAGCTCCAGTCGCGACTCGAAAAGGACAAGAAGACCTCGCTCGGAGACAGCGTCGAGCGCGAGCGGATCCGTGACCTCCTGAAGTTCGCGCAGCTTCCGCCGGACGAGCAGGCCCTCACCTGCGACGCCACGCACGGGGTGCAACGCGGGGGCATCGCCGCCAAGGTCACGAAATACCTTTTTGACTCCAAGGAGCTGCTGAAGTTCGTCGACGGCAAGACTGCGAAACCCCGCGCGATCACCCGATACGCGAATGGTCCGATCGTGGCGGGAGGAAGCTGCCGCCAGCTCTTTGAAGGACGCGAGGCCAAAGCGCTCGATACGGTCTACGGTCAGGCCGTGGACCAAATCCATCAAAACTCGGTGGGAGGCGCGGGCCAAGCTCAGTGAGACGGTGAGCGGTCAGCGGAGTCGTGATGCCAGGCGCCCGCGAAGCACCGCCACGCCGGTGCCGAGCAGGAACGCCAGGACCGCGATCCCATTGAGCAGCGCGCCCCAGTAGCGCATTTCCGCGCCGCCGCCGAAGTCGCCCGCGAGGCGAAGGGCGAGCGAAAGATGCAAGAGCGCGAGCGGGCCGTAAAAATAGCGGTGAAACGGCACCACAAGCCCGGTGAGCGCGGGCAGGATCACCGGCGCGTGCCCGAAGATCATCGAGAAAACGAAGCCAACGAAAAGTGCGTGCAGAATGGCGTCGTAGACAGGCCCGGCCCCCCCGCCCAGGCCGCCGTAGGCGAGCAGCAGGCCACCCGAGATCCCGAGCCACGCAGTGC
>JAMPXZ010000042.1 GCA_023700925.1 Oligoflexia bacterium | reverse complement strand
CCAAACAGCCGGACACCCAGCAATTCGTCGTCGATCGCGATTCCGTGGTGAAGAACCTCGACAAGATGATGGCCGCGGCGTTCCCTCGCACCTTTGAGAGCTGCTCGACCTTCCTCCAGGACTGCGACTGGCGCGGCCAGAACTGCAAGCCCTCGAGCGTCAGCTTCGAGCGCTCCTGCGGCATCGCCATGGACGAGATCCTCTCGGGCCCGATGCCCGGCACCAACAACCTGAGCACCGGCGATCTGGACGTCCTCACCATCCTGGCCCTCGCCATGGAAGCGACGATCGACACCTGCAACGTCCAAGACGAGGACGATCAGCGCGACTCGCTCCACTGGAGTCTCGTGGACGGCGGCGACGAGCTGGACTGCGGCTTCGTCAAGGCGAAGGACGTCGTGAACCGGCTCATGGAGTCCAAGATCCTCCAGGTCAAGGGTGTCGACTCCGGCGTCATCAAGCTGATGCTGGACTTCACCAGCGCGACCTTCATCACCCGGCCGATGGGCAAGGTCGCGATGATCCGGGGCCAGCTCTCCGTGACCGACCTGCTCTGGAACGAGCTCACCTTCTGGGCCTATCGCAAGGGCGCGACCGTGGGATCGCTGTACGCGCTGATCTCGGACATCGCCGACTCCGAGCGCGCGCGCGGCATTGAGAAAGGCCGGGGAGAGAAGGCCAGGCCATGAGCTTCCGCAAGGCGGCCCTTGCAGCACTGGGCCTCCTGCTTGCCGGCGGCGCCTCGGCGTCCCCGGTGCCGCCCACGTCCGTGATCGAGCTGGAGTCGGGAAAGGGCTTTCTGGCCCGTGCCGAGTCGATCGTCGGCGGCGGCTCGGGGCAGATCCGCAACACGCATTGGGTGGAGATGCGGGTGCAACCCTTCCGCGATCACCGGCAGCTCCGACCGTTCGGCGCGCAGCTCGGCCTTCAACAAAGCGAGGACGCGATGCGAACCACCGCGTGCCGGATCGCGCCTTCCATCGCGGGCGAGAACTACTGCGGCCAGGCCGACAGCGACGCGGAAAACGGCGCTAACTTCACCGCACTCTACGCCGGCCTGCAGACGGACCTCGTCGAGCTCACGTCGACAGGGGAACGGCCGCTCAAAGTCATGCTCGGCGCCGGTGCGACGCTGGTCCGGCATATCGCACTCGAGGGCCCGCGGCTTCTGCCCTACTCCTCGATCCAACTCGGCTATCGCTTGCAAAAAGGACTTCACGCCCGGGCCGGCGCGTTCGTGAGCTATCTGAGCGCGGCAGGCGGACTCGCGATCTCGGCGCCCGCGATCGAGCTCGAGTACCGCTTCTGAAATCCCCTCACCGCCCGAGCCGATGCCGCCCGGCGAGCACCGATGCGAGCATCAGAAGCCCCACCCACAGCAACACCGATGCCGCCTCGAACTGCGCTCCGAGCCGGGGGCCCAGAACATCGAACCCGGTGAAATTTACCGCCGCGAAGATGAAGACGAGGACTGGCCAGCTCTCGAGGTGGCGCCGGACCAGCACCACGGCAAGAGGCAGAAAGACGACGAAATAGGGCTTCCAAATCAGGTGGGACGGAAGGATGAGAGCGGCCACCGCAACGCCGATCCAGGTGGCCGCTGGCCGCGCGCCCGGAGCCAGCAGCCACGCCACGAGCGCGCCCATCGTGAGCAGCGTCCACGCCGTCGAAAGAAGCGCAACCGTGGCCCCCGAAAGCAGCGGCCAGCCGAATCGGAAGTAACCCTCCGGCCCGGCCGCGATCACATGAACGGGCTGAGCCGTGAAGAAACGATTCAAAAATGCGGCGAAGCCCTGGTTGTGCGTCTCTAGCGGCAGGCCCTTCGAAAGAAGCGCCCCGTGCCACTCCCGGTAGAGAGCGAGTACGCCGTCCAGCTCCTGCGACACGAGGGGAAGAAGAAGCACCACGCCCGCGGCCAGAATCACCGAGAGCCGTTCGCGCCGCAGCTTCACCGGAGAGGCGCCCGCGGTCGACAACCAAGGCACCAGCAGGAGCGGCAGGGGAAAAACCTTCGCCAGTGCGGCAAACGTGAGCAGCGCCCAGGAGAGCACCGTGGCCGGACGGGAGGCGCGGGGATCGCAGTGAACCAGAAGCGCCCACACGCACGCCCCCATGATGAACAGGTTCACCTGACCGTATTGCAGATCGATCACGAAGGGCCGGGCCAGGAGCACCACTCCCCACGCCGCCATTCCCGCAGCGGCGAGCTTGGACCCGCGGAACAGACGCGAGCCGAGCCCGCGAATGACCAGGCCGACCACGGCCGCCTTCGCAAGACACCAGAGCGCGAGGGCCAGGCCACGCGGCAGGAGCGCGACGGGCGCCAGCAGCCAGGCGAAGCCCGGGGCGTAAAGAAAGCGATCCGGCGAAACGCGGTAGATATCCTCGCCCCGCCCACCAAGAACCAGCCTCCACGCTTCGAAAAAAACGGAGAAGTCGGCGCCGCCGCGCTCGAAGGCGCGCCAGGTGCCCAGGGAAAAGATCAACCCGGCGACAAAGAGCCCGAGCAACGAGAGCCCAAGATCGGATTCGCGGGAGTCCGTTTGGCCGCCGCTGGTGCTCATATTCCCTGCTTCAGGCCATTTCAGCGGACAGGAAAGGGAAAAGCGGGTTGAGATAATCCTGCTCGAGCGTCTGCAGCCGCCGTTTCAGATCGAGCTCGGGTGAGGGATCGATCGAGCCCATGAAACCGCCGATCGAGGTGACCGACACGACACGGTGACAGGGGATCAGGATCGGAAGGGGATTGTTCTTCAGCGCCTGGCCCACGGCGCGAGTCGCGGTGCTCCTGCCAACGCGATCGGCCACCCAGCCGTAGGTTCGCGTTTCACCGTGCGGTATCTCGGCGATGGCCTGATAGACCTGCTCCTGGAACTGGGTCCAGCCGCTGCGATCCAAGAGATGCCAGGGAACGGAACCCATGGGATCGCCGGAACGGAAATAGCGCTTCAGCCGCTCAATGAGATTCAGGACATGCGCCGGGACCTCATTCGCGCAGTCGTCCGCGAAAAGCTTGAGCGTCCATTCCATCCGGGTGATGCGCCCGGCTACGGGCTCCCAGGCGACCAGGATCGCGCCAAACGCGACCTGAAACTCCATCGTCAGCTCAGTCGTCAGCTCCGCGTCGATATTCCGCGCCGCCCAAGACGGGCTCGGAATCATCACGGCTGAGTTGGTTCTGATCGCGATCAAAAGAGTTCCTCTTCCTTGCCGCCCAATACCGGACTGCGCGACCGCAGTTTGGCACTCGATTCATTGAATTTCAATCCGATTGTGCTACTTCGGATCGCAGATCATGGATTTCCCCAGCGAGCTTCTCACGGCAGCGGGTGTCTTCGGGATCATGCTCCTGCTCATCGCGCTGGTGAGAGCGGGCCTCCGCGCCGCCGTCAGGAACCGCAACTGGGCGTTCCTCGCTGAGCTGGCGTCACCGATTTCCAACCTCATCTATGTCGCCGGAGTGAAGCTGCTCGCGGATCTCGCGCCTTTGCCGGACCTCCTTCGCCGAGGGCTTGACGGCACGCTGTACGTAGCCGTGGTGCTGATGCTTCTTTGGATCGTTCGTAAAGCGGGCCTCACCGCTATTGAATGGAACACCCGGCGTTCGGCTGCCTCCAAGTCCCTTCAGCACGGCTTCATCCCTCTCCTCAGCAACGTCCTCACGCTGTTCGTTTTTCTCACCGGCGGCATCATGATCCTCCGGCACTTCGGCTACGATGTGATGTCGCTCGTGACGGCGCTCGGAGTCGGCTCGCTCGCGATCGGTCTCGCCGCCAAGGACACGCTCTCGAACATGATCTCCGGCTTCATCCTGATCGTGGACCGCAACCTCAAGCCGGGCGACCTGATCAACCTTTCAGGCGCGGTGGGCGCGGTCGAGGAGATCGGCCTGCGAAGCACGCGGATCCGAACCAGCGAAGGCAACATGCTGATCGTTCCGAATGCCGAGCTGGTCAACACCCGGCTCCTGAATCTATCGACTCCGACCACGGCCATGGGATGCTCCACTCAGATCCGAGTGCCCTACCACGCCACCCTCGAGGAGGTGCGCCGCCTCTGCCTCGAGTGCATGACGGAGGTTCCCGCCATCCGCGTGGACCGACCCAGATCGGTCCTGCTCGCGAGCCTGGCCGACGGCGTTCAAACCGTGAACCTGAATTTCTGGGTGGACTCTTTCAACGACCAGGCGGCTGCTCAATCCGAACTTCTGCGGAGGGTCTTGACTCGTCTGCAGGAGCAAAAACTCCACGTCGGAGCACCGCCACCCAGCGCAGCTTGAAGCAAGCTCAGCCGCAAAGGCTGAGGGAGCCATCCTGCTGCTATTCCAGGGATCTTCAGACGGGCCGCCCGGACGCCGCACCGCGCTAGCGCAGATGGCCAAAACCTGAGTATTTTCGCTTGTTTATCAATTTCAGCCAGAGTAATGTGCCGCACACAATTCTTCTGTGGGTTTTGGGGATTCTCGGGGAAATCGATTGACCGCTTCAACGGGCTCTTACATCGTCTTAGCCAGAAAGTGGCGACCAGCACAGTTCTCTGACATCGTCGGTCAGGGCCACATCGTGCGGACGTTGTCGAACGCCATCCGTTCCCAGCGAATCCATCAGGCCTATCTTTTCACCGGCTCCCGCGGAATCGGCAAAACCTCCATCGCCCGCATCTTCGCCAAGGCCCTCCGCTGCGAGCACAGCCGGGTGGAAGGCGACTGGCTGCGCTCCTGCGACGAATGCGCGAGCTGCAAGGAGATCACCGGAGGCAACGGGATCGACGTGATCGAGATCGACGGCGCCTCCAACAACGGCGTGGATGCGGTCCGCGAAATTCGCGAGAACGCCAAGTACATGCCCTCCACGGGCGCCCGCAAGATCTACATCATCGACGAAGTGCACATGCTGACCACGCAGGCCTTCAACGCCCTGCTCAAGACGCTCGAAGAGCCGCCGGCGCACGTGATCTTCATCTTCGCCACCACTGAACCGCACAAGATTCCGGCCACGATTCTCTCACGCTGCCAGCGCTTCGACTTCCGGCGGGTGACCCTCGCGCAGATCCAGGCGCGCCTCGCCGAGATCACGCAGTCGGAGGGCACGACCTCCGAACCGGGCGCGCTGGCGCTGATCGCCCGTGCCGCCGAAGGCAGCATGCGCGACGCGCTGTCGCTGCTGGACCAGGTCATCGCCTTTTCGGGCAACCACATCACCGTGCACTCGGTCCGCGAAAGCGTCGGCCTCGTCGAGGGCCAGACGATCCTCGGTATCCTCGCGGGCGTCTTCGGGCGCAAACCCATCGAAGCCCTGCAGCTCGTCGAGCAGGCGTACTCTCGCGGCCATGACCTTCGCGTGCTCACCCGGAGCCTCATCGAGTTCCTTCATGGCACCGTGCTCGCGAAAATCGGAGCCACGAACTCAGCGACGCTCGAGCTCTCGGAAGAGGAATGGAAAGAGCTGCGCGCCATCGCCGAACTTCGCTCCCTCGAGGAGATCGAGCTGATCTTTCAGGTCCTGCACCACGGACTCGACTGGATCGCGCATTCCCCGCAGCCCAAGATCGTCCTTGATGTGCTCCTCGTGAAGTGCGCCACCGCCGATGCCCTGGTTGAGATGAACTCACCCGCGCCCGCCGGCACGGAAGGCGCGGGCCCGCGTCCGGGCACAACCCTGCCTGGCGCCCAAGCCTCGGCCGCAGGACCCGCTTTGAAATCCGCTCCGATGATGACAACGACGGCGGCCAGCGTGCCCGCGGCAGCGCCGGTTGCTGCGGCAGCACCGGCTATTGCGCCAAAACCCGCCGTTTCAACCGTATCGGCGCCACAGGCCACCCCGGCCAGGGATCCGAACGCGACCACTACCGCCGCCACCGCGGCGACGGCACCCGAAGCCGCCTCAGGGCCCAAGAGCTGGGAAGGTTTCATCGAACGCATTCGGCAATCGCGTCCGTTGCTCGCGACCCTGCTCGAGCATGGAATCTGCGCGAAGCTTCCGACGACCGAGGATTCCTCGATCAGCATCCATTTCGCCCCGCAGGACGCTTACTACCGGGACCAGCTCCAGTCGCGCGTCTATCACGAACAGATCCTTTCGTTCCTCAAGGACTACTTCGGCAGGCACGTCTCGCTGCAGATCCAGATCAAGGACGAAGGCGAGAGCCTCGCGGCCCGCAAGGAGCGGGAGCACAAGGAGCGGGAGCGCGACGCACGCGCGGCGGCGCAGAACCATCCGATCATCATCGAGGCCCGCTCGCTCTTCGGCGGCGAACTTGGCCCGATCGAGCTGACCAACGAGGAGGATCCGCGTGGCTAAATCGGATCCGGTCTCGAAGCTGATTTTCGAACTCTCCAAGCTCCCGGGCATCGGAGAAAAGACCGCCACCCGCCTGGCGTATTACATCCTCAAGCAGGACGAAAGCTACGCGCGTTCGCTGGCCGAAGCGGTCGTGGGAGCGAAGAGCAAAGTGGTTCTCTGCGAGCGCTGCTTCACATTCACCGATACCGATCCCTGTCGTATCTGCTCCAATTCGGCGCGCGACCAGGGCCTGATCTGCATCGTCGAACGTCCGTCGGATGTCTTCTCGATCGAACAGTCCGGCACCTTCCGCGGCGTCTACCACGTGCTGCATGGCGCGCTTTCGCCCCTGGACGGGATCGGCCCCGAGGAGCTGAAGATCCGCGAGCTGATGACCCGGCTCGCCGGCGCTGACGCGAACGTCCGCGAGCTGATTCTCGCCACCAATCCCAGCGTCGAGGGCGAGGCCACCGCGCTCTACCTCACGCGGCTGCTCAAGCCGATGGGGCTGCGGATCACGAAGCTTGCCCACGGCCTGCCGGTGGGCGGCATGCTCGAGTACACCGATCGCCAGACCATCGGCAAGGCCATCGAGAACCGGATGGAGGTGGGCTCATGAGCTTCGTCAATCCGGTCGCCAAGGAGATCAACTGCAAGATCATCTACGCGGGCGCCGGCCTGTGCGGCAAGACCACCAACGTCCAGTACATCTACGAGCACACGCAGCAGGACAACCGCGGCAAGCTCATCATCCACAGCACCGAGAACGAGCGTACGCTGTTTTTCGATTTTCTTCCCCTCTCGATTGGGGAAATGCGCGGCTATCGCACGCGCTTTCATTTATACACGATCCCGGGACAGACCTTTTATGAGGTATCCCGGCAATTCATCTTGAAGGGTGTCGACGGCATTGTGTTTGTCGTCGACAGCCAGTCGGAGCGCATGGAAGCGAATCTCGAGGCTTTTGAGCAGCTGGAAAAAAGCCTCGACCGGCAAGGGTACGACCTCGGAAGACTTCCGCTTGTCTTGCAGTACAACAAGCGGGATCTGCCGGGAGCCGTTCCCGTGTCGGAGCTGGAGGCGATGTTCAATCCGACGCATCGTCCTCATTTCGAAGCCGTGGCCAATAGGGGGCTTGGGGTGTTGGAAACGCTCCAAGCAGTGAGCCAAGGCGTCATCCGTGAACTCAAAGGGGGAGTGGTGTCATGAATAAGGAGAGAGTGAAGAAGTTCAAGAGAATCTTCGAAGCGCAACGCCGTAGCTTGCTCTTCAACGACCGCGTGCTTCGTGACGACTTCAGCGTCTGTGGCGACGACCGCTTCGACGAGATCGACCAGGCCACCACTGACATGGAGCAGTCCATGCGCATGCGCCTGCGCAACCGCGAGACACTCTACATCAAGAAGGTCGAAGAGGCCCTCCGCCGGATCGAGGAAGGCACCTTCGGTGAATGCGAGGAGTGCGGCGAAGACATCGAATACCGCCGGCTCGAGGCGCGCCCCACGGCCACTCTCTGCGTGGGATGCAAAGAGGAGCAGGAACGCAAGGAGCTCCTGACCTCGGCGGGTCGCCAGTCCAAGAGCCTGGGCGACACCTTTTCGCGCAAATTCGCTTGAACGGTGGCGCCGCGCTCGAGCGGCGCTTACCCCCAGGTTTCAGAGAGGGGAGATGACAAAGGTGGCGCTACTTCCTGTACTGCTGGTCATTCTCGGCATGACGGCCTCCGCCGCCGAACCGGTGCTCAACTTCAGCTGCTCCACCGGGGTTTCGACCGTCACCGTGGCGACGGACACTTCCACCCAGCACCTGGACGTGAGCATCGTTCATCATGTCAGCACCAAGCGCATCGCCGTCATGAACGGCCTGGTCAGCGGCGCCGACATCCCGCTGATCAACGAGAACGCGTTCATGATCTCGCACCTGGGAAGCGTGGCGAACTTCCGTTTTCCGATCGCTCGCTGCTATGTCACCGGCCCCCGGGTCTTCGCGTGCTTCAGCGGAGACAAGACCCGGATGGGAATCAAGGAGGTGATTCCGTCATCGCTCTACTCGGTTCGAAGAGTTCGCGAGACCTTCTCCGCAACCTCCGAGGCGATCGAGCTCACGGCCGTTGTTACGGTCGATGGCAAGCTCTATCCCTTCGTGATGGAATACCCAGGCGATCAATGCCTACCTAGGTGAATCTCGACACCTGGCGCGCTCGAGACACCTCCCAGGGCCAGCATCGAAGCAACCCGGGGCCCTTAGAGTGGGGTTAACAAATGTCACATAGTTACAGTTCCTTATCTTGGTGACAAACCGGCCCTGTGATCGTTTTTTCAAGCATGACGGGGCGCTCTTTTCACACCACCTGCCCTTCATTAGTTCTTTTATACCCACCCTTGCGCGAAACTCTTGGAAATTTTTGCATGGCATATCGCTCGCAATATCTCCCTGCAGGAGCTGTGAGAGGCACCATAGGCAAGCCCTCGAGGAAAGCACCCGAGGGAAGGAGGCAAAAATGAAAAGCCAACGCCAGAAGACCACCAGCCAGCAGAACACAAGCATGCGCAAGAGCGCTCGCCTTGCCCAACTCGCCTCTCAGCGATTCCTTCTATCGCTCTACCGTCGGGTCCGACGGGCCTGGAAGTGAACGCGCCCCAAAAGATTTAGCCGAAACCACAGACCGAAAATAGCTGCTCAAGGCCGATGTGCGCCGGGCCGCCGCGCCTGGAATGCCCCTGCCTTGCCAAAAGATCGACGGCGATCCGTTCGCCGACGTCGATGAGGAGGAACGCCATGAAGTCCGAGACCCTTTTCAAGTTCAAGACCCTGTTTGAAGCACAACGCCGCGAGATCTTCGCCCGGGGTCAGGGCCGCGAGGACTACCTCCTCCCGAAAGACGAGACGATCGACGATGCGGACATGACCAGCACCGAAATCGAGGCCGGCATGAAGATGCGGCTCCGGACGCGCGAGGCGCTCTTCCTGCGCAAGATCGACGACGCACTGGCGCGAATCGCCGACGGGACCTTCGGGGTCTGCGGCGGCTGCGGTGAGGAGATCGACCTCCGCCGTCTCGAGGCGCGGCCCACCGCCGCGCTGTGTGTCCACTGCAAGGAGGACCAGGAGCATCAGGAGTTCGCCCATATCGATGGGCGGAGACACAAGAGCCTCGGCAAGAAGCTAAGGCTCATGGAAAGCACCGGTTAGGAAGACCGGACCACGCAGTTACGGCAGGACGCCACCGGTCAGGCGATCACGGATGATCACTGACCCACATGGAAGTGAAAAGCAAGCCCACGGAAGGGACACCCAAGTGCAGCGCGATAGTCGCCGCGCCTCGGGATCGCAGCGCTGACCTGGCTCGCATGGGGGCAAGCCGGCAGTCGCGCACACTGCGCCGGGAGCGGATGCCAAGGCAGGTGTCCCTCCCGGCATTAATTATTCGGGGCCCTAGAATAAAAACAGGGGCCCCCTTGCGAGGGCCCCTGCGCTTAGCCTGGTCCTTGGCTTCATCTCGGCGTGAGCCGAGCTGGCTTCATTCCGTGTAGCGCAACGCTTTCAGAACGTTGATGCGTCCGCCAGTGACCGTCTTGCCTTGCAACGCCGGCAGGACATCCACGGTTTCCATCAGGACCTTCTTGACCTTCTTGTAGTTCCAGGTCGGGTTCTTCGACCAGAGCAAGGCCGCGGCACCCGCCACATGAGGACAAGCCATCGACGTGCCGGAGAACGAGGCGTACTTGTTGCCCGGAGTCGTGCTGTAGATGTTGACGCCAGGAGCGGCGAGATGGGTCGTCTTCTTCCCGTAGTTCGAGAAGAACGCCATCGAATCCTTCTCGTCCGTGGCGGCAACCGCGATCAGGTTGTCGTTATCGAACGCCGCAGGATAGGCCGGATCCTTGCCATCGTTGTCGGTGCCGTCGTTGCCGGCAGCCGCGATGAACAGAACATCCTTCTCCTTGGCGCGCTCGATCGCGGCATAGAGAGCCTTGTTGTCATCGTCACCCTTGCCGCCCCAGCTGTTGCTGAGGACCTTGGCACCGTGCTCGACGGCATAGTCAATCGCGCGAATCGCATCAGCTGTGGTGCCGCTGCCTTCGCCGGAGAGGAACTTCAAGCCCATGATCGAGACGTTCTGAACGACGCCCGAGATGGCCTTGCCGTTACCGCCCACCGCGCCGATGGAGCCGGTGGTGTGCGTGCCATGCTGGTTGTCGTCATAAGGAAGACCGTCGTTGTGGACGAAGTCGAAGCCCACCACGTCATTCTGTGTCGGGTTCGGATTGCGCCAGATGTTGAAGGCGAGATCTTCGTGGTTGTAATCGATACCGGTATCGATGTCGGCAACCACGAAGGCCTTATCACCACGATGAAGCTTCCAGGCTTCGATGGCGCTGATCTTCGTCATGCCGTAGGTCTTGGCGATATCGGGATCCGCGACCGGAGGATTGACTTCGGCCGGAGGAGGCAGAACCTCAGGGCGACCGCCCGGGTTGCCCGGCTGACCCGGCTGGCCAGGAATCGGAAGGGAGCCACCGTCATCCGTACAACCCGGAGGGAACGGAATGCCGGGGATCAGGCAGGGGATCGGGGGCATTTCGCCGCCACCGCCACCACCATCGCCCGGAGGCACGATCGGGGTGCAGCCCGGGATTTCATAGCCCGGAATGCAGGGAATCTCCCCTTCGTTCGTCCGAATCGGATAAGCGCGAAGGATGTAGTTCGGCTGGGCGTATTCAACGAGCCCACTGCGCTGAAGCTCGTAGATCGCATCCTGAACCTTCACGTTGTCCTGAAGGATCAGCTGCTCAAAGCCCTTCATGATCCCTTTATACCGCTTCACCTGCGTAACGCCGCTGACGCTATAAAGGCTGTTCATGACAAGACGGTTGCGAACAGCGCCGTCTTTGTACTTGACGATGATTTCGTTCTGCTTGTATTCGGACGCGGCCGCAGACAGGACTCCTGTACTGAGGGCCAACATGACCACGATAGCGGTCTTAACGATTCCCATTTTAAATCCCCCCACGAGATTTGCCGGTTAGCTTTCGATTCGGTTCTCCAGCGGTATCGGCCTTAAATCGGGAGTGTACTGGGCATCGGTTGTTTTGCAAATTTGACGCTACGCTTTCTTTTTTATCGGGGGACTTGATTTTGATTTTTCCTCGACTAGACTCATGCCTCATTTCTAAAAGCTTTTCTAAGATCCTCAAAATTGCCGCAAATTTCAGAACATGGGAATTCACGTCAAACTCGTTCATAGTTGAAAGATGATGACGAGCGCTTTCTTTCGGACGGTCGGGCTGCTTTTTCTTTCAAATTGTTTCATGACGGTGGCCTGGTACGGGCACCTGCGCTTCAAGACCGCGCCCCTCCTCCTCGCGATCCTCGCCAGCTGGCTTCTCGCGCTTCCCGAATACGCGCTCCAGGTCCCCGCGAACCGCCTCGGATACGGAGAGCTCTCCGCCTATCAGCTGAAGATCCTGCAGGAATGCATCACACTCGTCGTGTTCATCGGCTTCGCCTGGGTCGGGCTCAACGAAACGCCGAAGCTGAATCATCTGATCTCTTTCGGCCTCATCATCGCGGCGGTGGCGGTGGCGTTTCGCTAGCGCATTTTGAGCGCGAGTTCAGGCCAAGCGAGGCCGCCGTCGACCATCGGAACCCTAGGGTAAGAATCGCTACTCAGCGGACTTAAACCTGACGGAGCGTCAGGAAAGAGGGGGTCTGAGTTGTCGGTTCAACCGTGAATGTCGCGTTCAGGCCAGAACGAGACGATCATTCGCCAAAGACCGCTCTTGACGCAAAAGGGGCGCTCGGCAATCGCCGGCGCCCCCTTTGATGCAACAACCTTACTGAGGCCTAAGCTTAGAGCTCGCGCTCCTGCTGCCGTCTCATGTAGGCCGGAATATCGTACTCATCGTCCGTGAGGTTCGTGATGCCGAGGCGCTGCGCGATCGCGCGGGCCCGGGCAAGCTCACCGCCTTCGGCGCCAAGGCCCATCGGGGCATTGGCCATCGCCGAGAGGCTCGAGGCTGTCGCCATGGGCGCCGCGACAACAGGCTCTTCCACGATCTCCTCGACCATCGTCGGCTGCGCCGGAATGATGGGCGCGGGCACCGCGATCGGCTCCGGCGCGGCCATCACAGGCTGCGGCACAACCGGCTGCGCAAGGACGGGCTGCGGCGCGGGCGGCTGGACTGCCACGCTGGCCTGGGCCAGCATCGCCGGGGACGGCTGCGGCGGAACCACGGCGGAAACACTCTGCTGCGCCTGAGCCCGGGTGTCGAGGGTGTCAACCTTCGGAAGCTCGTTGGCCTGGCCACCGAGCCCCGTGGCGATGACGGTGACCTTGACCTGATCCTTGAGGGACTCGTCGATCACGGTGCCGAAGATGATCTCGGCGTCCTCGTGCGCGGCTTCCATGATGAGCGTCGTCGCCTCGTTGACCTCGTGAATCTTGAGGTTGGAGCCGCCAGTGATGTTGATGATGATGCCGGTGGCGCCGTCGACCGAGATGTCCTCGAGCAGCGGGCTCGAGATGGCGTTCGTCGCCGCCTCGACCGCGCGGTGCTCGCCTTCGCCGTAGCCGATGCCCATGAGGGCCAGGCCCTTGTTCTGCATGATCGTGCGAACGTCAGCGAAGTCGCTGTTGATCAGGCCGGTATGATTGATGAGATCGGAAATGCCCTGGACGGCGTTGAGGAGAACCTCATCCGCCTTCTTGAACGCATCGACCATCGAGAGCGTCGCGCCCGAGATCGAGAGCAGGCGCTGGTTCGGGATCATGATGAGCGAGTCGACGTTCTCACGCAGGCAGGCGATGCCCTGCTGCGCGTGTTTCATGCGCTTCTTGCCTTCGAACATGAAAGGCTTGGTGACCACGCCCACGGTGAGCGCGCCCACTTCCTTCGCGATCTTGGCGAAAACGGGCGCCGCGCCGGTACCGGTGCCGCCGCCCATGCCGGCGGTGATGAACACCATATCCGCCCCAGCCAGGACCTCGGAGATCCGGGCATAATCCTCGAGCGCCGCCTTGCGGCCGATCTCGGGATTCGCGCCCGCGCCCAAGCCCTTGGTCAGCTCCTGGCCGATCGCGAGCTTCACGGACGCGAGCGACGCGTCCAGCGCCTGCCGGTCCGTGTTGGCGGTGATGAACTCCACGCCTTCCAGCCCCATCTTGATCATGGTGTTGACCGCGTTGCAGCCGGAACCGCCCACGCCCACTACCTTGATCTTCGCCCCCTGTGTCGCCACTTGATCGATTTCGAACATAGTCAAAGAAGATCCTCTTCTCTCGATATTTTGAACATCCTGTCCCTGAACCGGGACACCCCACTTAGAAGCTCAGAACAAATCCTTGATCCAGGCGCGCATCGAGCCCCGGACCTTGTCGTAAATGTTACGGTCGCGGATCGGGAACTTGCTCTTCTGCATGTTCCGGGCGCCGTATTTCAACAGCCCCACGCCGGTGGCGAACTTCGGCGAGTTCACCACGTCACGAAGGCCGCCGATTCCCTGCGGCAGGCCGCGCTTCACCGGCATGTCGAAGACGAACTCCGCGAGCTCCGGCATCCCCTCGAGCAGCGAGCAGCCGCCGGTGATGACGTAGCCGCCGGAGAGCAGGTCCTGGTAGCCGGTCTTCAGCACCTCGCGCTGGATCAGGGAGAAAATCTCCTCGACCCTCGGCTCGATGATTTCGGCCAGCAGGCGCCGCGACAGCACGCGCGGCTTGCGGCCGCCGACGCCGGCGACCTCGATCGTCTCATCCGGCTTCACCATCGAAGCCATGGCGCAGCCATACTGGATCTTGATCTTCTCGGCCTCGTTCTGCGGGGCGCGGAGCCCCACGGCGATGTCATTGGTGATGTGGTTGCCGCCGATGGCGAGCACGCTCGTGTGCAGGAGCGCGCCGTCCTTGTAGATGGCGATATCGCTCGTTCCGCCGCCGATGTCGACGAGGACGATGCCAAGCTCCTTTTCGTCCTGCGAAAGCACCGCCTCGGCCGACGCGATGGGCTCGAGGCAGATCTCGGACACGTTCAGGCCGGCCTTGTTCGCGCACTTGATGATGTTCTGCGCGGAAGAGACGGCCCCCGTGACGATGTGAACCTTGGACTCGAGGCGGACACCGCTCATTCCGATCGGATCGCGGATGCCTTCCTCGCCGTTGATGATGTATTCCTGCGGGATTACGTGAATGACCTCGCGGTCCACGGGAATCGCCACGGCCTTCGCCGCATCGATCACGCGCTGGACGTCCTGCTCGGTGATTTCGCGATCCTTCACCGCGACAATCCCGGTGGAATTGAAGGATTGGATGTGCCCGCCCGCGATGCCGGTGTAGACGCTCGAGATCTC
Organism: Oligoflexia bacterium; assembly: GCA_023700925.1. Classification (GTDB taxonomy): domain Bacteria; phylum Bdellovibrionota; class UBA1018; order UBA1018; family UBA1018; genus JAMPXJ01. The sequence continues at coordinate 6,887 of JAMPXZ010000042.1, read as the reverse complement.
GACGCCGGCCATGAGCTCGGCTTCCTCGATCGCCTTGGAGATGCTGTCGACCGTGGAGTCGATATTGATGACGACGCCCTTGCGCAGTCCCGTGGACGGCGCGGTGCCGATGCCCACGATATCGATCACCGGATTGGGTCCGGCCTCGGCGACCTCGCCCACAATGCAGCAGATCTTCGTGGTGCCAATATCCAGTCCGACGACAAAGTCCTTTTTGGACATACGGAGAATCCCTCCCATGGGACTCTGGTGAATAACCGCCAGTTTCTTGATGCCGGGGCGACTACTCAACAGGCAGAAAATACCTATAAGGAATTCTAAGAACCATGAGCGGTTTTGACAACTATTTTTTTGCCAGAATCCGCCCATATTTGCTGAACCGGGATGGAGTTGCTGCCGAGGTAGGTCACAACCCGCGACAGCTGCTGGAGCTGCTCATCGAGGCGGGCGCCCGCCGCTGCGTCAAAATCTTGACCAAGATCGACCATCGCCCTCACCTTGGGGATAGCGGTGGACTTGCCGCGGGCCTGGGCCGAAGCCGAGCCCAAGGGATAGACAATGAGCGCCCGGAACCCCCGCTCGCCATCCCAGTGAAGCGACGAGAGCTCGGCCGAGTTCCCCAGCGGGGAGCGTTCCCATCCCCGGATCAGGACGAGCGCTTCGGCGACACGGCGATCCACGTCCTGGACGATGCCCGTCAGGAGCGGAAGATCCGAATGCAGGCGAAGATTGACCTGGCCGAAGATCCTCCCGTCGATATCGACATAGGCAAGACCGCCATCAGAGGCCTGGAACAGGGCCTTGGGGTCCCGATAGCTCACCGCGATGGAAAGCGTCTGCGGGAATCGCTTCTGCAACCGGACTTCGCGAATCCAGGGGTTGGTCAGAATTCGCCGCTCAACCGGCCTCAGATCGAGATCAAAAAGATTCACGATCCCGGCGGGGATCGCCGCGAGCTGGGTGATCGTCTGCGCGTCCACCGGCGCCTCGTCCGGTTGGTCGGAAACCTCCACGACCTGCACAAGGAAGAGCGGCGAATGGATCGCCATGTAAATACCCACCGTCGCGGCGATGAGCGCGAAGGCGGAAAAGGAGATCACGAGCGTCTTCCGAAGGTCCCGCATCGGCTCCAGTGTAACCTCGTTGTCGCGGGTTTGCGAGAGAACCCGGCGCGGCAAGATGACGCGGTGGAAATCGAAGGCGTAGCCTGTTACTTTCAATTCTTATGATGAATACGAACTCGAAGATGAAGAACTCGCTGGCCACGGCGCTCGTGGCCCTGGCGATCACGGGCCTCGGTCTCGCGGGGAGCGGCTGCGCCGGCAAGCCGGTGCAACCGTCAACAACGGCTTCCGCCGCCGCCCAGGAGGCGATCCCGCTCGTAGGCACCTTCAAGGTGAACCGCTATGTCCTCGACAACGGCCTTAAGCTGCTGGTCGTGGAAGACCACACCTCGCCCACCTTCGCCTACCAGACCTGGTTCCGCGTCGGCTCCCGCGACGAGTCGCCCGGCCGGACCGGCCTCGCCCACCTCTTCGAGCACATGATGTTCAAGGAGACCAGGACGCTCAAAGAAGGTGAATTCGACCGCATCCTCGAGGGGGCCGGCGCCGAGGGCGAAAACGCCTTCACGAGCCAGGATTACACCGCCTATATCCAGGAGCTCCCCAAGGACAAGCTCGAGCTGATCGCCCGACTCGAGGCCGACCGCATGGTTAACCTCATCATCAACGACCAGGCGTTCAAGACCGAGACCGAGGTGGTTCAGAACGAGCGGCGCTTCCGCAACGAGAACAATCCCGATGGACTGATCTTCCAGGAGCTATTTGAAACCGCTTTTACCAAACACCCGTACCGCTGGCCGGTGATCGGTTATCAGCAGGATCTCAACTCGATGAAGGGCCAGGACGGCGTGGACTTTTACCGCTCCTTCTATAGCCCGAACCACGCGACCATCGTCATCGTCGGGGATGTGAAGCCCGAAGAGGCGCTCGCCATGGTCAAGAAGCATTATGACGGGATCGCCGCGCAGCCGACGCCCGCGCGCTCGATCGAGGCGGAGCCGCCGCAGGCCTCCTCGCGGCACAAGACCCTCAAGCTGAACATGAAGAACGAGAAGCTCCTCATGGGCTATCGCGTTCCGGCGATCACGCACGAGGATGTCCCCGCGCTGAATCTGCTGCAGTCGGTGCTTTCGGGCGGAAAGAGCAGCCGCCTGCACCGCGCGCTCGTTGAGACCGGGATTGCCGGAAGCGTCGAGGCCTACTCCGCCGACAGCAAGGACCCGTCGCTGTTCCTGGTGTCCTGCAACCTGCAGAAGGGCAGAAAGGCCGCGCAGGCGGAAGCGGTGATCCTGCGCGAGCTGGCCCGCCTGGCGCAGCAGCCCGTGGGCGAAAAGGAGCTCGAGAAGGCGCGCAACAACATCAGCTTCGGCTTCTTCAGCGGCCTCGAAGGCAACTTCAACAAGGCCCGCTTTCTCGGGACCTACGAGGCAGTCGCCGAGGGGTTCGAAGCCGGCCTGAACGTCTACCAACGCACGCTGGCAGTGAACGCGCTCGAGCTGCAGGCGGTCGCCCGGCGGTATTTCCAGAACAAGAATCGCACCGTGATCATGGGAGTCCCTAAATGAAACGCTCCATCCTGCTGACCGCCTTCGCCGCTCTTTTCGCCGTACCCGCCTCCGCGCTCGAGCTCGCCTTCGAGCCGGACTCGAGCCTTCCGCTGGTGAAGATCAACGTCGCCCTGAAGGCGGGCTCGGTGACCGACCCACGCGATCAGTCGGGTCTCACCAACTTCATGGGAGAGATGCTCCTGCGGGGCACGCGCCTCCGGACCAAGCAGCAGATCGATCTCGCGCTCGATCAGATGGGCGCGATGCTCGCGGTCGAAACGCGGCCTGAAGCCCTCATCATACGCGGCTCTGTCCTCGCCTCGCAGATCGACCCGTTTCTGAAGCTGCTGACGGAAATCCTGACCCAGCCGAGCTTCCCCGAGAACGAGGTGCGCAAGCTCAAATCCGAAGTCGTCTCCGGGATTCTTGAGGAGCTCGCCGATGACTCGACGCTCGCGTCCCGCCGCTTCAACAAGTTCCTCTTCCGCGGTCACCCGTACGGCAACCCGGTGCTCGGCACGGTCAAGGCCGTGGAAAAGCTCAACCGTGAGCTGATCCAGAACCATTACGAAAAGCTCGTGCGTGACCGCCTGCTTCTGATCGTCGGCGCCGGCGACACGAGCTCCGGCAAGATCGAGGACTGGGGCAGCGAGCTGGCGAAGCTCCGTCCCGACACGCCGGAAACGGCGGCGCCCGCCGAAGCGCTCCCGAAACCAGAGGATCCCGCCTCGCGCCGGCTCGTCATCATCGACAAGCCCGAGCGTACGCAAAGCCAGATCGACGGCGGCCAGATCGGCCTCCGCATGACGGACTCGCGGTTCTTCCCGCTCTATCTTGGCAACTACGCCTTCGGCGGCGGATCGTTCTCCGCACGCCTCATGGTCGAGATCCGCGTCAAGCGCGGCTGGAGCTACGGCGCCAACAGCTTTTTCCGGCACGGAACACAGCCCCGCTCGTGGCAGTTTCACCTTTATCCCGCCTCGAAATACACGCCCGAGGCCCTGAGCTTCTCGCTCGGGATGGTCGATGCACTCAAAAACAATGGCATCACGGCCGAGGAGTTCGACTTCGCCCAGCGCAGTCTCGTCAACAGCGCGGGCTTCATGTACAACACGCCCCGCAAGCGAGTGGAGAACAAGCTCCTCGAGCGGACGCTCGATCTGCCCGAGGGCTTCATGCGGTCCTATGGACCCGAACTCGCCAAGCTCAAGCGCGAGCAGGTCAATGCCGCGCTCAAGGAATTCCTGCATCCCGATCGGATGACGATCACGGTCCTCGGCACCGCTTCAGAGCTGAAAGAGGGACTCGCCAAAGCCGCAGGGGTGCCGCTTGATAAGGTGGAAGTCGTTCCTTATACAGAGGAGTGATTTTTGAATCTTAATATTGATTAACTATTTACAATTATCGGTTACATTACACACTGTTGGGTGTGTCCTAGTGAGTTGTCTGTAGTTTCCCATCAGGATATACTTGATCTTGATGGTCTACTGTCCCGGTCCCGCAATTTTATTCAAGAAATCACTGCTCGGCCCGGCAGGGCGTGGGGTGCTCGCGGTTACTTTTGCGCTTTCTCTGAGTGGTTGTTTCAATGCGAGCGTGGAAGTGGCCGAGCTATCGCCTCAGCCTGCGCCACAGGCCGTGGAGAGTCCTTCGCCGACGCCAAGTCCTTCGCCCAGCCCGAGTCCCTCACCTAGCCCAACCCCAGTTACAGTGAACTTCACCTCGCCCGCGGCAGAAACACGGGTGGGCTCCGCTGGAATCTCAGCGGTGACCTTCAGCGGAAATTGCTCAGCCTCGGGTCAGGCAGTCACCCTTTCCGTCTCTGATATCGATCGGGCGAGCGCGACGTGCACCGACGGCTCCTGGTCCGTCAGCTTCAGCTTGAGCACCTATCCGGAGGGCGCGGTCATAATCCGTGCGACGCACTCCTCCGGAGGGACAAGTGCGACCGCTACGCTGACGTTGATCAAGGATACCGTAGCCCCCACCGTCACCCTGTCCGCGGCGGCCTACATCAATCTGGCGAGCAAAGCCGGTTTCGCCCTGAATGGCTCCTGCTCGGAAGAGGGCCGCCCCGTTACCGTCAGCGCCGGCGGAGTCACGGCAAGCCCCTCCTGCACCGGCGGCGCGTGGTCGACCAGCTTGAATCTCTCATTGGTCAGCGACGGCACCCTCAGCTTGCACGCTGAGCATGCGGACACGGCGGGAAATGTCGCCAGCACAGGCACCAGCAGCATCAAGGATACCATAGCACCGTCAGCACCCGCCACGATCGACGATGGCAGCTGGTGGGCTTATCCGACGAAAAGCCCGCTGATCTCCTGGAGCCCGGTTACCGACGCAAGCGCTTATCAGGTCATGCTCGGCACGACCCAGGGCGGCTCAGACCTCGGCTCCAGCCAGGTCACGGTGGCCTACGCGAACTTCACGGGACTGACCCTCACCGAAGGCATGAAGTATTACGCGAGCGTCAAGGCCGTCGACGCGGCCGGGAACGCATCCAGCCTGCGCCTCGGTGACGGCTGGCTTGCTAGCGCCTGTCCCGAGAACTTCACCACCGTACCGCTGAACGGGAATTTTTCGTTCACGCCCTTCTGCGTGTCCCGCTTCGAGATGAAGATCGAAGGCATCGAGGATGGCAGCCTGGGCCCAAGCTACCTCTCTTTGAAGCCCCAAAGCCGGGCAAGCGGAACGCCCTGGGTCAACATCAGCCGCGACAATGCCATCAGCCGCTGCCAGGCCATGGGGTCCGGCTTCAACCTGATTTCCAATACGCAATGGCAGATCGTCGCGCACCACCTCGAGAATGTCCCTCTGAACTGGACCTCTGGTGGAATCGGAAGCGCTGGCATCTACCGAGGACACAGCGACGCCACGCCCGCCAGCAGCCTCGCCGTGACCTCTGAGGCCGACCCCTACAACGGCACCAGCAACAGCAGCGGCCAGACCACGGGAGCCGGCAAGGAGCAGCGCCGGACCTTGACGCTTTCCACGAACGCCACGCTATGGGACTTCTCGGGCAACGTCGCCGAATGGTTACGTGACAGTGCTCCAGTCCTTTACGGTACTTCGTCGCCCATCTCCCAGATCACGACCGCGAGCCACACCGCCATGGGCCCGGATTTGCGCTCCGCCAAGGGCAAATTCGGACCCTTCGGAAATTTTTCCAACTTGAATTTCGGCGACTATGGCGGCCTGGGCTTCGCATACCTGAGCGTCCAAGGGAACGCACTCCATCGCGGAGGCGGCTTTAGCGATGGAACGCAGGCCGGACTCTATTCCGTCAATACAACGGTCTCGCCGACCACGGCCACGCCCCAGATCGGCTTCCGCTGCGTCTATGAGCTCCCGATCTTGAACCCTCCGACCGCGGCAGTGAGCCCGTCGGGAACCGTGACCTTCACGGCACAGGGAGGCAGCGGCAGCTACAGCTTCAGCGTTGTTAATGGGGGGACCTTCAATTCGGGCAGCGGCCTGTTCACCGCCCCGGCGGCCGCAGGTACGGTCGGGCTCAAGGTCACCGACTCCCGGGGCTCATCCTATACCGCACCTGTAATTGTCTGCCCCGCAAGCTACGTCCCGGTACCCGGCGACATCGGGACGGCGGGCTCAAGCCCGATCTCGTTCTGCGCGGCGAAATTCGAGGCGAAGAGAAACGCCGATTTGAACCGAGCCGACTCCGTCGCGGCGAACCTGCCCTGGACCGGCGTCACCCGCGATCAGGCAAAGCTCGCCTGCCAGGCCAACGGGGTGCCGAACTACGACCTCATCTCGAATGCGCAGTGGCAAACCATCGCGCGCAACGCGGAGAGCGTCGCGAACAACTGGATTGGTGGCGTCGCGGGAGCGGGAGCCCTCTTCCAAGGCCACAGCGATTATTCCCCTCTAAGCGTCCTCAGCGTCACTAACGAAGCCGATCCCTATGACAGCACGCAAAATATCTTTGAAAGCGCCGCGGAACAGCGACGCACCTTGCACCTCTCCAACGGCGAGACGCTCTGGGACTTCTCCGGCAACGCTGTCGAATGGGTCTCGGATGACAACTCCGTCGCTTACGGGTACGACGCCTCCCTTTCGGCAGTTACCTCGGCGACCCACACGGCTACTGCGGCCGACGGACTCGTAACCAAGGCGAAGTTCGGCGGCTTGACGGACTTCCCTGATGGTGCCTCGAATACCCACGGCCTGGGCTTCGGCTACCTATCGGGCTCGAACGGTACCATCTTGCGCGGTGGCGGCTTCCAAAGTGGAACTTACGCCGGTGTCTTCGCGGTTG
>JAMPXZ010000041.1 GCA_023700925.1 Oligoflexia bacterium | reverse complement strand
TGACTATACCCATTTCGCGGTCCATCACTTCACGCCGAGGACACGATACGGAAAAATGCTAAAGCAGCATCACATGCTTCACCACTACGTCGATCCCGAGGCGCGCTGGGGCGTCAGCAGTCCGTTCTGGGATTACGTTTTCGGGACTTTGAAGGTAAAGGCGAGAAAGAAAGAGCAGGCGGTCTGAGCTCCGTTCGTGATCCGGTTTCCCGGAAGATCTTCGCCGTCCTGGTCGGGGCGTTCTTCATCTATGTCGCGTCGCCGCTGCTCCTGCCCGTGCTGATGGGCGGGATCTTCGCCGTTCTGCTGGTTCCGCTCCTGGAGCGGCTCGAGGCGCGGAAGGTCCCTACCGCGCTCGCCTCGGCGCTCCTGACCGTCGGGATCACCCTGCTTTTCATCATCCCGGCGTCCCTGCTGCTCTACCTGTCGATCAGAACCGGTCTGCAGCAGGTCCAGGCCCTTCGGAACGCGCCGAAGCCGGATGTGGACTGGGTGCACTCCTTCGCGGAGTCACCGTTCGCGACGCGGCTGCTCGACTGGCTCAAGGATCTCTATCCGATCACGAGCGAGGAGCTGGTCGTGAGCCTGCAGGATCTGATCGCGAGCACGAGCCTTCGCGCCGCGGATCTGCTGGGCGGATTCTTTCTCAATCTCCCGAGCGTCGTCATGGCAATGGTCGTGGTGATCGTGAGCCTTTATTTTTTCCTGGTGGATGGCCGCAGGCTCGTGCTCTTTTTCAGGCGCAACTCCATCTTCAGCACGCGCCAGACCGATCAGCTCATCGACCGGCTGGAGACCTCGTGCCGGTCCGTGCTGCTCGCGTCCATCGTTTCCGGGATCGCCCAGGCTTTCTTCTTTGCCGTGCTCGCGGCGCTCGCGCGCATTCCCAATGTCCCGCTCATCGGGGCGCTGGTCTTTTTCAGCTCCTTCATCCCGGTCGTGGGAACCGCGCCCGTGACCCTCGGGGTCGCCTTGCATCAGCTCCTGGTCGGGAACTCGGTGGGCCTGATCGCCGCGCTCGTGGGCGCGGGGGTGGTCACCATGATGGATAACTTCATCCGCCCGTGGTTCCTCCGCGGCACGGTCAACCTGCATCCGCTTCTGGCCTTCGTCGCGGCGTTCGGCGGGCTGCAGACCCTGGGTTTCGTAGGTGTTTTCCTCGGCCCCATCATCGCCGCGCTTTTCATGGCGATCCTGCAGATCTTCACCGAGCCCGAGAGCGAGCCGACGCGGATCGCGCCGCCCCCCGCGGGGCCGGGCGCGAGCTGAGCGCGATCAGGCCGACTTGCGGGGTTTTTCGGTCGCGTCGAGCGTCACCAGGAGATTCGCCAGGTCGTCGGCGTGCTCCTCCTCCTTGGCGAGAATCTCCTCGAGGAGGCGCCGGCTCGTCGGGTCCCGGTCACCGAAGTAGTGGACCATCTCGCGATAGGATTCGATCGCGATGCGCTCGGCGACGAGATCCTCGACGATCAGATCGAGGAGGCGCTCGCCTTCGTGGTACTCCGCGTGACTTCGCGAAAGGAGGCCCTGGGGATTGAAGTTGGCATTGCCTCCGAGCTGCTTGATCCTCGTGGCGAGCTGGTCGGCATGCATCTCCTCCTCGCGGGCGTGCTCGGCGAACTCGGCCGCGACGCTTTCGGACTGCAGTCCGCTCGCCGCGTGGTAGTGGTGCTTGTAGCGGAGCACGCAGACGAGCTCCGTCGCGAGCGCCTCGTTGAGGAGCCGGATCGCCGTTTCAAGATCGCCTTCATAGCCGGGAGTCACCGCGCCTTGAGTGATGTGCTGGCGCGCGCGCCTGCGAATTTCCTGGACGTCGGTCATGGGTCTGGGCTGGCTGCTTTTGTTCATGTGCGAACCTCTCTGTATGCAAAAGCCGGGAAGCGGGCCGAATCACCGATTGACATCCCGGTGCCGGATTTGTTTGAATCGGGGCATGGCAAAACAAGCGGGCAACAACAAGATCACCACGAGCAGCACCGCGGAGTACTTTTCGAAGAATCTCCAGCAGGTCGGTTTCTCGTCCCAGACCAAGGCCGTGCTGACGACCTTGAAGGAAGCGGTGGATAACGCGCTGGACGCGTGCGAGGAGCACGGTCTCCTTCCCGAGGTCCACGTGCTGGTCGAGAAGGCGGGCGCCGGGTCGATCAAGAACTCCGATCAGATCCGCATCCGTGTCGAAGACAACGGGCCGGGGATCGATCCTGACGATGTGCCCAAGGTTTTCGGCGAGTATCTGGCATCCTCGAAGTTCGGGCGCGGCCGTTGCTCCCGCGGTCAGCAGGGCATCGGTATCTCGGCCGCGACGACCTGGGCGCAGCTCACGAGCGCCGTCGGCGCGCGCGTCATCACCAAGACCGACAAGATGCGCAAGGCGCTGTCCTGCCTGGTCGAGGTCGACATCAAGAACAACCGCGGCGTCATCAAGGATCGCGAAACGATCGACTGGGACCGGCCGACCGGAACCTCGGTCGAGTTCCTCGTCGATGGCCGCGTTCAGCTCAACGGCGAGGCCGGTCTGCTCAACTATCTCAACGGCACGGCGCTGGTGAACCCGCACCTGAAGCTCAGCTACAAGCTGCCGGAGATCGAAATGCAGACGATCGATCGGGTGAGCGACATGGTGCCCGGGATTCCCGAGGCCACCGAGCCGCACCCGCACACGATGAAGCTCGGCGAGTTCATCGCGCACTCGCATCTTTTCGGCAAGGTGAAGGCCGGGGTCTGGCTCAAGAAGGGCTTCTCGCGGGTTCATGAGGGTGTGATCAACGACCTTGTCAAAGGCGGGCTGAAAAGATCCGTCCTCGAGAAATCCGTCGACGCGCTCAATGAGGTCGAGTTCAAGCAGCTTTTCGTCGGACTGCAGAACCAGAAGCTCATGGCGCCTTCCACGAAGTCGGTCCTTTGGATCGGCGAGGAGGCGCTCTCGAAGAGCATCAAGCGCCTGGGCGCGGTGGACTTCTTCTCCGTCGTCTCGCGCAAGCCCACGATCTGCGATTTCAAACCCGTGCAGATCGAGGTCGCCATCGCGCGGCTCGAGGACCGCTCGATCGAGGCCGAGAGCGCGGCCCAGGTCCTGCGTTTCGCCAACCGCGTGCCGCTGCAGTTCGACAAGTCCGCCTGCGCCATCGTGCAGGCGATCCAGTCGGTGAACTGGCGCTCCTATGGCCTTGTTCAGCCGAAGGATTCGCTGCCGCAGGGGCCGTACATCATGGCGGTGAGCGTGGTCTCGCCGTTCATCAAGTTCAAAAATGCCTCCAAGGAGACGGTGGACGCCTCCGATGAGCTCGTGGCGGAGATCCGGCTGGCGCTGATCCAGGCCGGTCAGCGTCTGTCCAAGCACATCCGCAAGGAGGTCAAGGCCAACGAGCTTGAGGAGAAGATCCGGCACATCGAGCAGTTCGGCCCCATCCTGGTCAACGGTCTCTGCCGCATCGTCAACGCGTCGGAGGCCCGCAAGAAAAAGGCCGAGGAAGGCCTGCTCAAGCTTCTGGGCCGCGACGCCAAGGCGACCGAGGCGGAGCTGGAGGAGGCGCATGCGCTCCTCGAGGCGCAGCAGCGCAAGGGCCAGCCCACCGACGCCGACGTCATCGACACCGAGAAGCTGGCCGAGGAGGTCGCCGAGGAGGCGCCCGAGAAGGCTGCCAAGAAGGCCAGCAAGAAGGCCGGTAAGAAACGTAAATCCCAGACCGCGGAGGCGAGCGCCTGATGGCAACACCCAGCACTGACCAAAGTATCCCGAAGCTCAGCAAGGAGCTCTGCTCGCGCCTGCTGGCGGATCTCGAGCGCGCCAAACGCCCGGTCCTCTATGCGACCAAGTGCTCGCTGGACAACGCGCTTTACAACCACAAGCTGGGCTACCTGACACCCGGGAGCAAGAAGGTGGCGACCGAGCTCAACGTCAGCTCGGTCAAGAAGATGTCGCGCGCGATCTTCATGCTGGAGGTCCTGCTCCGGAACATCGACACCGGCGCCGTCAACACGAAGCGCGAGCTGTATTACATCAGCAAAGGCTATATCAAGCACGACTCCACGATGAAGCCCCTGGATTTCGCCGACCAGAACGAGTCCGACGAGATCATCGACTTCATCTGCGAGATGCTCGAGTGCTACCGCGAGGAGATGAACTGCTACGCCAACGACCGCGGCGGCCAGACCTACTCGCAGCAGCTGATCGTGACCGAGACGTTGCCCGACGGCGACAAAGCCGTCATCGATCTGTCCAAGCTCGGCACCTCGCCGTTCCAGCCGAAGAACCGGCCGCAGAACCTCAAGCTCTCGGCCAGGAAGAAGATCGACTTCTGCGTGATCGTCGAGTCCGAAGGCACGGCCAACACGCTCGTGGCCAACGGCTTCACCAGGCGCCACAGCTGCATCCTCATGGGCGCCGGGGGCGTGCCCTCGAATGCCGTGCGCGGCTGGTGCAAGCTCATCCAGGACCAGCTCCGGGTGCCGCTGTATTTCTTCGGAGACCTTGACGCGTACACGCTGCAGAACATCTATCGGACGCTCAAGGCCGGTTCGGCGGCGAGCCTCATCCGCAACTCCGACTACTCGGCGCCGGACGTGAAGTTCCTGGGCGTGCTGCCTGAGGACATCAAGAAGTACGACCTCAACGACTATCCGGTCAAAGAGAACGACGCCCAGGAGGTCCGCGCGCTCAAGAAGGCCGCCGATGCCCTCAAGAATGACCCGTTCTTCCAGGATAAACGCAACAAGGGGCTGGCGCAGATCCTCCGGTGGCTGCTTGAGAACAAGCGCCGCTGCGAGCAGCAGGCTTATTTCACGGTCGATCCCAAAGACGTCACGATGCCCGAGAAGATCATCGTCGAGAAGATCAAACGCGGGAATTACGTCTAACGGGTCGTCCTAAGGAAGCGTCGCGGCAACGCCCCATTGACGGGCGGGTGCGTCTTTGCGGGTTTTCGGCGTGCAATTTGGGGGCGTTTTGGCCTAAATTATAGGCAATCCCCCAATAAAAGAGAGGCGCGCCGCAACCTATGAAGATCAGTTACAAAGAGTTGGGTCTGGTCAACACCAGGAAGATGTTTGAAATGGCCATGAAAGGCGGATACGCCATTCCGGCTTACAACTTCAATAACCTGGAGCAGCTCCAGGCGATCGTGCTCGGCTGCGCGGAGTCGGACTCGCCGTTCATCCTGCAGGTTTCGAGCGGCGCTCGCAAGTACACTAACGATATCCTGCTCCAGCACCTGGCGCGCGGGGCCGTCGAGATGCTGCGCTCGCTCAACTCGCCGGTGCGCTTCGCGCTGCACCTGGATCACGGCGACAGCTTCGAGCTGTGCAAGTCCTGCATCGATTCGGGCTTCTCCTCGGTGATGATCGATGGCTCGCATCATCCGTTCGAGAAGAATATCGAGCTGACCCGCAAGGTGGTCGAGTACGCGCACGCGCACGACGTGACCGTGGAAGGGGAGCTCGGCGTGCTGGCCGGGATCGAGGACGAGGTCTCCTCGGCGGTTTCGCATTACACGAGGCCCGAAGAGGTCGAGGAGTTCGTCAAGAAGACGGGCGTCGATTCGCTCGCGATCTCGATCGGCACCAGCCATGGCGCCACGAAGTTCACGCCCGCCCAGTGCACGCGGACGCCGGACGGGGTCCTTGTCCCCCCTCCGCTGCGCTTTGACATTCTCAAGGAGGTTGAGCGCCGGATTCCGGGCTTCCCGATCGTCCTGCATGGCGCCTCTTCGGTGCTCCCGCAGTACGTGGCGATGATCAATCAGCATGGCGGCAAGCTCGACGATGCGGTGGGGATTCCGGTTCCGCAGCTGCGCGACGCGGCCCGCAGCGCGGTTTGCAAGGTGAACATCGACTCCGACGGGCGCCTCGTGATCACGGGCGTGATCCGCAAGGTCTTCGCCGAAAAGCCGGCGGAGTTCGACCCGCGCAAATACCTCGGTCCGGCGCGCGACGAGCTCAAGACCATGATCATCGACAAGAACCGCAATGTCCTCGGCAGCGCCGGCCGGGCGAAAGAGATCTTCGGATAAAAAAACGCGGGAGGCCGGCGGTCCGATCAGATCGCCTCAGCCTCCCGCGATATTTGACGGTCTGTGGGACGCGAACTTAACCGAAGTCGCGATCCATCACGGTCTTGCGACCTTCGCTCTTCGCGCTTTCGATCGCCTGGTCACAGAGCTGGCGGATCTTGTTCGAGAGCGCTTCCATCACGGCGCTTGACGTATTCATGCCGGACTTCGTGCGGATGTAGTTCTTGAGCTTCGACGCGACGACGAGCACTTCGCCGCCAGTGGTTTCACCTTCAGTTTGCTGATTTTCGTTTTCCATTTTGATCTCCGATGGGGTTACTCGACGCCGAGCAGCTCGACTTCAAAGACGAGGGTGGCGTTCGGCGGAATGACGCCGCCGGCGCCGCGCTCGCCGTAAGCCAGCTGCGGAGGAATCGTGAGCTTGCGCTTGCCGCCGACCTTCATGCCGACGACGCCCTGGTCCCAGCCCTTGATCACCTGGCCGCCGCCGAGGGGGAACTTGAAGGGGGTGCCGCGATCAACGGAAGAGTCGAACTTCTTGCCGTCGGTGAGCCAGCCCGTATAGTGCACCGAGACCATCTTGCCGGTGACGGCTTCAGTGCCAGAGCCGACCTTGAGATCTTCCATCTTCAGCTCCGTAACCGGGGCGGCGGGGGCGCCCTCCGTCGTCGGAGCGGTGGCCGCGGGCGTATCCGCGGGCTTGGGTTGTTCTTCCTGTTTCTTGGTGCAGGCCGGGCTGAGGGCCAGTGCCCCGGCGAAAGCGAGGATCGCCATGAGTTTCAGGTTCGTTCGGGTCAATGTCATTTTTGTCCATCTCCTATGAGTGAAATTCCCAAATATTAAGTAACATTACACAGGTTTTCGCAGGAGGCGACAAAAACCTCAGGACGCGGTGCGCCGCAGCTTCGTGGAAAGCTCGGTGACCCACTGCGGATTGACGGCGGTCAGGTCGGGGATCTGGTGGTGCGCACCGGAAATATCCTGCCCGAAATGATTGGTCCGCGTGATCGCCACGACCCAAAGGCCCGCGGCGAGGGCGGACTCGATCCCTGGGCGCGAATCCTCGAAAACCAGGCCCTGCCGGGCCTCTCCGGCGAGTACTTGCAGGGCCTTGGCGTATCCGTCGGGCGCGGGCTTGCTTCGGGCATAGTCCTCAGCGCCCAGGATGATCTCGAAGCAGTCCTCGAGGCCCAGCTTTTTCATCGCCCAGAGGATGTCGGAGCGGTTGGAACCGGACACCAGCCCCAGCCGGAACTGCCCGGCCTGCGCCAGGGAGCGCACCGCTTCGGTGCTCCCCGGGACCTCGTGGAGCTCGCGTTCGATCGATTGCCGGTACTCGTCCATGACGGTTCTCATGGCGGAGTCGAGCGGGACGGGAACGGGGTACTTCGCGAACAGGTAGGAAAAGGCAGCGGCCCAGGTTACTCCGGCCACGACGGTGGCATCCTCGGCCGACAGCGTGATTCCCCAGCCCGCAAAGCAGCGTGTCACGGCTTCGGCGGCCGAAGGCTCGGTGTCGACCAGCGTCCCATCCATGTCGAAAAGAATCGTCCTGATCTGTCTCCCGGTTTCCATGCGAGCAAAGTCTAGCAGTTCGTCATGACGGAGACAATCACATGGAATGCCCGATGCAGCGCCCAGAAGCTGGAGGAATCACACCCCATGTTACGTGAAATCTTGAAAGGCCAGAGCCTGGTGACCTGCGAGCCGGACGCCAAGGTGTCGGACGTGAGCCGCCTGATGGCCGACAGGAACGTGGGCTCCGTGCTCTGCCTGTCAAACGACAAGCCGCGCGGAATCCTGACTGACCGCGATATCGTGGTGCGCTGCCTTGCCAAGAATATCGACGTCAGCGACTGCACGGTCGAGAACGTGATGAGCGAGTCGCTGGAGGTCTGCAAGGATACGGACGGCATCTTTGACTGCATCCGCAAGATGGAGCAGGCGGGAGTCCGGAGAATTCCGGTGATCGACTCATCCGGCGCGGCGATCGGCGTCGTCTCGTTCGGTGATCTGCTCAAGGTGCTGAGCAAGGAGTTCTCGGCCCTCGTGCAGCACACGACGACCGCGGAGTACGAAAAGGAGCAGAGCGAGTTCGAACGGAAGATGGCGGCCTAGCGCGCGGCACCCGGCGCTACCCGTTCTTACGCGAAGTCGTGGCGCCCGTTCGAAACGGTTACGCGAGTTCCTTGAAACGCTCGAGGATGTCCTTGAGCAGGTCCACGAACGCGGTGCGGTTCATCTCGTCCACGCGGGAGAACTTGATGCCGAAGCTTCGGGAGACGTTGCTGCTGCGTGGGCTCACCTCTTCGCTGACCCGGCAGATGACTCCCTGGAGCCGGATCGGCATCGGGAACCAGCCGCGGGGCTCGAGGATGAGATCGACCTTCTGTGAGGGACGGAGCTGCTCCGCCGCCTGATTCTCGGTTGAGATCAGTACGCCGTTCGGGCTCAGGTTGAGCACGTCAAACGAAAGCGGATAGGGGATATCCGGCCGCGGCATCACGAGCGCCTTGAGCGGAAAGGTGCGGATGATCGGCAGGGACGGGATCCGCGGGTACTTGCGGATGTAGTCGGTGGGAAAGTAGCCGTCCTTTCGGATGAGCTCGGCCAGCGAGCGCGCGGTTTCGAGAGGGAGGTTGAAGCGGAGCCCCATATGGTCGGCGAACGCGGTGGATTCGCGCGTGATCGTCGCGGTCGTCTTGAAGCTCAGGGGCTGCTCCGTCGGAATGCGAACGGTGACCTCGACCTGAAGCCCGAAATGATCTTGCCGGTTGAGCGTTCCCCAGGGCAAGCCGGAGACCCCGGACACCGAGATGTTCTGATGCGTGAACTCGAAGTTGCGCCCTTCGGGCGTGGAGGGCACCGTGAAGTTGATGTGACCGCGGACAAAAACGGGGATCATGCTGCCCAGCGTAGCATCACCGGATTACTTTTGGAATGGTTCGAAATATCCGAGCAGCTCCGGGTAGGCCCGGAACGCTGCCGAGGGGCGCGAGCTCACGACCACGGTGTGGTCCTCACCGATCTTCAGGCGTGTGGCCTTGCCCGCGCGGTCCGTGAGGACCGCCTCGAGAAGTGGCGCCTTCGATAGAGCCGCGGTGATCCGGCCGATCTCCTCGGGGTCATCCACGAACGATTCCGTGCGGAAATGGGTGAGGCGGTCCAGCAGGGGCCCGATCTCGGCGGCCCGACCGCGGAGGCGCTTGTTCTTGCGGTCGAGCCAGCGATCGCCCTCGCGCTGGGCGTAGAACGTGGAGCGCCCCTTGCGGAAGAGCTCCACCTCGTCGATGTCATCGGAGATGAGCGGCGCGAGCAGGGTCCGCTGCCGGAAGTCCTCAAAAGAGGCGAGGTTGGTGAGCATCTGAAGCGCGGCGCCCCTCACGACATACACTCGCTTCGCCGGGGGCAGCAGCGCATAGGCGCCACCCGAGCGGGGCTCGCGGTCGCCCAGGTGAAGCTCCTTGACGGTGCCATCCCCGGTTTTTACCCGGATCGCGAAGAGGGGCGGACGGAGCCCGAAACCTTCGGGCGGTCCGAAGGGCGCCGGCTCCACCACCGTCAAGGTGACGAGCGTGTCGAGCAGGTGAACGAGGAACGGACCGTTGGCGGCGCGATCGGCGAGCGTGGCTCTCCCCGGCGCCGAGCGGATCTCCCAGATCGGCGGGTGCTCGCTCTTGCGGAACGCCGTCGCGGACCAGGTGTCGCTCGTGGCCGGATCGGCCTTGGCGAGCTCGAGCTCCGTGATGCTCGCGGCGTTAAAGAAGAAGGCCCGCTGTCCTGGCTTGAGCTCCTGTTCCGATTCGCTGCACCCCGCAAACGAGGTCAGGATCAAGGCCATGCCCAGAATCATCGAAAAACTCAGGTTCTTCATAGCGTTGACATCCTAGGCAGCGCTCATTAAGGTTGCAAGCTAATATGGGGAATCCCGCGGAAATCGAAAGCATCTGGGGTCTGCTCCGAAGCGGTGGCTTCGTGATGGTACCGCTCGTCCTCTGCTCGATCGCGGTCTGGGCCGTGATTTTCGAGAGGCTGTGGAGCTATCGCAAGCTCGGTCATGAGCTGCGGTCGTTTCACCTCGAAGCGCTCAACTCCCTGCTGACCGGCGATCAGGAAGCGGTCAAAGGGCTGTGCCGGCGCAACCCCGGATTGCCGACGGCGAGACTGCTGGCCTACGCGCTGGAGCGGCGCGGTGCGAAAGATGCCCGCCTCAGGACGCGCTGGCCGGAGGCCCTGCAGCGGCAGCGTCAGCTCGTCAATCAGGAGCTCAGGCGCAACCTCTGGGTGCTCGGCACGATCGGAAGCGCGGCGCCCTTCATCGGGCTCTTTGGTACCGTGGTGGGGATTCTGAACGCCTTTCAGGAAATGGCGCGCAGCGGCTCGGGCGGCTTCGCGGTCGTGGCGGCCGGAATTTCCGAAGCGCTCGTGGCTACCGCCGCGGGCATCGTCGTGGCGGTGATCGCGGTGATGGCTTTCAACGCCTTTCAGACCCGCTGGAACGCGCTCGTGCTGACGATCCGGCTTCAGACCGAGGAACTCTCCGAGCTGCTCGAAGGCCTCGAGGGCCCTCATGGCACTTAAGGTGTCCGATCACGGGGGCGCCGAGGCCGAAGGCGATGCGCCCATCGTCGCTGAGATCAACATCACGCCGCTGACCGACGTTTTTCTCGTCCTGCTGATCATCTTCATGGTCACGAGCTCCGTGATGTCCCAGATGGGAGTCAGCGTGAATCTCCCGCAGGCGAGCAACGCCACGACGCAGGCGCAGCCCGAAGGGGTGATCGTGACGCTGCTTCCGGCGGGCACGCTCCGGGTGAACGGGGATGCGGTCAAGGCGGGGGATTTCGTCCGTTTTGAAAAACTTTTGAAAAGCTCTTTCGTGAAAACGGCGTCGCGCCTCGTGATCCTCGAGGGTGATCGCCAGGCGTTCCTTGGCTCGGCGATCGAGGTCATGGACCACGCGCGAAGGGCGGGCGCGGAGAAGTTCGCGATTGCGACGGCGCCGGGAGAAGGGAATTAGCTAGGGCTTGTCCGATAATCCGTGTGAGTTTGAGGTTTCCGTTTCAGTTTCCGTACGGTTCAAGATGCCCGTAACGAGCTCCCGACAACCGTGACCGTACCGAAACTCAAACTGAAACCCCAAACCCAAACCGATTACCGGACAAGCCCTAGCCTATGTGCGAATAGCCGTTTTGAGCGGTAAGAGCTAAGCGAAGCTCTTCCACCCGTAAGCGACGAGCGCGACGAAGCCGATCAGCCCGGCGAACGAGGCATACGCTTCGTAGGCCTTGTTCTTCATCGAGATCGGCCAGTCGTAGCGGCGATGCGCGTGCTCGGGGTTCACCTGGTCGAGGGCGCTCGCGGACGCGGGGAGAAGCCGCGGGACAAAGCGCGGCACGAGCTCGCAGTAGCGCAGGTACGGCTCACCGAAGAGCTGCCGAAGCTTAATCTCCTCGTCCAGGATGATGTAGTGGTAGATCACCGCGAAAAGAACGGTCATCGAACCCAGCAGCCACCAGTTCTCGATCGCCATGGCGGTACCGAGCGCCATGAGATAGGTGCCGAGGTAAAGCGGGTTGCGGACGAAAGCATACGGGCCGCCGACGGCCGGACGCGAGTCCTTGCGAAGATAGCCGCTGGCCCAGAAGCGCAGGGTGGCACCGATAAAGCAAAGAAGGATGCCATGCCACTGTGGGTAGTCGCGTGCGGAGAGACCCAAGATGATGGCGAAAATCCACGCCAGGGCGATCCGGGTTTTGCCCTGGATCGCGCCACGAAAGTATTGATTCATCATTATTTTCAAGTAGCTGTTTCGGAGGCGGAGCGCAAGCCTCGGCTACACTAACATAATTTCTTGAAATCAACCCTGGGGTTCGGTTATGCTTAAGTTATCCGTCAACCCGGGAGGTATAGTCCGTGAAAGCAGAACTCAGAGAGCGCCTCGGAGCACAGTCCCAGAGCGGCAGAGCGGCGGCGGTTCATCTGGCCTTTCGCCTGAGGCCTGAGCA
This sequence comes from Oligoflexia bacterium, assembly GCA_023700925.1. Classification (GTDB taxonomy): domain Bacteria; phylum Bdellovibrionota; class UBA1018; order UBA1018; family UBA1018; genus JAMPXJ01. Next base: position 9,550 of record JAMPXZ010000041.1, on the reverse strand, counting down.
GCTCATTCGCATTCACGATCTGGCCGTCAAGGCGCGCGTCCTCGAGGAGCGCCTTATCCGGATGTACAAGCAGTCGGACGGCTATTTCTGGATCGGCGGACCGGGAGAGGAGGCTTTCAACATTCCGCTCGGCTTGCAGATCAAGAAAGGGCAGGGCAAGGATTATGACATCCTTCATCTGCATTACCGCTCCGCCGCGATCATGACTGTGCTCGGAATGGAGCCCGTCGAGGCGCTCCGGCAGATGAAGAACGTCGCGGCCGACCCCTTCTCGGGGGGCCGCAACTTCGCGAACCACTTCTCGCGGCGCGAGTGGAACGTCGTGCCCATCAGCTCGACGATCGAGACGCAGTATCTGACCGCGATCGGCTCGGCGATCGCGCAGCGACGCCACGGTGGCGAAGGCATCACGATCGTGAACGGTGGCGATGCCGGCACGGCCGAGGGTGACTTCGCCTCGTGTCTGGTCTGGGCTTCGCGCCCGGGCGCGGAGCTTCCGCTTCTGATCATCGTCACGAACAACTCCTGGGGCATCTCCACCCCGTTCGCCACCCAGCATGGCGAGAAGAACATCTCGGACCGCGGCAAGGCGTTCGGGATGAGAACCGCGACGATCAACGGCAATGACGTCGAGGAATCGTGGTTTGCCCTCGAAGAGGCCATGCGCTACGTGCGCCGGGAGCGCAAACCGTTCCTTCTCGAGGCCCGGGTGTCACGCCTGTACGGCCATAGCTCGGCGAGCGGCGCGAACTTCACCCCGAACGAGCAGGACCCGATCGTGGAGTTCGAAAAAAAGCTCGAAACGGCCGGGATTCTTACCCGCGAGCGGATGGACCAGCTCCGCGAGACGTACAATCAGGAAATGCTCGAGCTGTCACGCAAGGTCAAAGAGGAGCCGCTCCCCAGTCCCTCGACGATTTACGACCACATCTACCAGGGACAGAAAGGCAGGTACTGGTAATGGCGAACATGGCGCAGGCCATCCGCATGGCCCTTCATTACGGAGAAGAGAAGCTCGGGATCACGGATATCTTCGGAGAGGACGTGGGTCCGCCCCTCGGTGGCGTGTTCACCGTCACGCAGGGGCTCGGCAAGAGCTGGAACTCACCGCTCGACGAGCGCGGGATCATCGGCGCCGCGATGGGCCTGGCGCTCGCCGGCGATCGCTGCGTCGCCGAGGTGCAGTTCTGCGATTACATCTACAACACGATCGACATGCTGAAGCTCGCGGGCATGCAGTCCTGGTCCAGTAACGGCGACTGGAACCTGCCGATGACCGTCATGACGCCCGTCGGGAGCGGCATCCGCGGGTCGATCTACCACTCGCATTCGTTCGACGCGACGATGACCCACATTCCCGGCTGGAAGATCGTGATGCCCTCGACGCCGCTCGACGCCTACGGCCTCATGATCGCGTGCCTGAAGGACCCCAATCCCACGATGTTCCTCAAGCCGAAAGCGCTGCTGCGCATGCGCGGGCTGGAGCCGATTCCCGGCGAGCCGCCGCTCACCCCCGAAGGCGAAAAGCAGCTCCGCGAGATGATCGATGCGCCGCTTGGCAATCGCGCCGAATGGAAGGCGCGCTGGCCCGAGGGCCTCACGGACTACACGGTCGAGCTCGGCAAGGGCAAGGTCGTGCGCGAAGGCTCGCAGCTCACGCTCGTGAGTTACGGGCGCACTCTGCCGGTTTGCGCGCAGGCCGCCGATCTGCTGCGCGAGGAGGGGGTCTCGGCCGAGGTCATCGACCTCAGGACGCTGTGGCCTTACGACTGGAAGCTCATCTCCGAGTCGATCCGCAAGACGGGGCGCGTGGTCTTCGTCAACGAGGACACCGAGGTGACGAACTTCGGCGAGCACCTGATCCGCCGGACCATCGACGAGCATTTCTACGAGCTTCAGGCCCGGCCGCGGCTATTGGCCGGAGCGTTCACGCCCGGGATCGGCCTCGCCGATCCGCTCGAGATGGCGAGCGTTCCGCAGCTCAATCATATCCTCGATCTGTCGAGGGAGGTGGTCCGCGAGGCGGCGTGAGGAGCTCTAGGGAAGCGCGCAAACCTCGGCAGGATTGATCCGCACCCATTCCTTCTTCAGATGGCCAGGATTCCAGGGATTCTTTTTTCGCAGCAGTTCGACATGATTCACGGAAATGATCTGGTTGGTCCGGGATTCCTTGGAAACCGTGATCTCAAAGCGGTGAACCCCTGCCGCTCGGCAGTCCTCCCGGAACGGCAACGAAAAACAGGCTTCCTCGTGGAAAACGGTGGTCAGGGTCTCGATCCCTTCGTCTTGCGTGACTTCGAACTCGTAATCGAAGCGCTCTCCGTAAAGCTCGATGCTGTTGAAGACGTATTGCAGCTCCGAAGGCTGGCGGCCGGTTCGGACGTAGAAAACCTCGTTGAATACGAGGTCATTCTTCACGCCGACGGAGGCGCAGGACGGCTGGATCGTGTTTTCGAAAAAGCGCGCGACTTCGGTCGGGACCGGATAGTGGGGCATCGCCTGGGCGCTGGTAGCGAAGGCCGTCAGAACGATCACCCCGAGCAGGCTCATTGATCCATTCATAAGTGAGCTCCTTTTCCTGGTTGAGAAGTTAGTACATCGCTGCCCGCACCGGAACCATCAAGGGTGTCACTTCGGGCGATAAGTGTCAGTCCGAGGTTCCGTGACGCAATCCTGAATCACATCTTGCAGCAGGCGCTCTCCGTTGCTCGGCCTCTTGTGTGCAGCTCAGAACATCGTTTACACTTTATACAAATATATATCTTGCAGAACCATTGCCCCGATGATAAATGAGTTTCATATGGCAAAAAGATACAAGGAAATCCAGCTGGACCTCCCGGGACTCAACCGCAAGACACGCAAGAATGCTCATGGTGGCGATGAGGCCGTGGGGAAACGCAAGGAGCGGCGCCCGTTCGACCGCAAACAGGCGCTTCACGTCGTGCTTCGCTCGAGCAAGGCGCGCGGGGAGTTCTCGATGCTCCATCCGCGCCATCGCAATCATGTGCTCGCGCTGGTCAATCGCCTGAAGACGCGGCGGGGGATCGCGGTCTATCGCTACGCCAACGTCGGCAACCACGTGCACCTGCTCATCCGCGCGAGATCGCGTGCGGACTGGCAGGCGTTCATCCGCGAGCTTTCAGGCGGAATCGCGATGATCGTGACGGGGGCGAAGAAGGGCAACGCGCTCCCGCGCGCACGGACCTCGGAGCTGCCCGAGAGCGCGCAGCGGGGCTTCTGGGATGGGCTCGCTTACAGCCGGATCGTGAGCTTCGGGCCGGACTTCAAGAACGTCGCTGATTACGTGCTTGTGAATCTTTGGGAGGCGGCGGGGGTGCCGCTGCGGGATTACCTGGAGAAAGGAATTCGCATCTTGGAAATCAGCGAAGACGGGGTCGTCGGAGTCACCCCTGAGCTGTCGGAGGTCCTGGCTCGGGCGGGCTAGGGACCGCGGGAGACTGGCATTTTGCGGGCGAGGGGCTTGCGAAATCAAGGCATCACCCGGACTAAGTAGTTGAATTATATATATAATTTAGAGTTCTGCTTCCCTGGTTTATAAAAGGAGAAAACCCCCTTTTCAATACCTGACTCCACCGGTACAATTTAGATAAGTTCTCAGTTCGATCGGTTAGCCGGCCATGAATCTTGGGGTTTGGCTGAAACGTTTGAAGGGGAGTCAGTCATGTCCATTTCGGGTAAGTCCCGGGCTTTGGCCCTCTTGTGTGTCACCGGCTTTTTTCTTCTGCGGGCGCTCGCCACGGGGGCGGAGGAGGCGGGAAGCGTCACTACGCCGTCGGTGGGATCGCAGCTTCCGCCGGATCTTTTCAGTCCGCAGGTCGCGCAGCGCACGGCGCAGGCGATGACCCAGTGCTTTAACATCACGCCTGAGCTCAATCAGATCAAGGACGCCGCGAATGGCGATTCGGGCGTGCTCGCGGCGGCGGGACTCTGCACGGACGATGAGGACGAGTTCGATACCGAGGTGAGCTGCGAGGCCTTTCAGACGCCGGATGGGCGGTTCAGCAGCTCGAAGTACGACGAGAAACTCGGCAAGCTCAAGAAGATCCGGGGCAACCTCTCGTGCAAGAAGGTGAAGTTCGATCGCCTGAGCTCGGATCTCAACTGCATGAAGAGCCAGGTCGAGACGCTCCAGGCGCAGGCCGCCTCGCTGCAGAAGTACTTCCAGGAAAATCTCCAGCGCATGGAGCAGGACGTGCAGTTCCTGCAGGCCGCCGAGCAGGATCGCAAGGTGCAGCTCGAGGACGTGGCCAAGAAGCTCGGCGATGACAAGGACAGCGGGAGCGAAGGCCTCGTGCCGCTCAAGAACGAGACGCAGAAGATGCTGGCCGAGGACATCCCGAACGCCGTGGAGCAGGCCAAGCAGGCGCTGAACCAGCTCGAGCAGAAGAAAAAGGAGCACAACGAGATCGTGCTCGCCCGCAAGCTCACTCTCACACAGTCGTGCTTCGCCACGCGCACGAACCCGAGCTACAAGTGCGAAGCCAATGGCAAGCCCGTCTCCGCGCGCGAGTACGTGCTGTGCCGTTACCGGCAGAACCAGCAGCTCACCGGCAGTGGCCAGATTCAGCAGACGCAGCTCGCCACCAATCGCGCCAACGCGAACAAGGACGCGCTCGAGAGCGTGCTGAATTCGATCTTCGGCGATGCGGCCGTGGCCGCCCCGCCCGTGGATCCCAAGAACCCGCAGGCCGGCGTCAACACCAACCGCGTCGTCACGATCTTCAGCATCGAGGATATCAAGAAGCAGTACGGCGAAAAGCTCCACAGCTTCGACGGCCAGGGACTGCCGATTTATGACTTCGTGATGTCGGCGCTGCAGAGCTGCTACTCGACCGCCGAGAAATCCGTGAGGACCGAGCTCAAGTCCGCGGTCTCCGCGGTAGGGCAGGGCGCCAATAACCTCAAGATGGCCGAGAGCAGCATCGTCAACGAGGCCAATAAGAAAATGGAGCGCTACGCCGCGCATTACGGCAAGCTCATGGCGGCGCTGACGGGCCAGCACATGCCGCTCAACACGCAGGCGTGCAAGGCCGCGAATCCGCGGGTGCAGATCAACTGCCTGCAGGACCTGCAGAAGAATATGGAAGGGCTCTTCCACGGCAACGTCCCGCAGTCGGCGATCCGGATGCAGATCCGGGGCACGAAGGACGACACGATCATCACGCTGGGCTGCCAGGGGCTCACCGGCTGCGTGACGGCGCTCCAGAACACGATGAACGGGCTCAAGCGCGAGGTGCAGCGCATCGGTCAGTACCGCAAGGATTATGTGACGAAGGCCAACCAGAGCGTCGCCAACTTCGCCACGCGAATGGCGGAGACCTTGAGCCCGCAGAGCGGGATGATCGCCGCGCGGATCGCGCAGATGAATCAGACGATGGCATCGCTCGGCCTGCCGCCCATCCAGACCGATAACGTCAAGGGCGAGCAGTGGCGCTACAGGAAGGAGATGGACGGCCTCGTGGAGATGCCCGGCAACGTCATGGGACTGATCGGCGCCCGGATGAACCCGCCGCTGATCGATATGGCGGGCCGGGGCTTCAGCTCGAGCCTGGATCGGATCTCGCGCGGTCAGAGTGAGCTCTCCAAGAAGATGGAGCTCATCGCCCAGACGATCGGCCGCGCCGAGGCGCGCAAGAAAAAGTGCATGACCGCGGACGCCGAAGAGGACGTTACCAAGCTCCAGGCGCTGGCGGCCAACATGGTGAGCTGCAAGTCGCAGGCGTATTGCCAGACGGCGATCGAGGGTGGCGATAGCGGCGCGGTGACGCTCGAGTCGCTGATCACGACTATCCGGGACCTCGACATTCAGGGCTCGTCGCGGCTGATCGTCGGTTACTCGAATCTGCAGACCTCGCTCCGGACCGGGATCGCGAACTGCCGGGCAGTGAGCGCTTTCATGACGGGAGTGGATGAAAGGATCGCCGAGCTGAAAGATCAGCGTCAAAAGGCGCTCGATGAGAAACGGGACTCGCTCGCCTCGGAGTACAAGAACGAGGTCGCCAAGCTCGAGGAGCAGAAGTCGGAGCTCGAGGGACCCGAGGATTGCGCCTCGGTAACCGAGTTCAATTCCAAGTTCAGCGAAGCCATCAGCTCCATGCCTGATGGCTTCAAAGGAAGCTCCGCCGGCACCGGGAAGTGACATCGGGACGCATTTCCGGTAACGTGCGCCCCATGAGCATGAGCACGAGTGTGAGCACGCGGATTCCTTTCATCAAAATGCACGGGGTCGGCAATGACTTCGTCGTCATCGACGACCTGGCCGCGCGCATTCCGGGGACGGCGCTGCCGATCACTCCCGAGTTCGCGCGCCACGCGTGCGATCGGCGCTTTGGCATCGGCGCGGATCAGCTCCTGTGGCTCCGGCGCCCGCTCAACAGCGGCGCGCATGCGCGGATGGAGATCCTCAACGCCGACGGCTCGGTCGCCGAGATGTGCGGCAACGGGATTCGCGCCGTGGCGCTGTACCTGGACCGCAAGTTCTCGGCGGGGCAGCCCTCAGGCAGCGCCCCCTCCGATCCGCGCAGTGCCGAGGTGCGGATCGAGACCTTGGCGGGCCTCAAGTCCGTTTGGGTCGATGGCGAGCTGGCGACCGTCGACATGGGGTCGCCGATTTTGGGCGGAGGCTTCCCCGGAATCGGCGAGGGTCTGCTCATCCGGGGTCGCGAGCTGCGCTTCTTTGAGATCAATGTCGGCAACCCTCACGCCGTCATCTTCGTCGATGACGTGCAGGCCTTTCCGGTCGCGGATCTTGGCCCGCAGGTCGAGGTGAATCCCCGGTTTCCGAACCGTACCAACGTTGAGTTCGTTCAGGTTCTCGAGCATCAGCTCCGGCCCAAGGGAAGCGTCATCCAGGTCAGGGTCTGGGAGCGCGGCGCCGGGATCACGCTGGCGTGCGGCACGGGCGCGTGTGCCGCGGCCGTCACGGCGCTTGCCTCGGGCAGAGTGGGGCCGGGACCGGTCGAGGTGCGCCTTCCGGGCGGAAACCTCAAGATCCAGTGGGCGGGCACAGGGCAGCCGGTGACCATGACCGGGCCCGCGGTCGAAGTTTTCCGCGGCGAGATCCCCTGGGGTCAGTGATCCATGTTGGAAAGCGGGTTGATGTAGAGCCGAAAGGTCTTGTCGCGATGGCGACGGATGGCGAAGACGCCGTTTTCCTTTTCGAGCGCTAGCTTTTCATAGAAGACCGGGTCGACCTCAGCGATTTCCTGAACGCTCTTGCCTTCGTATTTTCCGAAATCGATGATGACTTGGCTTTCTTCGATCACGCCCGTTACCGGGCTTCCGTTAGCACTCATGCGAAAAAAGAACCTCCCTGTCACAAATGGGCCCGGGTCCGACTACCTTGGACCTAGCTCCTTGAGTCAATCTTAAAGGGTTGTTCGCGGAGTTTCAATCCCCCTGATGTGCCGCAATTCTCAATAATCCCAAATACATTCAGAGGTCCCTATGGTATGCCCTCGCTCATGTCCTCGCTGAAGGCAGCTCGTGAGCCGAATAGGTACGGAGTTTCCGATGTTCGCGCGAATTGAAGTGGCGCTGCGTCCGGAGTTCGCCGATCCGGCGGCTCAGGAGTTCCTGAGAAAGGTGGAGCTTTCCCATCCGGAGATTCGGCGCAAGATCCGCTGGGCGCGTCTCCTGGACGTGTACTGGCTCGATATGCCGGCGTCGCGCGAGGAGCTGATTCCCGCCATCACCGAGGTGTTCTGGGACAAGGTGCTGCAGTGGCTTCTCACGGGCAATCTGATCCCGAAGGCGGCCGGCAAACATGGCGGGGTCGCGGATCTTCTCGAGGCCGCGCCGAATCGGCCGGGCAGGTTCTGGGCGATCGAGCGTCGCTTCCGTCCAGGCGTGACGGATCACGCAGGGAGCACGGCGCTCGAGGCGCTGGAGATTGTCTGCGGGCACGGCTTTGCCGACGGGCGGGCGGCCAGCGGGACCCTGCTGCTGCTCGAGGGCGTGGAGCTCGATGAGGAGCGGCTCGCGACGATCGCGCGCGAGGTGGTCTGCAATGAGCTGGTCGAGACCTGGACCGTGCTGCCGGAGAACGAGCTCAAGAACAACGATCGCTTTCACCCCGAACGGATGAAGCGGGATATTCCCAAGGTGCCCTACAAGGAGCTGCCTGCTCCGGTCGAGGAGCTGCCGCTGGACGGGCTGGGCGACGCGGAGCTGGAGGCGCTGAGCAAGAAGCGCTGGCTCGCTCTCTCGGCTGCCGAGCTGCGCGCGATCCGTGAGCACTTCGCCGACCCCGCGGTCCGCGAGCGGCGCAAGGCGGCGGGTCTCGGAAGCGCGCCCACCGACGTCGAGCTCGAGATGCTCGCGCAGACGTGGTCGGAGCACTGCAAGCACAAGATCTTCAACGCCGGGATCGATTATCAGGAACGCGGCGCGGGCCTGGCGGGTGCGGCGGCGGCCCGAATCCCCGCGCGCATCGAGAGCCTCTTTCAGTCCACGATCGCGGGGACGACGCGCGAGCTGTCCAAGCCGTGGCTGCTTTCGGTCTTTGACGACAACGCGGGCATCGTGGCTTTCGATCAGGAGGACGCGTTCTGCATCAAGGTCGAGACCCACAACAGCCCCTCGGCGCTTGATCCCTACAGTGGGGCGCTCACGGGCCTCGAAGGCGTCAACCGCGATATCCTGGGCTGCGGCCTCGGGGCGCGGCCGATTTTCAACACGGACGTCTTCTGCGTGGCGCCGCTGGATTACTCGGGCCCGGTGCCCGAGCGCCTGCAGCACCCCAGGCGGGTGCTCGGCGGCCTTCGCCAGGGGATCGAGCATGGCGGCAACCGCAGCGGCGTTCCGACGGTGAACGGCGCGCTCGTCTTTGATGAACGTTATCTCGGCAAACCCCTCGTGTACTGCGGGACCGGCGGCCTCTTGCCGCGCCTCGTGGCCGGGGTTCCGTGCGAGAAAAAGGAAATCCGGCCCGGTGACCGCATCTGCCTGGTCGGCGGACGCACCGGCCGGGACGGGATCCACGGGGCGACGCTCTCGTCGCTCGCGTTCGATGACGAGACGCCCGCCTCCGCGGTTCAGCTCGGCGATCCGATGACGCAGAAGCGGACGGTGGACTTCGTGCTCGAGGCGCGCGATCTGGGCTTGTTCCGGGCCCTGACCGACAACGGTGGGGGCGGAATCTCCTCCGCGGTCGGCGAGCTGGCGCGGCTCTCGGGTGGCGCGCGGCTCGAGGTCTCGCGGGTGCGGACGAAGTATCCAGGCCTCAGGCCTTACGAGCTGATGATCAGCGAGTCGCAGGAGCGGCTGACGCTCGCCGTGCCGCCGGAGCGGCTGCCCGAGCTTCTCGCGCTCGCCGAGCGACGCGGCGTCGAGGTGAGCGAGCTGGGCGAGTTCAACTCAGGCGGAAGCCTGGACGTCGACTTCGCGGGACGCCGGGTGGCGAGCCTCGAGCTCGGTTTTCTTCACGACGGCGTGCCCCGCTTGCAGCTTCACGCGGTGTGGGAGGGGGCCCCGACGTTGGTTACGGTGGAGCCGGACCCGCAGGGCGATGGCTTCGAGGAGCGCGGCC
>JAMPXZ010000040.1 GCA_023700925.1 Oligoflexia bacterium | reverse complement strand
TCGTAGAGGAGGCAGGCTCCATCAGGCGAGTAAATGCCCAGCGTGAAGTCCACGGTGTCAGAAAGGGGATTCACCCCGCTTGAATCATAGAGCCGGCCCTGGAAGGTGAACCCTTGGGGAGACAAAAGAGGGCCAGCGGCAAATGCCGTTTTGTAGGCTACGCCAAAAAATACAAGCAGCAAAGGGACTCGCCGCAAACGTTCCAAGGTTCCCATTACTTACTTTAGTGTATCGAAAAGGTCGGAGATGGCACGGTTAAAAAAAATGATAATAACTATTTATAGTTATGAGCGTATTAGGGCGCCACATCATTAGGGCGCCACATAAGGTGGCGTATTGTGCCTGCTGGCGTGATTAGAAATTACTTTGAGGGGTTTGAGCGGAGAGAAGGACAAAAAAAAGCCTGGGATCTCGCGATCCCAGGCTTTTCAGGCAGACTTTCGTCTTCGAAGATTACCAGTTGCGCTTGTTGGCAAAGGTGTCCTTCAGGGAGCGAGGGAAGGACCAGCGGGGCTTCTTGGTAGCCGGGCGGGCCTTGATTTCCATCGGCTCGCCGGTGAAGGGGTTGACGCCTTTGCCGGCCTTGCGGGCTTTCACTTCCTTGCGGACGAGGGCGCCGATGACCGGGAAGCGCACGCGCTCACCGCTCGCGGCGGCCTTCGCGCCGTTGTTGAAGGCGGTCTCAAGGGCGGCCTTCACGGCAGCGCGCTTGATGCGGATCTTACCCTGACGGGTCACTTCCGCGGCCTTCACGACACCTTCGTAAACTTCGTTGATGAAAGAGTACTTGGATTTTTTCTTAGCCATTAGTTGGTTCTCCTGACGAAAGTTTTAGGCACCTTTTCAACTCTCCGCAAGGGATATTTTGAAAAAAAGCGGAAAAGCAGCGTTTTTTTCATACAAACTGGGCACTGCGCGATTTTCAGCTAAAATCAAGCCAAAATTCCTGGAAAATTTCACGTGGAGAACGATCGCAGGAGCCGTCCGCGACGACGCGGCAATGCGCGATCAGCTTCACGGAGAGCTAATCCACCGTGGGTTTCAGAGGGCGTAGCGCGAGCCCGAGTCCGTCGATCGCGCGCCCGATGATCGCCACCGTCTCCTCGGGATCGTCAGTGAGATGCAGGAAGTCGAGATCCTGCCGGTAGACCGCGCCTTCCTTGAGGAGCGTTCCCTCCAGCCAGTGCTCAAAGCCGGCCCAGTAGTCGCGCCGCATGAGAATCACCGGAAAATCGTAAAGCTTGCCGGTCTGGATGAGCGTGATGGCCTCGCTCATCTCGTCGAGCGTGCCCATTCCCCCGGGAAGAATGACGAAGGCGCAGGAGTATTTCACCAGCATTACCTTGCGTACGAAGAAGTAGTAAAAGGTGACGATCCGATCGAGAAAGGGGTTGGGCTGCTGCTCGTGGGGCAGGATGATGTTGCAGCCGATGGAGCGTCCGCCGGCCTCCCGCGCGCCGCGATTCGCCGCTTCCATGATGCCGGGCCCGCCGCCCGTGATGACAGCGAAGCCTTCGCGCGCAAGCGCCTGGCCGACCTGGCGGCCAAGTTCGTAGTAGGGATGCCCCTCCTTGAATCGCGCCGAGCCGAAGACGGTCACCGCGGGCCCGACGTCCCGCAGCGCGCGAAAGCCGCGCAGGAACTCGCCGCCGATGCGGAACAGTCGCGCGGATTCGTAGAGCCAGGAATGCCGGCCCGCGAGGAAGCCCGCTTCGCCGTTGGCGAGGTTGTGTTTGATCGATTGAAGGCGCCGAAGCCGGGGGGTGCGTTGAAACATAGTTGTTTTTAGCTTGTTTCGACTGCCAAATCCAAGTCGGATTAAAAATGAGAATGATTCTCAAAAAGAACTTGGCTATCCGACGGACTCTTGTTAAACACTGTGGCAGCGATTCAAATTTTCAAAATGGGAGATTCAAGATGCGTACTTGCTTTTTCTTCGCTTCGTTCCTGATCCTGGCGCTCCTGAGCGGGTGCAAGGGGAGCCTCGAGATCCGCGACGGCGCGCTCTCACCCGAGCTGGCAGGCCTGGTCCGCGAAGGCTGGGAGGGAACTTACGAGGGCCGTTTCCATGGCGCGGCGACGAGCCTCGAGCTGCGGCTTGATTCCGACAATCGCGTGCTGCTCGAGAGTGCCGCGGATCTGCTGGATCCCGCCTGCGACTCCCGGATCGGTCAGCTCCTGCGCGTCGTCTCGAACGGCTCGGGAGTTGCCGGCGCGATCTTCGCGTTCGATCCGGGCCGCTGTCAATGGCTCGCCGGCCGTGAGCTGCAGGCCTGGGCGGTCGAGCGCCAGGGCGTGAAGTCCGTGCGTCTCTCGTTGCTCGCGCGCGAAACCCGGGCCAACCGCTGCGGCGTCTATTCCCGCGATAAAGACGAATACTGCAACCCCTCCGCGGGCGGCGTCTTCTTCGAAGGGCTTCTCAAGAAGAAATAATCGCCGCCGTTGACGGCGATTTCGGGGGGGCCCTGCGCGGCCCCCTTTTTTTATTTCTGGCGGCAGCGGATCATGAAATTCCCCGAGCTGATCAGGAGCATCGCGCCGCTCTTGGTCATCGTGAACTCGCTGCGACCGCGAGCGTGATCGATTTGAGTATGGACCACCTGGTCCTTGCAGAACGAGGTCAGCGTCGCGCCCTCATGATCATGCGGACGATGATCGTTGATGAGCTGCATCCTCTTGTTGATCAGGCCGTCAATCGAGTATCTCTCGTTGCGCCCGGCCTCAAGCGACTGAGTGATCGTGAGTCTCTTGCCGTCCGTGCAGGTATATTTTCCCGAAAGCGAAGGGCAACCCGCGGCGAAAGCCGGCGCCGAGCACAAGGCGGGCAGAAGGGCCAGGCTGAGCAGGTTTATCGTGATCTTATTCATAAATGGCTCCTCAAAGGTGTTGTTCTTCGAGCTATAAGTCGAGGCTTGGGCGAGAGCAAGCGCCTATTTCCTTCTTTTGCGGTACTCCGGCCGCTTCCGAAAAAGGCTGTAATCCCCGAGAATTGACACTGAATGTCATTCCTGTTATGCCCCTTCGCAATGCGCGTCCTGCTCCTCACTCCGCCGCTCACCCAGCTCAATACACCGTATCCCGCGACCGCTTATCTCACGGGCTTTTTGCGCGCGCGGGGGCATGAGGTCGCGCAAGGCGATCTTTCGATCGAGCTGATCCTTCGGCTTTTTTCGCGTTCGGGACTCGAGCGTATCGAAACGATCCTCCGTGGCCGCGCGAAGACGACGCGAGCCAAGCCCCCGGAGGTGATTCGCAACTTCCTGGAAAAGAGCGCGCGGTACGTCGAGGTCGCCGATCCGGTCCTGCGTTTTCTGCAGGGGACTGATCCCACGTTGGCTCTTCGGATCGTGAGCCGCGAATTTCTGCCAGAAGGCCCGCGTTTCGCGGCTTTGGACGAGGAGCTGCTCGGGGCTTCGTTCGGAAACCTCGGGATGCAGGATCGCGCCAAATACCTGGCGAGCCTTTTCATCGATGATCTGGCGGACCTGGTGCGCGAGGGAATCGATCCTCACTTCGGCTTCTCGCGCTACGGCGAGTCGCTCGCGGCGAGCATTCCGTCGTTCGATCCGCTCGCGGAGGCGCTCGAAGGCGAGCCCACGTTGGTCGATGTGCTCGTCGACGAGCTGGCCGCGGAGTTCGTCGAGCGCCACCGGCCCGAGGTCGTCGGGCTGACCGCCCCGTTTCCGGGCAACGTCTATGGCGCGTTTCGCATCGCCCGCCAGGTGAAGGCGCTTCACCCCTCGGTGAAGGTGGTCCTCGGCGGTGGTTACGTGAACACGGAGCTTCGCGGGCTTTCCGAGGCGCGCGTCTTCGACTTCTTCGACTTCGTGACACTGGACGACGGCGAACGCCCGTTCCTCAATCTCCTCGAGCATCTGGCAAGGAAGCTCCCCGAGGAGACGCTCAGCCGGACTTTTCTCCGGAAGAACGGAAAAGTCGTTTTCCAGAACGACCCTGCGCAGCATGATATCCCGTTCCGCGACTCCGGAACGCCGACCTATGACGGGCTCCCGCTCGGAAAGTATCTTTCGCTCCTGGAGCTTTTGAATCCCATGCACCGGATCTGGTCGGACGGGCGCTGGAACAAGCTCACCGTCGCGCACGGCTGCTACTGGCGCAAATGCAACTTCTGCGACACCTCGCTTGATTACATCGCGCGCTATGATGCGGCTCCGGCGGATCTCCTGGTCGATCGCATCGAGGCGCTGATCCGCGAGACGGGACAGACGGGCTTTCATTTCGTGGACGAGGCCGCGCCCCCGGCGATGCTGCGGGCGCTCGCCGAGCGGCTCCTCGCGCGCAAGGTGGCCATCAGCTGGTGGGGCAATATCCGTTTCGAGAAGACCTTCACGCCGGAGCTGGCGAAGCTCCTCGCGCGATCGGGCTGCATCGCGGTGAGCGGGGGCCTGGAGGTCGCCTCGGACCGCCTGCTCAAGCTCATGCAAAAGGGCGTCACCGTCGAGCAGGTCGCGCGCGTGACGCGCGCCTTCACCGAAGCGGGCATCATGGTGCATGCCTATCTGATGTACGGCTTTCCCACGCAGACGGAGCAGGAGACGCTGGACTCGCTCGAGCGCGTGCGGCAGCTCTTTGCCGCGGGCTGCCTGCAGTCGGCCTACTGGCATCGCTTCTCCGCGACCGCGCACAGCCCGATCGGGCGCGAACCGGAACGCTTCGGCATTCGCCTGAAGCCCGAGCCCCGCGCGCGCTTCGCGCGCAACGACCTGGCTTTCGACGATCCCACGCCCAGCGATCATGAGCTTCTGGGCGAGGGGCTGCGCAAGGCGCTCTACAACTACATGCACGGGGCGGGACTGGAGCTGGACGTGCGCGGGTGGTTCGGCAAGAAGATGCCGCGCACGACGGTGCACCCGCGGCTCGTGGAGCGGGCTCTCGAGGGTTGAAGCCGCGACTCGGGGCTTTGGCTGAGCGGACTTACTTTTTGCGCGGCTTTTTGGCCGACTCAGGTATGGGAACGCCGAGCTCGTGATTCTTCTCGTACTCGCGGCGCTTGCGCGAGGTATTCTCGGCGCGATCCTGGGTCAGGATCTCCTCGATCGCGCGCAGCTCGTCCTCGAGCTCCCACTTGGCGAGCATCATGATCGCAAGATCCTCGTGGGTGTCGGGGGTCTTCATGCTTTCGTGCACTTTGAGCTTGTGGCGCAGCCCCAGCGAACGCTGGATGAGCTCGAGCTTCTTCAATCGATCCATCTTCCCAGTATGACAGGGTGGGGCCGAAAATCAAATCGGAGCTAACCCAGGGCGAGCTTGCGCGCGATTTTCCGGAGTCGCACCCGAAGCTCGATCACGCGCGACCAGGCCCCGGGCTGGAAATCCAGGATGCGGTCCAGCGCCGGGTCATAGGCGGGCACCGCCTCGAGGAAGGACTGGACGCCTGCGGCCGAGCGTTCGGCAACCCAGCGCTCGAAGGCGCGCTGGGCGAGCTGCGCCAAGGGACGAAGCTCCGCATTGAGGTCAGCGAGCCGGTAGCAGTCGACGACGGCTTCCTCCAGGAGCGAGTCGATCGACTCGTTGGCCGGGGCGGGGCGCTCGGGCGCGATGCTATGGAGCGAGTACTCGAGCTTCGGCAGCGCTCCCGCGGCTTCGAGCAGAACGCGGGCCAGCTCGAGGATCGAGCGCGCAGGGCGACCGTCGGCAGTGCGGAATACGAGCATCTCCACACCGCCCTGGGTCTGGATCCGGCGCAGGAGCTTTTCCATGGGCCTGAGCTCCGGTGCGATCTCCTCGCCGCTCAACCCGATGACCTCGATCGCGGTGGGGCCGGCGTTGCCGCCGATTCCATCCGGATGGCCGCCGCCTCCCATCATGAGCCGGGCCCTCGGGGTCTCGCCATACCAGGGATTACGGGTCGTGCGGAAGCGGAAACCCCCGGCCACCAGCTCCTCGGCATCACGCCGGATGAGAAACGGCAGGGGCGCCTCCACGCTCTCCCGCAAGCGCAGCAGCTCCGCGGCGCGCTTGACGACAAAGTCCGCGGGCAAAGCATAGGCGCCGCCCTTGAGCGCATGATTGGCGCTCACCCAATCCTGGATGAGAACTCCCGCCGCGCGTCCCGAGAGGGTCTCGAGCACCCCGCCGCTCATTCCCTTTTCCGGAACGCCGAGCACCTGAACGAGCCTGACGGGACGGGCCAGCCGGATTTCGGGCGCGCGCGCGTCCACGAGAGTCGCCTCGCGCTCGAGCTCCACGAAGCTCTCGGTGGAATAGCCGCGCATCCGCAGGCGCGTGCCTGGCGCGAGTTCGATGGGCCCGTCCTGCTCGCTCAGGCAGGGGCGAAGCGTTTTGAGGAGCGCCTCATCGCGAACCGCGAGCAGCAGCAGGTCCGAGGACCAGTCTCGCCGGAGGATCGTGGCATCCCCCAAGGCGTTCCCGCCGCTCGTGAGGCGGATCCGGGAGGGATGCGCGTCGACAGGGTACACATGATCGGCGGTCAGGAGCGCGCTTCCCAAGGAGGTGCGTACGGCGAAAGCGCTCCCCGCGAAAACCCGGCCGCCCGAGAGGAATTCAACCTTCAGGACGTCGCAGGCCGTTGCGGCCGCGGCCGGGCCGGCTATCAGGAGCGGGAGCAGAATCTGGAAAATCCTCGCGAGCGACATGGTCTTTCTCCTAGTGAGCCGGGTAGTAAACGGTTGCGGGGCCCTGACCCGCGCGCAGGAGCAGCTTGCGATCCATGAGAAGCGCGAGCTCCCGCACCACGGTGCGCTCCGAAACCTTGAGCGCGCGCACGACCTCGCCCCGGCTGAGCTTGCCCTGGTATTTCAGAAGCGTGAGCATCCGGATCTGACGGGGCGAAAGGCGCGCCAGCTGCCGGTCGCGCTGATGCTCGGGAATGAACGCCAGGAAAGGGCGATGTCCTTTCCAGCGAAGGCCGCCGGCCTCGGAGACGATCTCCGAGCTCAGCGTGGGCGTGAGTCTGCGGAGGCGGCTCACCGCGCGGTGGAAAACGGCGTCATGCACCAGCGGATTGTAAACCTCGTCCCAGACCAGCCCGATGAGTTCCTCCTTGCTCACGTTCCGCGGATAGGCGGCGAGCAGCGCGAAGAGCAGCCGTTTCTGCACGGGCTTGGTCTCGAGGTTCGAGGACAGGCCCTTTTCGCGCACGCATAGGCGCACGCCATCGATCAGTAGCGGGGAATCGGACCCGGGCGCCGGTTCGCGATCGAGCTCCGCGAGGGCGGCCGTTTCCTCGAGCGTGGCTCGGGATTCTCCGGGAGCGACGCGAAGAAAGCGCGTTCCCGCGCCTGGCCGAAGCGCGCGCACGCGTTCGAGCGCCCGGGCTTCCCAGGGCGTGAGGCCCGCGGGAGCTTCCGAGGCGCGGCCATCACAGAAGCTGAGCTCGGCTTCAAGCTGGGCGTGGAGGTGAGTCAGGTGGTGCGCGCGCGCCAGCGTTAGCGCGGCCGCGAAGCGGGCGCGAGCTTCGGTGACCTGCCCCTGACGGAGCGCAAGCCAGCCTTCCGAGCGCGCGCCCCAGGCGCGCGTGACCGGATGCGGGGATTCGCAGGCGAGCCGCGCGAGCTCTTGAAGGGATTTCCACTTGCCCTGGAGCAGGCAAAAGCGCAGCCAGCCGCCCGCGAGCACGGGCAGGACGGCCGGCGAGGAGGAAGAGGCAGGAGAGGCCTTGGCGCGCGGAGAGAGCGCCCCGAGCAGCGCGCAAAGGGAGGGCAGTCCTTCAGCGCGCCTTCCCTCAAAAAGCAGCGCCGAAGCGGTCTCGAGCGCTCGGATCTCGGTGTCGAACTGGCGCTCACCGAGGTCTCGAACGCGGGTCGTGAGCGCTTCGCGAAGCCGCTGGGCCTCGGCGTGAGTCCGGGCATAAAGCGCATGCTCCAGCCCATAAAGGGCGAAAAGCGTTTTCTGGCTCTGAGTCGCGTCCTCGGGAGCGACTGGAAAGGTCGCGGGAACGGGTCCCTGATCCAGCTCCTGGCGCCAGGCAAAAAGCTCGAATGACGTATGCAGAGGGGTGCGAGCCAGGCGCGCGAGAGTCTCGCGGCCGCGCGCGAGCGCTTGCGCGGTCTCGGCGCGCTCACCCACTCGATCCCACGAGACCGCGGCGTTGAGCAGGGCCCGCGCGCCCTCATGCCCATGCCCGGTAGCAAGCGCGACGTTCGCCGCGCGCTCATTGAGGCGGGCTGATTCCAGATGGTCCTCGCGCACGAAGGCCTCGATCGCCCGCTCAAGCAGGAGTTCCGCGCGAAGCGGACCCGTCTTCTCGAGCGGGAGGCTTTCGAGCGCCGCCTCGGCCTCGCGGTACTTCGCGCGGGCCTCCTCGAGCCGGGTCAGCCGCCGAAGCGCGATGGCTTCGAGGAGCCGCGCCCGCGCGAGATCCGCGCCGCTTTCGCGCGTCGCGGTCAGCTCGGCGTAGTCGCGCGCCGTCGTGAGCGCTTTGGCGGCCGAGGCGTGCTGGCGGCAGGCCTCAGCGCGCTTTCGGGCCGCCTCGAGCCGCTCCCGCTCGGGAATCAGGTCGAGCGCAAGTTGCTCGAGCGCGGTGACGTCCACAATGACCTCATCTCAGCCGCGAGGCTTGGTGATCTTGAGACGCTCGATATCGCGGGCGTCGAGCACGCGGATGTCGACGTTGGTCGCCAGGCCGATTTTGTACGCGAGGTTGCTCACGTTCAGGATCAGGCTGTTGAGGCGCTCATCGGTGGCCGAAAGCTTGTCCTGGAGAAACTGCTGGAAAGCCGGGTTCTCCCAGAGGGCCTCGAACTCCAGCACCCCTTCGCGCGCGGCGACGTCGCCGTAGGCTTCGGAGGCGGGAATGACCTTGCCGCCGATCGCGATCATGAGCGGACGGATGTAGGTCTGTTTCTCGCTCTGGGTGAGGTACTGCGAGAGATTGTTCATGAGGTCGACGAAGACGCGGCCGTAGTCGGCGGCCTGCTTGGCGATGGCATCGGATTCCAGGCCATAGGCCTCGATGAGGTTCGTAATGGCCTGGTCGATGACGGTGATGGCGTCCTTGTTGCCGCGATCCACGCCGCTGGAGGATGAGGCGTATTGCCCGAGTTCCTGCAGATCGTCCTTGAGATAGCGATAATAGGAGACAATCAGGCTCGCCTGCGCGGCGAAGTCGCGATGGCTCACGGGCTTGGTCTTCTCGCCGCGCTCGGATTTCTGCTGCTCGGACTTCAGAGCGAGATTGAGGCTGGTGACCGCGTTCCACAGGCCTTCGAGGGCCTTCTTCTGCCGTGGGAGGAGCTTGAGGTTCTCAAGCGCGTTTTGGAGGGCCGCGACGTTGTAATCGATGGCCTTCAAGCCCGGATCGAAGAAAAGGGAGCCCTCAAAAAGCTTCAGTGCTTTCGCCGTCGGAGTGACTTCGAGCTGCAGGTGCGCGGTGATGTCGCAGGAAGTGTTTTCGTAATAGGAAGAGAAAGGATTTGTGAAGCAATCGCAGGTGGTCCAGGATCCGGTCTTTTTCACTTGAAGGAGATCTTCGCAGGAATAGCCGGGAGGAATCAGGCGGGTCAGGTCTCGGCAGACCTCCTGCTTCCTTTGTGGAAGGTATTTCTCGAATTCAGCAAGGTCGGGATAGGATTTGCCGCAATAACTTCCCTCGTTTCCCTCCTGAATTTCCTCTTTGCGAAACGTCGCCTCGGCCGCAGGGGCCGCATTGTGCTTTCTCAAGACTTCAAAGAAGAGCTCCTTGCGGTTTCCCACGAGAGCTTCACCGTCTTCCGCGGCTTTCTTGCCCATCGCGTGCGCTTCAAAGCTCAGGGCGCTCAAGATCAGGACCGAAACCAGGTACTTCATAAATCACTCCAAAAACACGCGAGCCAATCGCGCCAAATCGGGTTAAATAATGCATCGCGTTGTACTTCGCCTGAGAAAGGCTGTCAACACTCGATTATAGGAAGCCCGAGGCCACGGTGCGCGTGAAACCTCGGGCTGTTTTGCTTATCTTTCGTAGCGAGAGACCCCAAAGAGCGCCTTGTAGCGCTCCCGGATCGTGAGCAGCGAGACGCCCTCATTGAAGGTCATATTGCTCTCCAGGAGTCCCTGGAGGTAGGCTTCCTGGCGCTGGAACTCCTCTTCTAGCGCATAAACCGCCTTGAAAACCAGCCCTTGATTGAGGTTGCCGTTGCCCTTGGCCACGGTAAAAACCCCAGCCGCCGTGACTTTGAGCGGGATCAGATGGGATCGGATGGCTTCGGGCGAGACCCTGTCGTCCAGCTCATTGATGACCTGGACCAGAGTCCAGGCCAGATCATCCGCCTCCAGGAGGCTCCCGATGAAATCCGGCCGGCAGGCCTCGCGGCGGCACGGACGCGATGTCTCGCCGGAGGAGCGGGTGTAGACCTTGGCCCAATTGACCACGGCCACACCCGAATCCACGCGAAGCTCGATCTCGGAGACCTCCATGCGAATGGTCGCACGGAAGGTCGGATCATACGCCGGGATCAGCCCGCTCCAGACCTCCTGGCCATCGGCATAGATCCGGGCCATGACCGCTGAGCCGCGCGCGCCCAGCCAGTTGACATCCATGGACTCGACGTAACGCGGATAACCCTGAAAAACGACGACCGGCGCGTATTCCCGCACCTCGCGATTCAGGGGATAGGTCTGGCTCTGGATCGAATCGGCGCTCGCCGAAGCTCCAAGCCCGAAACAAAGGGCGAGCCCGATCAGGGCCGTCGCGAATTTCTGAAACATGAGATTTCTCCTAGTGATTGAGTTTTGTGACACGACGCGTATTTACTCAGGTCAGGGGCGGGGAGCGACTGACTTGGGGTGATCGTTGGAACGGTTTGAAATCTGGGCGTTTACTGAGTTTCTCAAGGCATGAGAGCGGGGGAATTCGTTTTATCGGCATTGATTTCAAAAGGGAAATCGAAGATTCGGAGCGAGGCCATGGCGCGATTTGGCGCAAATAGGGCGAGAAAAAAGGGCAGGACTTGCGTCCTGCCCTTTTCGTCAGCCTGGACAAGCTCTTCTTAGTGTTTCAGCGCCTGCCGCAGCACGAACGAGAGAATTCCGCCGTTCTTGTAGTACTCGATCTCGTTGGGCGTATCGATGCGGCAGATCGTCGTGAGCTGCTTGGTCGAGCCGTCGGTGGCTTTCACCTTCACGACGACCTTCTGGCCGGGCGAGAGCTGCGTGAGCCCTTCGATATCGTAAGTCTCCGTGCCGGTGAGGCCCAGGGACTGTGCGGTTTCCCCGCCCTGGAACTGCAGCGGGAGAATGCCCATGCCGACGAGGTTCGAGCGATGGATGCGCTCGAAGCTCTCGGCGATCACCGCCCGGATTCCCAGGAGCTTGGGCCCTTTGGCGGCCCAGTCGCGCGAGGAGCCGGTGCCGTACTCCTTGCCCGCGATCACGACGAGCGGCGTCCCTTCGGCCTGGTATTTCATCGAGGCTTCGTAGATGGACATCTGCTTGCCTTCGGGCAGGTGCTTGGTCACGCCGCCTTCGACGCCGGGCACGAGCTGGTTCTTGAGGCGGACGTTGGCAAACGTGCCCCGCACCATGACCTCGTGATTGCCGCGGCGGGCGCCGTAGGAGTTGAAGTCCTCGGGCTTCACGCCCAGGCCCAGGAGGTACTGGCCGGCGGGTGAGCTCTTGTTGAACGAGCCCGCGGGCGAGATGTGGTCCGTCGTGATCGAGTCGCCCAGGAGCGCGAGCACGCGCGCCTTCTTGATATCGGCCACGGGCGTGGGCTGCGCCTGTAGGCCTTCGAAGAAGGGCGGCTCCTTGATGTAGGTCGAGGAGGCTTCCCACTTGTAGAGATCGCCCGTCGGGACTTTGAGGCCCTGCCAGTTTTTGTCGCCGGCAAAGACGTCCGAGTAGCTCTTCTTGAACTGGTTGTTGGTCACGAACTTGCGGACATGCTCCTCGACCTCTTCCTGCGAAGGCCAGAGGTCCTTGAGGAATACGGGGCGACCCGAGGGATCATGCCCGAGGGGATCTTTCGTGAGGTTCATGTTGACGTTGCCCGCGAGCGCGTACGCGACGACGAGCGGAGGCGACGCCAGGTAGTTGGCGCGCACATGCGGGTTGACGCGACCTTCGAAGTTGCGGTTGCCCGAAAGCACCGACGCAACGGCGAGGTCGCCTTTAACGACGGCCTGCGCGACATGATCCGGCAGGGGCCCGGAGTTGCCGATGCAGGTCGTGCAGCCATAGCCCACGACATGGAAGCGGATGCCCTCGAGGTACGGCAGCAGGCCCGATTCCGACAGATAGTCCGTGACGACCTTGGAGCCCGGCGCGAGCGACGTCTTGACCCAGGGCTTGACCTGGATGCCGTGCTGAACCGCCTTTTTCGCGAGCAGGCCCGCGGCGATCAGGACACTGGGATTCGAGGTGTTCGTGCAGCTCGTGATCGCGGCGATCACGACCGAGCCGTGCGTGAGATGGTAAGCCGAGCCATCGGGCTGCTGGACGGGGACTTTTTTCTCGAGCAGCGCCAGCGCGTCGCTTGCGGGGGGCTTCTCCGCCGCATGAACGAGCTCGGGGGCGACGGTCGTCGCCGTGGCATCCGCCACCCATTTCGCGAAGGCGTCTTTGTCCGTGGATTTCGTCTTGTCCTGAATATAGGTCGCCACCGCCTTGCGGATCGAGGTGCGCACCTCGCCGAGCGGCACGCGATCCTGCGGGCGCGCGGGGCCGGCCAGGCTCGGCTCCACCGCGCCGAGCTCGAGCTCGAGCGTGTCGGAGTAGCTGGGCTCGGCCTGATTGGCCGTGTACCAGAGGCCCTGTTCTTTATAGTAGGCCTCGATGAGCGCGACCTTCTCCTCGCGGTTGGTCAGGCGCATGTAGTCGGTCGTGACCTGATCGACGGGGAAGAGTCCCGCCGTGGCGCCGTACTCCGGCGCCATGTTGGCGATCGTCGCGCGATCCGCGAGCGACAGCGTCGCCAAGCCCGGGCCGAAGAACTCGACGAACTTGCCGACCACGCCTTTTTTGCGAAGCATCTGGGTGACGGTGAGCACGAGGTCGGTCGCCGTCGTGCCGGCGGCAAGCTTGCCTTTGAGCTTGAAGCCCACGACCTGCGGGATCAGCATCGACGAAGGCTGGCCCAGGAGCGCGGCTTCGGCTTCGATTCCGCCCACGCCCCAGCCCAGGCAGCCCAGGCCGTTGATCATCGTGGTGTGCGAGTCGGTGCCCACGAGCGTATCAGGGTAAACCCAGGTCTTGCCATCCATCTCGCCCGTCATCGCGACATGGGCGAGGTACTCGAGGTTCACCTGATGAACGATGCCGGTATCGGGCGGAACCACGCGGAAGTTGCGGAACGCGTTCTGGCCCCAGCGCAAAAACTGGTAGCGCTCCTCGTTGCGCTCGAACTCAAGCTGGGCGTTCTCCTTGAAAGCGCTCGAGGCGCCGTAAGCGTCGACCTGCACGGAGTGGTCGATGACGAGGTCCGCGGGCTGAAGCGGATTGATGCGGTTGGCGTCGCCACCGAGCTTCTTGATCGCCGCACGCATCGCGGCGAGGTCCGCCACCGCGGGCACGCCCGTGAAATCCTGCAGCAGCACGCGCGCCGGCATGAACTGGATCTCGGTGTCGGGCTCGGCCTTGGCGTTCCATTTGGCGAGCGCTTCGACGTCCTTCTTCTTCACCGCGACGCCGTCTTCGTGGCGCAGGAGGTTCTCGAGCAGGATCTTGAGCGAGAAGGGGAGCTTCGAAAGGTCCCCGATCTTCTGATCCGCGAATTTCTTCAGCGAGTGGTAGTGATAGGTTTTGCCGTTGACGGTGAGGGTGGAAGCGGTCTGGAAGCTGTTGAGATTTTTATTGGACATTGTTTTTTTCTACTCCAGTTTTTCACGATTTTGAATGAATTCTTGCGGGCGCGCGGTTTTGACGCGGCGGATTCTCGCTTCGAGCCACGCGGCGAGCGTGACGCCGAGGAGCCCGACGAGGATCGGCTTGACCCACAGCTCCCAGGGCCAGTCTCCCGGGCCGTGCTCCGGCGAACTCGAGGCGCTCGAGGCAGGCGCGGGGAGCGGCAAGCGAATCATCTTCGCCACGAAAGCCGCGGTGCCCCTTCCATAGAGGTCCGAAACAATGGCGAGCATGCGCGCATAGGCCTGGCCGGGTGCCTCCCTCGAGAACGTTTTCACCAGGACGTTGTTGTCGGCGATCCAGCGCTTGAGCTCGGGATTATCGAGCGGGGCCTCCGGCGCGGTCGTCGAGCCCGATGCCGGCACAATGAGAAGATTCGCATAGGGCGCGCTCAAGGTCGAATCTGACGGGACGAGCGCCAGCCCATGGCGGCTTGCGATGGGCTCGCGCACGGGCGCGACGGTCAGGGCGTAGGCGTCATGCGAGCGCGGAAAGGTATCCAGCGCCGCCGCGAGAGCGATCTCGCTCACGCCGGGAGTGACGAGCGCGGCGATGTACTTTTTGGACCAGTCAAAGCCGCCCCGGAGCAGCAGCTGGGCGAAATCGCGCGGGCGGAGGGCTCCGGGCTCCGGTGCTTCGGGGTTCTCGGTAAGACCGAGCCGCCCGACGGTTGTCTGCGCCACGCGCGTGCCGGCGATCTTCGTGAGCAGCGCCAGGGTCGCGTCGATCGAGGCCGCGAGGCCTTCGGAGCTGATGAAGCGTCCGTCCTCGAGAACGCGCTCATGCGGCTGCCAGCGGATATCCGGATGCGTCTGGGTCAGATCCTGAGCAGCTACGAAATGAGTCGTCACGCTCACCCCCTTGAGAAGTCCTGCCTGTGCTGCCAGGCGAGCCCCTTCGCCGAGCAGCAGGATCGCCTTGGCGCGCGGCGCCTGCGTGCGCACCCATTGCGAGAGCGCGGCGTTCCCCGGGTCGAGCACTGAGGGGAGAACCAGGATCTCGGCCGCGGGTGCGTCCTTGAAGGAGTAATGCGGAAAGATCGCGATCGGCCCCGTCGTGGGCGAGAGCACGCGCTCGGGAGCGACCGTGAAAACCTCGAGCGCGCCGGACTCGGCGAGGAGCTCATAAGCGATGAAAAGCTCCGAGAGCTGCGTGCCGTCGTTCGCCACGAGGATCGCCGCGCGGGGTTTGCCCGGGGCGCGAGGCGGGAGGATCCGAGCGAGTGCGGCTTCGAGCTCTTCGGGAGCAAGCTCCAAGGGCGCCGGTGTCTTGTGCAGCATCAGCGTCGAAAGCGTCGAAAACGTCAGGAGCACGCCGAGTATGATCGGAGGGATAAAAAAGGCGGTAGCGAAGGTGATGATTCGTTTAATTTTCATAAACCGAAGAAAAGAGTCGATTAAGAGTGCGAAAAACAGCAGGAATTTCAACGCTTCCTGAGTAGGGATGCTCTTCTCATAACTCCGGGCGGCATTCCAGCGCAGTCTTCCGCTTCTTTCGCTTCGAAAGGGAATGGGCTATGTCTTTGGCGATGTTGGATCGTTTCAGTTTCAGGGGCTTTCAGCCCAGCGCGAATTTCGAAGCGGAGGCCAGTCGGGCCCTGGCGGAGCTGCTCAGCGGAGCGCCCGCGGATACTTCCTGTCTGGGAAGCATCGAGCAGGGGCCGCAGGGGTTCGTGGCGCGCGTGGATCTTTACTCCAATGACGGACCGTTTCTGGCGGATGCGGTCGCGTCGACGCCGGAGGAAGCTTTCGCGCGGGTGGTTACGGATCTTCGGGCGCGGCTCGCGGAGTGGCACGAAAGGCGTGCGTCGTAGGTTTCAGTAGGCCGGCTAGTCAGCGGGAAGAATAGCGAGAACCTCATCGAGCTCGCTCAGGGCCTGGCGAGCATGCGATTCCTCGTAAAAGTCCGAAGGGGTGACGTCCTCACTGCCGTAGAAGGCAAGCTCCCGATCGCGGCGCAAGCTTTTGGAGATTTCGCAGATGCGTTGCAGTTTGGCTTGGACTGGAGCAGGAAGGTCGTTGCGGATTTCCTGCAGCTTCGCCGAAACATCGTGGGTCATCGGAACGGCGTGGCCGGCATCCCGAATCAGGCTTTTCAGCGCGAGCTCGCAGGCTTCCTGGCATTCCCGTACCACGTCGGCATAGAGGCCCTCGGCAAACAGCGCGGCCAAAGCCTTTCTCCTGCCGCGTGCGCGCAGGCGATAGTCCCGCGCGAGCTTCTCGTTGGTCATGCCGCCTCCTTCTGGAGCTTTTTCAGTTTCTGCTGGATTCCCGCCGCGTCGGAGAGGAGATGCGCCGAGCGAAGCGCGGCCCTCATCGCGGGCTCGCGCGTGGCGAACACCGACTCCAGAACGACAGTGAACTGGACTTCCAGGGGCTTTTCGAGAAGCTCAAGCCTGCCGGCATCCTTGAAAGTCGCCTCCAGCCGGTCACGAACCGATCGCGTTCGTGCGTAATTGAGTGGTCCCTCCGCCAGGAGCACAAGAATATCGATGTCGCTTCGATAGGTCGCCTTGCCGGTGGAGCAGCTGCCCGTGAGGAGCGCGCCGGAAATCTCCGGGTCCTTGATGCTCTTGAGAATTGCGCGAATTCCACGAAGCTGCTCATCGAGGGGAGCGATGAGCGAGGGTACCTGAGTGAATTGCGCCATTTCTGAATGTTAGCTTTTTGAGGCGTCGAAAGTCAAATGACGCTTGAGGCTTTTGTTGACGGGCAGCGGGGACGGGCATACGCCTGAAGAATGAACCTTTTCACGCGCCTCCTGTTGAATATCATTTGCCTGAGCTCTCTCGCGTGGGCGCTGCCCGCCGTTTCTTTTTCAGAAGAAGGCTGGGCCACGCTTCAAGGGCAGGTGAGGCTTGGCGGGCTCGAGCGGCCCGTGGAGCTGCGCTTTCTCGAGGAGAGCTCTTCGCATCGCGAGTTCATGCGCATCGGAGCGGAGCAGTTTCGGATCTACGAAAAAACCGTCATCAATGACGGTTTCGCCTGGGCGGGCGTGATGGCGATCCTCGACGAGGAAGGCCAGACCGTGCGCCCGAAGATGTCGCTCGTGCAGGTGCTGCCGCCAGAGACGAATTCGCCAGCAAAGCTTCGCGAGATCCTCGATGCATTCGTTCTGGAGAATGCTCGCGAGATCGCTTGCGACGACTCTCACAACGCGGTGGTCGTGGTAATCGACAAGCGGACGCTGGAAGAGGTGGGGAACTGCGCGACTCTTCACTAAGTGGTAGCAGGAGCTCTGCGTACATGGCTCGAGGTCGAGTAAGTTACGGGTTGACGTAGCGGATTGCGCTTGCAGCCTCACTTTGAATTGAGCATCTTTTCGATCCGATCAAGTCGGGCTTTCATTTCTGCGTTTTCCTGTCTCAGTACTCGATTTTCGGATTTCAAGGCTTCCACTTCGGTCTTTTCGGCTTTGGAGGCGATAGAGCGGTCTTTATGGGCGTCTTTTGCTTCAAGAGCGGTGAGACGGCTATCGTGGCTCGTAAAGCGGCTGTAAAGCTCTTGGATCGCCTTGACGATCGGAGCGATGAGTTCGGTGTAACGAACACCGTAGCGGTCGGTTTCGTCGTCATGCGTGACGATGACGTTCTTGACTTCGTTTTCCCGAGCAGCAGATCTCTTCGCCTTGCTGACGGCTACTTCGGCTTCCTGAGCGATAAGACCGTAATGCAACCTCGGATCGCCTTCTTTCCAGTAGTAGGAAACAGGGCGCAGGTCGTTGATGAAATCGAGTCCGAGATCGGAGTCCTTTACGTCAGTCTTAAGTCGAGCGTCCGAGGTTTGAATAACGTTATTCGCTGCGTAGATGTCCTTGAATCTCAGTGAAGAAGTTCCCAGGTCATGCGTGTTGTCTGCCGACGGAGAGATGACCCCTGCGACTTGAAGCGTGGTTCCGGGATTCGTCGTGCCGATCCCAACGCTTCCGTTGAGCAGTGTCTGAGTCACGGAGGTATTTCCGATGACGACCTGGTTTGATGCCGTGACCCTGGCGCCGTAGCCGATCGCCGTGGTGTTGCTGAGCTGAGTGGCGGTCCCTGGACCCGAGTCCGCTCCCAGATAGGTGTTTTGCGCGCCTGACTTGTTTTCGTTCCCGACGGTCGAAGTCACCCCGGCAAGGTTGCCGATCGCCGTGTTGCTGCCGCCCGTGGTGTATCTCAAGGCCTCCGAACCCACCGCGGTGTTGTTGCTCGAACTGCTGGTGTCTCCCAAGGCCTTGTATCCCACCGCGGTGCTCCTGCCCAAGGTGGAGCCTAGGGTCGCCATCATGGCATCGGCGCCCACGGCGGTGTTGTAATATCCGGAGCCATTCGTCTTCATCGCGCGATAGCCGATGGCCGTATTGAGGCCGTTGGCGGCTGAAGTCAGCATGCTTTGGAAGCCGATGGCGACATTCCCGCTCCCATTCGCCCCCAGGGAACTCAGAGCGGACGGGCCGATCCCGATATTGTTCGAAGTGCTCAGGGTGAAGTTTCCGGCGCCGCCTAAGAAGAGGTTGTTCGTGCCGTAGGTGTGGAGCACAGGGTTTGTGCCGATCGCGATGACTCCGGCCGCAGACGATGAGGTTGTTGCCAGGTTGATGTTCCCGTTCACATCGAGAGTCGCGCCAGGGGCGCTGGTGCCGATCCCGACCTTGCCGGCGGTATAATAGGTGTCTGAGCCGGTGAGGCTCCAAGGGCTTGCGCCGGTGGCGCCTGTAGCGCCGGTCACGCCTTGCGCGCCATCAGCGCCGGTCGCACCCGTAGCGCCGGTGAATCCTTGCGCGCCATCAGCACCAGTAGCGCCCGTGGCGCCAGTCACGCCTTGCGCGCCAGTTTCGCCCGTAGCCCCGGTAGCGCCCTGCGAACCAGTCTCACCCGTGGCGCCCGTCGCGCCGGTAGAGCCCACGAAGGAAGAAGGCGTCGCCCAGGACGCGATTCCGTTTGCGTCCGAGGTGAGGATTTTCCCAGCGCCTTGATTGCCGTCTACGATCTTGAGGGTGGAACCCGATGAGCCTGTTACCTCAAGTCGCGCACCGGAGCTCGTAGCGCCGATGCCGACGTTTCCGGCGAAATAAGAGGGGGCCGTCGAGTCCGATGCATAGAGCGAGTAGGGTGAAGCGCCTTGAACCGAGCCGACATAGACGCCATATGCCGAGGTGTTGTTGGCAGGGGTCGACGCCGTCACTGTTGAATAGATGCCGTATGCAGAGGTGACAGTCGAGGACGAGGTGTTTTGCGCCGTGCTCTTGACTCCGTAGAGATTGGTGATCGGGGCCGTTGCGTACGATGATTTCTGTGAAACAACGGCGTCAACGCCCGACAGAGAGCCGAGAGATTTTGTTGCGAATTGATTATGGATATTCGCCTTGAATCCAGTCAGAGAAGCGGATGGCGAGTTCTGGCTTCCCTGGAAAGCCATGTTCTGATTCGATCCGAAAAAGGCAGTGGTCGTGGCAGAAGAAGGGTTGATGGTCGCCGTGCTCAGATGCATCGAGTAGGATCCGTTCAGGTTGCTGGCGCTTCGCACCTGCTCAAACTGCGCCGCCGAGGACGGGGATACTCCGATTCCGAAGCCGCTATTGTTCGCATATGAGCGGTTCGAGCTCACGGCTGGGCCAAAGGCGACGGTGCCGTCGACTTCCAGATTGGAATTTGGGGCGGACGTGCCAATTCCCACATAGCCAGCGGTGTAGTAAGCATCGCTTCCGCTCAAGTTAAAGGGGCTTGCGCCTGTCGCGCCCGTGGCGCCGGTCACGCCTTGCGCGCCGGTTTCGCCGGTGGCGCCAGTCACGCCTTGCGCACCTTGGGCACCGGTCTCGCCCGTAGCGCCGGTGAAGCCTTGCGCACCTTGGGCACCGGTCTCGCCCGTAGCGCCAGTGAAGCCTTGCGCGCCATCAGCGCCGGTCGCGCCGGTCGGTCCAAAGGCGCCCGCGTTTTGCCAGGCGCTGCCGTCGTACCACTTCAGCTTGTTGGCGTCAGCCGAGTCGATGGCAACATCGCCGACTGCGGGAGAGCCTGGCAACGCTGCGGCACTGAGGCGCATCGGGCCTGCGATATGAAGCTTGCGAGCGGGGGATGTTACGCCGATGCCGACGTTGCCGGCAAAGTAGGAGTTTGCCGTGGAATCAGAAGTATAGACAGCATATTTGTTGGTTCCAGAAATAGTACCGACATACACGCCATAGCTATTGGTGATGGCGCCACCGCTACCTGTAATGGAGGTGTATAGGCCATATGCTGAAGTCAGAGTTCCCGTTCCTGATTTAGAGATGTTTCCAACGATGCCTTTTACGGAGCCGTTGTGGTTGTTACTTGAGCTATAATATCCCACCGATTTAAGTGACTCGTGGCTACCGGAGAAACCCGACATCGACGGCGAAGACAGAAGAGAGAATCTTGAACCTACGACTGTCGAATTCGAAAGATCTGTTGTTCCAGATACACTGAGGACCTCCGTCGAGTCGCTGACGCTTGGGTTGTTCACAGATAGGTTTTGGGCCTTGATGTCACCCGCCACATCCAGGGTGGCGGTTGGGCCCGACGTGGCGATGCCGACGTTTCCAGCTACGTAATAGGTATCTGAACCGGAAAGCTCCCACGGGCTGGCGCCGGTCGCGCCTTGCGCACCCTGTGCGCCGGTTTCGCCGGTAGCACCGGTCGCGCCTTGTGTACCTTGAGCGCCGGTTGCACCCGTAGCGCCGGTAAGGCCTTGCGCGCCATCGGCACCGGTAGCACCCGTGGCGCCCGTGAACCCTTGCGCGCCTTGTGCGCCGGTCTCGCCCGTAGCGCCCGTGAATCCTTGCGCACCCTGCGCGCCGGTTTCGCCCGTGGCGCCCGTGAATCCTTGCGCGCCCTGAGCGCCGGTTTCACCGGTAGCACCGGTCACGCCTTGCGCACCCTGAGCGCCGGTTTCGCCAGTGGCACCGGTGAATCCTTGCGCGCCCTGAGCGCCGGTTTCACCGGTAGCACCGGTCACGCCTTGCGCGCCCTGAGCGCCGGTTTCGCCAGTGGCACCGGTGAATCCTTGCGCGCCTTGTGCACCGGTCTCGCCCGTAGCTCCAGTGAAACCTTGTGCACCTTGAGCGCCGGTCTCGCCCGTAGCTCCAGTGAAACCTTGCGCACCCTGCGCGCCGGTTTCGCCCGTGGCGCCGGTGAAGCCTTGCGCACCTTGAGCCCCGGTTTCGCCTGTGGCGCCAGTGAGGCCTTGCGCGCCCTGCGCACCCGTTTCGCCGGTAGCACCGGTCACGCCTTGCGCGCCCTGAGCACCGGTTTCGCCCGTGGCGCCGGTGAAGCCTTGCGCGCCCTGCGCACCGGTCTCGCCCGTGGCGCCCGTGAATCCTTGCGTGCCTTGTGCTCCGGTCTCACCCGTGGCGCCAGTGAAGCCTTGCGCGCCCTGCGCGCCGGTTTCGCCAGTGGCGCCGGTGAATCCTTGCGCGCCTTGTGCACCGGTCTCACCCGTAGCGCCAGTGAAGCCTTGCGCACCCTGCGCACCGGTTTCGCCCGTGGCGCCCGTGAAGCCTTGCGCGCCTTGAACGCCGGTCTCGCCCGTAGCGCCAGTGAAGCCTTGCGCACCCTGCGCGCCGGTTTCGCCCGTGGCGCCGGTGAATCCTTGCGCGCCTTGTGCACCGGTCTCACCCGTAGCGCCCGTGAAACCTTGCGCACCTTGTGCACCGGTTTCACCGGTAGCACCGGTCACGCCTTGCGCGCCTTGTGCACCGGTCTCGCCCGTAGCGCCCGTGAATCCTTGCGCGCCCTGCGCACCGGTCTCGCCCGTGGCGCCGGTGAAGCC
>JAMPXZ010000039.1 GCA_023700925.1 Oligoflexia bacterium | reverse complement strand
GTAGCTGCCGCGGCAGCACCTGCAGGAGGGCCGCGAGATCCTTACTGACCCACATCAGCTCCTTGGTCAGGCGCTGCGGCGAGTACTGCTCCTTGACGAGCTCCCGAACAAGCTCCTCCCCCGCCGAGATCATGTCGAAGTTCGGGTCCAGCGTCCGGCCCATGCCCTCTAGCGTCAGGATCGCCTTGAAGACGATCATCCAGTCGCCGGGCACCTTGATGCTGTACTTCGTCGCGATCTTGGTCGCCTCGATCAGGATGCGCCCGATATTGAGCTCACCGAGCGCCAGCCCGATGTAGGGCGAGAGCGTGTTGCGCACCTCGCGCTGAAAGCCGTCGAAGTCGATCGAAGGACCCGCCGCCCCGAGGTCCGCATACTGATAGCACAGGTTCTCGTAGTCCTCGGTGAGGAGCGACATCACCATCGTGGCGAGCTGGTCGCGCGAGCGCTGCGAGAGCCTTCCGACGATGCCGAAATCGATGATGCCGAGCCGGTTGCCGGGCAGGACGAACAGGTTGCCGCCGTGGAGATCACCGTGAAAAAGGCCGTCCACCATCACGGATTTGAAAAAGGCCCGGGCTCCCACATCGACGATGTGCTTGCGGTCGATTCCCGCGGCGTCCATGGCCTTGAGGTCATTGACCCGGATGCCCTCGAGCCGCTCCAGGGTGAGCACGCGGTGCGTGCTGAGCGCCTTGAAAACCCGCGGAATCACGATCTCCGGGAAGGACTTCATGTTCTCGGCCATCTTGCCCATGTTGTTGGCCTCGACGACGAAGTCGAGCTCATAGGACAAGGTTCTGAAAAACTCGTCGACGATCGTCCGGGGACCGACGACGCGCGTTTCAGGGATGTACTTCTCAAGCAGCGACGCGAGGAAGGCCAGGAGCGAAACGTCGGTATCGATGATCCGCTCGATCTCCGGGCGCTGCACCTTGACGACGACCTTCTCTCCGGTGAGCAGGACCGCCTCATGCACCTGACCGATGCTCGCCGCCGCGAGCGGCGCCTCACTGAAGCTGGCGTAAGCCTCTTCGAGCTTGCGGCCGAGCTCACGCTCGACCACGGCCTTCACCGCGCTGAAGGGCAGCAGCTGCACGTTGTCCTGCAGCTTGACGAACTCGTCGATGTACGCCTCGGGAAAAATATCCGGACGGGTCGAGATGAGCTGGCCCAGCTTGACGAAGGTCGGACCCAGCTCCTCAAAGGATTCACGCAGCCGCTCGGGAACCGTCTTGTCCGCCTGCGCCTCGGCGAACGCGGCGAGACGCCCGGGAAGGAACTTCCCGAGGCTCATGCGATCAACGATGTCGGCGAACCCGTGCCTGGCCAGGACGCCCAGGATCTGCTTGAGACGCTGGACGTTCTTCACCGCCTGACCGAGCTGTCTGCCGGTGCGGAGCAGTTGCATCGTCTTTCAGGATCGCAGTCCCCGCCCGGTCCGTCAACGCGGCGAAAATTGCCTAGCCCTCGACGAGACCGAAGTCGATCTGGCGCCGGTCCACGTCGGCCCGGAGTGCCCGGACGCGCACCGGGTCGCCGATGCGGAAGGTCCTCTTCTTGCGCCGACCGTGGAAGATCATCCGTTCCTCGTTGAACTGGTAGAAATCATCCGTCATCGATTCGCGCGAGACCATCCCCTCGACAAAGGGATCGGCGATTTCGACGAAAAGACCCGCCTCGATCATTCCGACGACCCGCGCCTCGAACTCATTGCCGAGCTGCGGAACCATCGCCCGCACCTGCTTGAGCCGGACCGACTCGCGCTCGGCGTCCGAGGCCAGGCGCTCACGATAGCCGCAGTGATCGCATACCTCAGCCAGCTCGTTCTCCAGGCGCTCACGGGCCGTGGGCTTGAGCTTTTGCTCCGCGCCCCGCTCCGTGCGCAGCGCCCGCCGCAGCAGGCGATGAACGATGAGATCCGGATAGCGCCGGATGGGACTGGTGAAATGAGTGTAGCCCGCCGAAGCCAGGCCGAAGTGGCTGCCGTGAGTGGCGCTGTAAACAGCCTGCTTCATCGACCGCAGGAGCGCCACGTTCAGGAGCGCCTGGGCCGGATGACCTTCGAGCCGGCGGACGATCTCGGCCAGCACCTTGGGGGACGCCGCCCGATCGAGCCGGAAGCGGATCCCCGCGTTCTCCGCCAGCTGCTGAAACGCCGCCAGCTTCTCCTCGGCGGGCTCCTCGTGCGTGCGGTACACGAAGGGCCAGCGACGCGCCATCATCCAGTCGGTCACCGCCTCGTTGGCGGCGATCATGAACTCCTCGATCAGGCGGTGCGAATCGAGACGCCCGCGCTTGGTGATCGAGAGGACCTCGCCTTCGGCCTCGACCCGAACGTCGGCCTCGGGCAGGTCAAAGTCGATCGAACCGCGCTCGGATCGGGCGCGACGCAGCTGGCGGTAAAGCTCGAAGTGCGGGGCATACTCCCAGTCCCGATCGCGGCCGTTGCGCTCACGCTCCGCCTGGATCTGCTCGTACGTCGCGCGACGCCGGCTCTCGATCACGGCCTCCATCAGCTCCACGCGGGTCCGCTTGCCCGCGAAGCCGAACTCCATCCGCGCCACCATCGCAAGCCGCGGCTCGTTCGGCCTGAGCGAGCAGAGGTTCTCCGACAGCGCCCGCGGAAGCATGTGAAAAGCGCGCTCCGGAAAGTAAACGCTCGTCCCCCGGGAGCGGGCCTCCTGGTCCAGGTCGCTGCCCTCGGTGACATAATGGCTGACATCCGCGATGGCGACCCAGAGCACATGCCCGGATTTGCGGCGCTCGACGTGGACCGCGTCATCGAAATCGCGCGCCGTCTCGCCGTCGATCGTGATGAAGGGGATCTTCCGCAGATCCTCTCTTCCCTCGAGATCCCGACCCGGAATCTCGAGCTTCATCCGCTGCGCCTCGCGAATGGCACCGGCAGAATGCTCTTCCACCAGATTGAACTCCGCGGCCATCATGCCCACATCCGCCGAGGCGGGGAGCGTTGCACCATAGACGTCCAGCACCTCGGCCGTCACCGGCAGCGGGCCTTT
The DNA here is from genome assembly GCA_023700925.1 of Oligoflexia bacterium. Taxonomy (GTDB): domain Bacteria; phylum Bdellovibrionota; class UBA1018; order UBA1018; family UBA1018; genus JAMPXJ01. The sequence continues at coordinate 18,671 of JAMPXZ010000039.1, read as the reverse complement.
TTCATGGAAATGGAGGCGTGCGCGGACCCAATCGCCGGCCTTGGCCGCGGGCGCGCCCTTGGGGACGTAAACCTCCTCGCGCGAACGCTTGCGCTCGTACACGACCCAGCCGCCCTTGGCTCCGCCGACCGGGTGCGGGCTATACCGGCCTACCAGTTCACGAAATCGATGCTCCAGTACGCGTACGTCCGTGAGCTGACCCCTCGGGCCGAAGGTGACCTCTACGCGATCACCGTGAAACAGGGCCTGCGCGTCGCGAGGACTGACGAACACGTCCTCCCGCTTCTTGTTCTCGAAGACGAGGAACGCGAAGCCCTTGTGGTTCTTGTCCACCGAGGCTTTGAGCTTGTGCGGTATCGCGGTTCGCCCGCGCGCCTTGGGCGCGTCGTGGCGATGCTGCGGGGAACGGGAGGGATAGGAACGTCTGCGTCTCATGGTCAGGGCCTCGCGGCCCCGACCCTAACCCATTCTTAAGGGCATTGATAGCTTCGACCCTGCGCATCTTCGCAGCGGGTGATCGTGAAATCGACGTCCGCCTTGGCGCAGAGGTTATAACTGGTCGGCGCGTTGAAGCCGATCCGGAGCATGCCATCGTTGTTGATGATCTTCGGAGCGCTGGCCGGGAGCTCACGCCCGAGGAAGAAAACTTCCACGCCATCCGAGCCCATGAGGCCCGCGGCCTGTCCCAGGTTCAGCGGCGCGCCGCTGCCATCGATCGGGTACTGGGAGCAGCTGTGGGTGTCCGTGGAATAGGTACAGAGGTCAAACCAGTCGGAATCGAGCAGACAGTTGCGGTCCAGCTCGTAGCGACCCCAGGTTCCCGTTCCGGAGTAGGTCAGGCGATCGCCGCGCCGAACGCGGAAGCCGGTGTTGTAGCCCGAGGCCGGGGCGCCCGGCGTAAGGACGGTGAAGCTGGCGGTCGTCCCGCCGAAACCCGCGCTCAGGGTGATGTTGAACTTGCAGTGCTGGGCGCCATTGATCGGTACGATAGTCCCGCCCCAGCTCTGGCAGGCCTGCTCGAAGCTCGGTGCCCAGAAGCACTGAGAGCCGGGAGCGCCACCGATATTGTAGGTGCCGGCGGCACAATTGTTTGCCGTCGTGGAGCCACCGGGGATATTGCCCACCTGAGTCGCGGGGATTCCGCCTTCCGAATCCGCTCGGCCGCAGCCCACGCTCACGAGCGCCAGTAAAAGCGCCGCTGAGAGGGTGGCCATTTTCAAACTTTTCTTGCTCTTCAGACTCGTCATAATCAGCTCTCTCTCTCGATAAAGCGTTCTTGGGCGATCCTGCCCTTACTTCTGGTGATTTCACGCTTCATGCCAAAACCAGCGCCAATCCAAGCCAGAAGGGTTTCCCGTCTTTTCCAAGGGTTATGAAGCCAACGCCGACCTGGAAATGGACGATCCCTGTCTACGACCTGAACACCCGCCAGGAGGGCGACAGACCGGTTCGGACGGGATGCCGCTCAGAAATTCCGCGCGAGCGCTTCGGGACTCTCAGCGAAGCTCATGAAGATCGCATTGAGCGAAACGCCGTTGCGCGCGTCCCGAAGGTGAAAAGCCAGCCCTTCGGCTTCGGGCTCACGCCCGAGGACGGTGTGATAGAAACCGCGGATCGCGGCGAGGAAAGGGTCCGCATTGCGCAGCTTCCCTTCCGGGCTCTGGGCCAGGAGTGAATAAAGCTGGTTCAGCGTCGCGCCCCGCTCGAGATACGAGACATGAGCGGCAAGACCCGAGGGATCCGCCTCCCGGCCGAGGACCTCGCGATAAGCCTGCCGCACTAGAACGTGGCGACCTTCCCCGCTTCGCGAGAGCTGCGCGACGAGGCTCCCATAGGACCCTCCTTGCTGAAGAAAGCGTGTCCAGGTCTCAAGCCCTGACGGATCGACCTCGCGCAGGAGAATCTCGCCATAAGCCCGTCGCACCTGCCCGGCGAAGGTCGAGGACTCCGGGACCGGTGCAGGTGCCACATATTCCTCGAAGTTGGGGATGCAGCCATCCCAGTTTCCGCGGACGTAAGCCTCGGTGGGAACAGAGTCCTTCGAGCGATCCAGGACCGATTCCGGCGAAATGGAATAGTCCGACGTCGCGCGGAAACCACAGGAAGCGCGGGTTCCACCGCCGGAATTCTCCGAGAAATTATCGTAGAACTCGACGGACCCCGTGGTCCGATCCACGATTACGCCTTGCTGAGCGTTGCGGACGCGATTGCCATGCACCGACCCGCCGTAAACCTTGGCGGAATACCAGGGGTCGCCCCCCAGGAACAGGCCGAAACCGCAGCGCCGGCGAGGGCCGCAATCCACCTCATTGCCGGAAACATCCGAGCCGGTATAATTTCCGCTTGTTCCGCCGGGCCAGCTTTGAAGGTGAAACGCCGCGAAGCTCGAAGAAGCGTAGTCCTCCGAGTGCGTGATCCGGTTGCGCTGAATCCGACAGTTCTGGCAACCACCGAAGATGAGGTCGACATCGGTGTTGTCGACCAGGTCATTTTCCGAAATTACGGATTCCTCCGACTCATGCACCGTCAGGCCATCGGCCCAAAGCATCCGGACTTCATGGCGACCGTTGTAGGCGAAGGTGTTTCGCTCGATCAGGAGCCGGGGCTGCAATCCCGCGACCTCGAGGCCCGTTCCGCAAAGGGCGAGCTTCGAGACGCTGTTGGTAAACGAGCAATCGGCGCACATAAGCCGCATATTGAACCCATAGCTGGTATTGGAAGACTGACAGGCCTTCTGGGCCTCGGTGCCACCACGCTCGATGCGGTTGCCGTTGATGATCAGGTGATCGATACCCGCGCCGGCCGCGGTCATGCGAACGAGGCCGCCCACGACATAGAGGGAAGGATCCGCGAAGAGCTCCGCGCAGCGGGAGTCTCCGTCGGCGGCGCACCTGGGGGCAGCGCGATCGAGATTTTCGGTCGCCAGGAGCAGCCGTCTCGAAAGATCGATGCCTTTGGCGATCCGGTAGCGCCCGGCTGGCAGCCCGAGGATGGCGCCTTCAGGCGCCGAATCGATACAGGACTGGAGAACCCCGGAGGCGTCCTGGACGCCATTGGCGAAAGAACGCGCGGAATCGCAGGAGATAACCCGTGCATCGTCGCCGTAGGCGACGGCAGCGCTCAAGCCTTGTACCGTGACGCTCTTCGGGGGTCGGTTGAGGGCAACGTGCTCTGCGCCGCAGCCGGAAAGCGAAAGAAGCAGGATCGAAAGCAGCAAGTCCTTCGGTTTGCGCATGGATTCTCCGTACACCCAGGAGAAGCAATAGCCGGTCCAATGCGCGCCGTTGTCCCGGACCGCTCCCAGGCGGCCCGGACTGTCCAGGTCTTTGACAGTGCTTCAGGACTCTGGCGAAAGCGGCCCCTGCGGCTCCTGCCTTGAGCTTAGCCCGAGCGACTGCACGAGCCGGAAGGCCCAGGGGAAAAACCTCTGCACCCACACAAAGACCTTCCCGTGGAAGGTGATGATCGCTTCTCGGCGCCGCGCGACGATCGCGCCGGTCATCTTTCGAGCGGCGACGGATGCGGGCATCACCAGCCAGGGCAGCACCGGATCGGTCGCGTGCTCGCGCAGCTTTCCCTGGTTGTCGATCCGGCGGATTTCGCTCGCGATGAAGCCAGGGGAAAGCAGGGTCACCGCCACGCCCGCAGGCGCGAGCTCTGCGCACAAGGATTCAGCCAGCGCGCGAACCGCGAACTTGCTCATCGCATAAGGAGCGGCGCCCCCGAGCGACACGTACGAGGCAACGCTTCCCATGATGACGAACTGACCGCGGGTTTTCTTGAGCTCCGCCACGGACGCATAGAGCGTGCGAAGGACTCCGAAGACATTCGTCTCGAACTGCCGGCGGAAGTCCTCGAGCGAAAGCGCCTCGACGTTTGCGGCGACTCCGAAGCCGGCATTCGCGATGGCGATGTCGAGCCGCCCGAACTCCCCAAGCGTGCGGGCGACCGCCCCCTCAAGGTCCCCATCGCGTGTCACATCGCAGGCAAGAGCGATGGCACGCCCGCCCTTCGTACGAAGTTCGGCCACGAGAGCGGCCAGACGATCCTCGCGACGGGCCGCCAGGGCAACGGCCGCGCCCGCCGACGATAGCTCGCGGGCCAAAGCCTCCCCGATTCCCGAGGAGGCGCCGGTAATGAGCACGACCTTATCCTTGAGCTTCATGACCGTAATTTCCTCCAGGGGGAGCCAGAAGGACAAGTGAAATTAGGTACTTTTAATACCTTATCAAAATAGTCAGATTTATCGTGACACACCAGGCTATTTACGGTATTTTACTAACGCCCTGAGGAGTCTCAGGAACTCGAAGCTGCTGCTCAAGTGACTCACGTGGATGCGAAAGTGGATGTAAAAATGAAAGCGAAGAGTTGGAAAATCACAGCAACTGCAGCCTTAGTGGCGACCCTTCCGCCGGCAAACCCGGCTCGTGCCGCGACTTCCTCGTTGGCGCTCGGGTCCGAAGCCCCCGAGCTCCGCGCCACCACCTCGCTCAAGGCGCAAACCATCGACGAGCTCAACAAGCGAACCCGTCTCAGCGGCTTCTCCCTCGAAGGCTCACTGAAATATCAACTCGAGGAGAACCTCGACGCGCGCATCGCCGCCTCACTCTATGCGGAAACAGGCTCTTCTGAAGCGCTCTTCCAGAACGAATACGCTCCGGCCCGCGGCCTGAGCCTCATCGAAGCCTCGGCGGGCTGGGCCCCCATCTCCGGCGCGAGCCTCCGGGTCGGCGCGATCAACCAGGCCTTTCACGACGCTCCCCTGCTCTTCTCGAAAATCACCTTCCCGGCCGCGACTCAGCAGTGGAGCTGGGAGCCCGCTGGCTCGTCTTTGCGCCTGGCGCTCCTCGCCGAACAGGCCATCCCTTCCGCGAGCAGTGGCGCCGCGACCAGTACCCAGGGCACCCCCTTCTATGACTTCGAGCGGCTCTCCGCCGGCGTGCATCACGATTCCTGGATGACTGAAGCCAGCGTCGGCCATTTCGCCTTCCACGGGCTCGCCTCGGCAACGGCTCAAGACGCGCTTTTCCGCGGCAACACGGTCTCGCCGAACCCCTCCCGTTTCATCTACGGCTACGAAGGGCTGCTCGCGGGAGCCCGCCTCGAGCTGCGCGGCGCCCCCGGCCTCACGCTCGCCACCGGCGGCAACCTCGTCGTGAACTTCCGGGCGCCCTCGACGCGGAATCAAGGCTTCCTCTTTTTCGCCGAAACTTCCCTCAGCGCCGGCCCGAAGCTCAAGCTGACGCCCCGCTTCGAGCTTTTCCGCAACGAGTCGGACTCGACGCCGGGCGCCTACAACAGCGCGGCCCTGGCGCACAACAACCGGCGCGGCTTCGCCTTCGGCATCGAAGCCTCCCTCCCGAAAAGCTCGCTGGCTGTCGAGGCACGCCTGGTCCGCGCCGAGGTGATCGAGGCGAGCCCTTTCCAGGCCCGCTTCACCGGCTTTTCCCTGAACCTGAGGAAATCGTATGACTCACTCTGATTCCATCCGATACCTGAGTCTCGCCCTGCTGATCCTCTCCGCCTGCGCGCCGGCGCCCGAAGGGGCCCTGGATGCGAGCACCTTCAGCGTGAGCGCCGTCGGCCCGAGTGAAATCGAACAGCGCCTCGTGAATCCTTCGGATGATTACGCTCGCGAGACCACGATCTGGCTCGAGGCCTGTGTGCGTGACGTCGGCTATCTCAAGCCCGTTCCGTTCCAAAGCTTCAGGATCAGCGGCGCCGAAGTAAGTGCGACCACCGACGATAACGGCTGCCTTCGCTGGAAGGAGACCGTCCCGTACAATCATCTCGCTCCCGAGAGCTTCATCACCCTCGAGCGTGGGCTCGAGGCGAGTTCGCCTCACCGCGGAACCGAGAAGCTCCGGATCGCCGTCAATCCGTGGCGGCGGGACCGCTCGAGCGTCATCGACCTCCGGTACGGAGCGAGCCCCGCTCGCGTCTCCAGCTCGGCCCTGTCACTGGTCGGCCCGGACGCCGCCAAGCTGACGCTCACGGGCTTGCGGGTCCAGCTCCTCAGTGACCGCGCCACCGACGAAGGCTCCGAGCTCGACCTCTTGCTCCGCCTCTCGCCCGAATATCTTCGCCAGTCACTCGACGGCAGTCCGATCCGCGAGGCCGTCCGCCTGGGCCGCTTCAAGGTCAGCTTCGCGATCATCGAGAAGACCGCGTCCGGCTCCCTCCTGCCGCTCTCCTCGATCGAAAACGAAGTCGCGATGAGCGACGGCGAGCTGACCCTGCGCGGAACGCTGTCGTTCTCGCGAGCCCCGGCCAAGACCTCCACCCTCGAAGCCGTCCTGCGCCTCGAACCGGTTGACGCCGCGGGGCTTTCGTCCTTCGAAGGCAGCGGCAAGCTCGCCTCCCTGCACTTCAATGGCAGCGTGGAGCTGACCCCGCTCGAGACGCCGTTTGCCGAACTCCTCGGCGTCACGAACGCCGTGCCTCCTTCCGAAGCGAGTGATCGCGCGCCCGTCTGCGGCGCGATCAGCGACCGTTTCGGCTTTTACTTCGCTGATTGGGCGGTCGAACACGGAGGTGTTCTCTCGGTGACCCGTAACGAAGGCATTCCGAACCAGGTCGCCGCCGCGCTCCGCGTCTGCCTGCGCAACCGCCTCGATGATCGACCGGTAGCCGGCCACCCCTTCGACGTACGCCTCGGTCAGTCACGCGGCAGCAGCCTCGTGTCAGACCAGGACGGCTGCCTGAGCTGGCAGGAAGGCGTCAAGTTCGACCCCTTCGCGGCCGAGCAATGGCTCGAGCGAACGATCGAGGTCCGGAGCGCTCAGGCTCCATTCGAAGGGATCGCGCGGACCCTCACCGTTCAGATCAACCCCTGGCAGCAGGGCAACCTCTTCTCCTGGGACTGCCGCAAAGGCCCGACCCCGAAGGTCACTCAGGCGCAGCGCGCACGGCTGGAGCTGCAGGATTTCAGCTACGCCTTCCTCGGCCAATCGTTCGAGGTCAATCGCGACCTCAACCTGACCGTGAAACGGACCTACCAGCTCCGGCTGGACCCGATGATCCGCCGGCAAGGCGCCGGCCAATCCGGCCCCGCTTACGAGTCGGTCGGCGAGGGCCGCTACCGTCTCAAGTTCCTTTTGCTCGCTTCTTCTGGCGAAAACAGCGCCGAAACCGTCTCAAGCACCAAAAGCATCCTGGCCCGCTACAAGTACCTCGCGAGCCATGAGACCGAAGTACAGGCCAAGCGCGGGACCATCGTGCAGGAGATCATGCTCCCCGTGGACTTCGCGGAGCTGCCGATGCTCATCGGCCGCAATCAGGTCTTCATCGAGCTCTCTCCCATTGACGGCCGCAATGGCCTCAGGCCCGTGACCGTGACCGGTGCCTTCATGGCGATGTCCAACTCCGGCAACGCCACGGTGACCTCCTCGCCGCAGAGCCTCGCCGAGCTCACCGGCAAATTCGCCTCCACGCAGGCTCAGGTCTCCGAGCTCGTCACGCTCGGCAAGGCCGCCAAGCTGCGCGCCCGCGCTCCCAAGGGTTCGGTGATCGAGCGCTTCCGTGCCACCACCGGCGCCCGCGCTCCGTCGCCCGAGGAGCTGAAAAAGGCCGGAATCCTGGCTGCGGACATCGACGCCCTGGTCGCCTCGGCGACGCCGTCGAAGCTCTGCAAGCTCCTCCCCAAGGGCGCGCGCTGCGAGCCGATCCTCCAGCTCCGGCACGTCGAGAGCGTGGCCAAGCGCCCCGAGCTCCTGGCCGTCCGCGTGAACTCGGTCTCGGTGAACGTCTCGATGAACCGCAACACCTCCGAGTCCTCGAGCTTCTCGCACGGCTCCGGCGAATCCGATAACGTCAATTTCGGCGTCAACGCCAAGGTCGGCGGCAACCTGGGGATCTTCGATGTCGGCATGAGCGCCAACTACACCCACGGCTACAACCGCTTCACCTCCAAGTCGGTTGCGGTCTCGAGCGGCCACTCGACCTCACTGTCGACCGCGGTCGGCAAGACGCTCTCCGCCGAGGAGCTGCAATTCTCACTCGAAACGGAGATCCGGACCTGCGCTCTCATCCAGAGCCGCAAAGCCGGCGTCGCCCCGCTTCACCTCTGTTCGACGAAGACCCGGGCCGAGCGCTCGACCGAAAGCTGGTACTACATCTCCCAGTCCTTCGTGCACGACTCCACCCCGCTGCGCGACGCGATGAACTCCGAGATGCGTCCTTGGATCACGGTCATCCGCGGTGAGAAGCGGTTCGAGAACTTCCGCTCGCTCCTCGAGGACCGAACCAAGGCGGTCAGCCTCGAGCCCGATCAGCAGTTCGAGCGGCAGAGCCGCGGGATCAAAGATGACTATGATCGCTTCGTGAGCACGACGCCGCGGTTCGCGGACGCGGCGATGCCTGGCCTGCTCGACTGAGGCCCTCGCCATTTGAAAAAGTTGGGAAGAAAAATGGTGCCCAGGACTGGAGTCGAACCAGCATGCTTTTGGCGCTCGCCCCTGAAACGAGTGCGTCTACCAATTCCGCCACCTGGGCACTTCTGAAGGACTTAAAGTCTATAGCTCAGCTTTTTGCCTTTGTGTAGCCCGTTGTTTTCACGTCAAAGCAGATTCCGGGACTCCATCCACTGCGTAACGCGGCCCAGAATGCGTTCGATCAGCCATCCCGAGCCGGGCTGAAGGTGGTCGCCGGGCATGATTTCCCGTCCGGCGCTCGCGCGCGATGAGACCAGGGCAGACCACAACGCCTCACTCGCCTGACGGGGGACAAAACTATCGTTCTCCGCTGTAATTACAAAGACATGCTGTCCGGCGCGGAGACGGCGGGCCGCCGCTTCGGGCGCTTCGAGGTCCAGATAGCTCCAGGCCGCCTCCGTCAGCAGCCAGGCCAAGGGCCGGGTCCAGAAACCGAAGCGCTCCTTCCAGCTTCGGAGGAGCTGGTGTCTTGCGGTGCCGGTGACGTCTCCGAAGCCGTGAACCAGAATGACGCCCGCGAAATCCGGCTCCGCGCTTGACTCCGCCGCCGCGGCCAGGGCGAAGGGCGCCCCGAAGCTCGCGCCGAGAATCGAGAGCTTCCCCGGGTCGACATCCGGCCGCTTCAGCAGGGCGGCCTTCAGCTCGGCGATCCCGCGGAGGGTATCGCGAAGGGCCTGCTTCACCTCGGGGGCATGGCGCAGGCTTTCGGGAAAATGAAATTTCCTGGGCGAGCGGTAAGGATAGTCGAAGCTCGCCAGGATCACGGGCCGGCCCGGATGCACGAGCTCCAGCACCTTGCCCGCCTCCTGAAAACCCCCGAAAACCAGCAGCGCCGGCAACCGCCCGCGAACGTTCCCGACCGGCACCTTCAGCGTCGCCTCGGCGACGGAGAGCGAAAGCCGCTCGCTTTTCCAGCGCGGGGCCGGAGTCTGCGCCAGCGCGAGAGCGGGAAAAAGAAACAAGAGGGTAAGAGGAAATACTCGAAACACCAAGGCCACGCGATTATCGCCATTGCGCGAACGCGCCGTCAAGCCCGGCGCGTAAGCCACTGGACCAGCTGGCCGGGAATATCATGAAGGGGCAGTACGGTCTCCGCGCCGCCCAGGCGAATCGCCTCCTTGGGCATGCCGAAGACCACACAGCTGGCCTCATCCTGGGCGATCGTGCGCGAGCCGTTTTCCCGCATTTTCAGCATCCCACGCGAGCCGTCGCCGCCCATGCCGGTCAGGATCACGCCGATCGAGCTTTTGCCGCTGATCGCCTCCGCGACGGAATCAAAGAGCACATCAACGGATGGCTTGTGCCGGTTGACCGGCGCCTCGTCGGTGACCTGGACGCGAAAAGGTCCCTTCCCCTTCACGCGCATCTGGTACCCGCCCGGCGCGATCAGCACCCGTCCGGGCTGAAGGAGATCGCCATCCGCCGCCTCCTTGACCTCGAACGGACAGAGATCGTTGAGCCTCTTGGCGAACGCGGCCGAAAAAACCGCGGGAATATGCTGAACGATCACGATCGGGGGAATGGCTGCGGGCAAGCGGCAGAGCACGTTGCGAAGCGCCTCGGTGCCTCCCGTGGAAGCCCCCATGGCGACGATAATGGAGGGATCGAGCGCCTGGTCGGTCAGGGGGCGCGGGCTATCGGGCGCGTGGGCGCCGCCCAGCCTGCGCTGATCGAGCCGCGCGAGCGACGCGGCCTTCACGCGCTCGGTAATCTGCGGCGCCACCGTCTCGAGCTCGCCGAAAGAGGGCTTCTGGATGTAATCGACCGCGCCGAGCTCGAGCGCGCGGAGCACCTGGTCGCCGTCCTCCATGCTCAGCGAGCTGATCATGACGACGGGTACGGGCTTCCTCGGCAGGATCTGACGAAGAAAGGTGATGCCGTCCATCCCCGGCATGTTGATGTCGAGGGTGATGACGTCAGGCCGCAGCTCGTCGATCATCTTCTCGACGCCGTTGGCGGACTCCGCGGCGCCCACCACCTCGAGCTCAGGGTCGGTTTTGAAGACGTGGATCAGCACTTTGCGAACCGCGGCGGAGTCATCCACGATGAGAACGCGCCGTTTTCGCGGAGGCGAAGCGACCACGGGCGCCGCCGCGACATCGCTGGCGCGCACCCGAAGGCGGCCCGAGTCGCTGTAGAAGTACGCCAGCACGCCGCCGGAAATTTTCTGCTGCTTACCGATCTTCAAGTGAAGCGCTTCGCCGACCCTGACCGTCTCGTCGACCAGCGTCTTGCTGCCAATGACCTTCAGGTCGAGCGCTTCCGGCCCGCAATGGGCCAGGGCCTGAAGCCGTGTCGCCAGCTCGCCGAGCAGCTCGTGCAGCCGGGGCAGCGCGCTCTGGCGCAGCAGGAAGCACCCCCCTTTTCCCGAGCGCGGGTGGCACAGGGTCACGACTCCACCGGAGGCTGCCTCGAGCCGGACTTCCGTCGGCTCGCCGAACGCGTAGACGCGGTTCGGATCGGCCTTGATCACGCGGCTTCCTTCCCCGAAGGCACGTCCTTACTGAAAAATGCCTCCGAAAGATAACAGAAGCTGGTCGCGGGCACGACATGAGTGTCATGTCCGCCGGGCTCCCGTCCTATCAGCTTCACGTTGGTTTCGAGCTCCTCGACGACGAGCTGGGAAACCGGCCAGGAGGTGAGCTCATGGACGAACCGACGCGGAATGCCGCCATAAACGAGGATGGAAGTCCGCTTGCCGAAGGCCAGGCGACGCACCTCCGCGAAGCTCTTGGCCATGTCGGCCAGCGTGAGCTGGTTGATGGCAAGGCCGCCGCCCTCGCTCAGCAGGCGTGCGGACGTCCAGCATCCGATCTTGAGCTGCGCGGCGAGCGCGGGGATGGCGCTCTCGGAGCCGTGGATCAGGATCACGGTCGGCGGCTGCGGATTGCGGAACTCCCTGAGCGTGGCCGTGAGCTTCTTGAGATCACCCAGGCCCGCGACGATCACGCGGAACTTGTTTTCCGGATTTCGGATGAGCTCGGAGGACTGGAACGAGCGCTCCAGCGTGGTCGCGCCCGGGCGCAGCGCCGGCGCGGTCGCGGCGCTCCGGAGCTTCATCCGGATCTCATCACCGCGATGAGTGAGATCCGAAAAGCTGGGCTTCTCGATGTAATCCTTCGCGCCGAGCTCCAACGCCTTGAGCGCCAGGTCAGCGTTTTCACGGTTCACCGAGCTGACCATCACGACCGGCGGCAGTCCCCGGTTCGTCTGAAGGAACTCGATTCCCGTCTGCTTGGGCATGTGGATGTCCAGGGTGATGAGGTCCACCTTGTGCGTCTTGAGCTTTTCGGCGGCATCGAGCCCGTTTTCCGCGGTCGCCACCACCTCGAAGCCGAACTCCGGCGAAAGGAGCTTCTTCATCAGGGTCAGGATCACGGCTGAGTCGTCGACACACAGGACCCTGAGGGGACGCTCGTTGCTGACGGGCAACGCCGGGGCGGCCGCCGGAGTCATGGGCCGCGAGGGCGTGACGCCCGGGGGTGCCTTCGTCGCGGCGATCGGTGCCGGTGAGCTCAGCGGCGGCGGGATGTTCGCGGCTGGCGCGCTGCGCGGCTGACTCGCCGGCTGCGTCGCCTTCTTGCGTGCGTAAATGGACTGGCCAAGGTGGGAGATCGGAAGCTGCGTACCCCCCAGGCTCTCGGAGATCCCGAGGAAGAGGTAACCCTCGGGCTGCAGGTAGTTCATCAGCCCGTTCATCAGGACCTTGATCTGGTCCTGCGAGAAATAGATGAAGACGTTCCGGCAGAAAATCAGATCGAAGCTGCGTCCCGAAACCTTCGCGGCCATGTCGAAGAGGTTGACGACCTCGAACGCGCACGGAAGCTTGATCGAGGACTTCGCCTTCACGAAGTCGGCGATCTCTCCGGTACCGCGCGCCCAGTGCGAAGCCAGGTACGCCAGCGGAATCTCCTTCACCTCGTCCCACCGATAAACGCCGTTCCTGGCGAAGGCCACCGATTCGGGATCCACGTCGCTGCCGAGGATCTCGTAGCCGATGTCGGGCGCGAACTGCCTCAGATAGTTGTGCAGGCACATGGACAACGAGTAGACTTCCTGCCCCCTGCTGCACGCGGCCGACCAGATTTTGAGGGTCCTGCGGCCTTCCTTGCGCAGCTGCTCAATGAGCTTGGGCAACGCCTCCTTTTCGAGATACTCGAAATGGAAGAACTCCCGGAAGAAAAAGGTATGATGCGTCGTCAGGAGCGAAACGAGCGCGGGAAGCTCGGATTTCAGATTATCCCGGAGATACGCGTGGTACTCCTCCGCCGCGGTCATACCGAGATCCATCATCCTGCGGACGAGCTTGGACTCGACCATGTGCGCTTGCCGATGGCCGAGCTCGATCCCGGTAACGTGATTCACGAGAGTCGATACTTCCTTGATGAGGTCGCCCGAGGTGCCTTGAACTGGGGGTGTTTTCACTGAACTTCTCCGTTTTCCCGCCTGACTTGCCCCAATCTATCGGCATGCGATCCCGGGAAAATGAGGAACTTTACACCCATCCTGATTACGGCCGCCCGGTGTCAGGAATGGTCGACCCCAATCAACCCTTCCCCGCGTTTTTTAAGCCGTTCGACAGGCTTTTTTTGCATCCATTTCTTTAAGCTCCGCCGGAGTCGCGCCGATAAGCCCACTGGTAGGCGACAGCTCTGAGGGAAGTAACAGCAATGGAAGATTTCGAAAAAGAACTCAAAGAAGGATTTCTCCAGGAAGCCGAGCAGCTGCTGCTGGACGCGGAACAGTGCTTTCTCAGTCTTGAGACGCTGTCCAGCGACCCCAACGGCGGGGACCGTTCGATCATCGAGAAGATCTTCCGCCTGGCTCACAGCCTCAAGGGTTCGGCCAGGGCGGTGGGCTTCGACGACATCGGACACTTCACCCACGAGCTCGAATCCCTGCTGGTGAAGGTCAAGAACGGGGAGATCCGGATCGAGACCTCGATCGTGAGCCTCCTGCTCAAGTGCAACGATCATCTGCGCACCATGGTCACGACGCTCAAGGCGGACATGGCCGCGCGGATCGACAGCAGCGCGCTCATCTCCGAAATCCAGGACCACATGAACGGCACCGCGAAAGCGGCAAGCGCTCCGGCCCCGGAGCCTTGCGAGGAGGTGCCCGCCGCTTCCGCGTTCGAACCCGAGCCGGCGCCGGCCGGGCCTACTACCTTTACCTCGGCCGGACAGGGAACCGTGGCGGAGCTTTTCCGCCAGGCCACCGTCTCTCCTCTGCCGCTTCCCGCAAGCGTGGCGCCCCCCTCGGCCACGCCCGCGGCGACTCCCGCGAAAGCGGGCAGCGCGGTTGAAGAGGGGATTCGCGTCAGCCTCAAGCGCCTCGACGTGCTCATGAACAATATCGGCGAGCTCGTGATCCTGCAGACGGTGCTCAATCAGCACAAGGATCAGATTCAGTCGGTCCTTCTTCAGAAGACCGTCGGGCAGCTCGAGAAGATCACCAAGGACATCCAGGGCATCTCCATGAGCCTTCGGATGGTGCCCCTCAAGCAGACCTTCCAGAAGCTGCACCGCACGCTTCGCGACACCTCCAAGGCCCTCGGCAAGGAGATCACGTTCGAGACCAGTGGCGACGAAACCGAGATGGACAAGACCGTGATCGACAACCTCGGCGATCCGCTCGTGCACCTCATCCGGAACGCGGCCGACCACGGCATCGAAGCCGCGGAGGAACGCGTCAGGGCCGGGAAGCCCCGCGACGGCCAGGTGAAGATCCGCGCCTCCCACCAGGGCGACCGCGTCATCATCGAGGTGATCGACGACGGCAAAGGCGTCAATCCGGTGATCATCAAAGCCAAGGCGATTGAAAAGGGCATCCTCAGCCGCGACGCCGAGATCTCTGACCGGCAGGCGGCGGAGCTGCTCTTTCACCCCGGCTTCTCAACGAAGTCCGAGGTGACGGACATCTCCGGGCGCGGCGTAGGGCTCGACGTCGTCAAGACCAACATCGAGAAGCTCCAGGGCGAAGTCCAGATCGAGAGCGTCCCCGGCCAAGGGACCACCTTCCGGATCCTGCTGCCCCTCACCCTCGCCATCATTGACGGAATGGTCGTCACACTGGGCGAAGAGCGCTACGTCATCCCCGTCGCGCACATCCACGAGTCACTGCAGCCCACGACGGACGACATCCACCACTTCACGGGCGTGGGCGAGATGCTTTCCCTTCGCGGCGAAAACCTGCCCCTCTTCCGGCTTTCCTCCGTCCTCAATCGCAAGGTCAAAGCGCGTACCTCGACCGACTGTATCGCGATCGTGGTCCGGACGGGCGAAAAGCCCTTCGCGATCCTCGTGGACGATATCATCGGCCAGCAGCAGGTCGTGATCAAGCGCCTCGGTGAGGAGCTGAAGGATATCCGGGGTTTCAGCGGAAGTTCGATCTTGGGCGACGGAAGGGCCGCCCTCATTCTCGATATCAACGAACTGGTCGGGCGGAACATGACCAGAATGAGCTCTTCTAACGCAACGATAGGAGTCGCCTAATGAGCACGAACGAAACGAAAACCACGGAATCCCTGAGCGGCAGCACAGTACAACGGTTCCTGAGCTTCTCGCTGGGAACGGAAGAATACGCCGTACCTCTGCTGCGGGTGAAGGAAGTGATCGCGCTACCGGACGTGACGCCGGTGCCGTATACCCCTTCGCACTTTCTCGGGATCATGAACCTGCGCGGCCAGGTGACCTCGGTGATTGACCTGCGGCTGAAGTTCCGGATGAAGAAAGTCGAAAACAGCGCCGAAACGGCCGTGATCATCGCCGATCTCGCACCGCTCTCGCTCGGTCTCGTCGTCGACTCGATCAACAGCGTCATGGCGATCCGCGAGAGCGACATCGCCGACAGACCGCAGATCGAAAGCAGCCAGAGCAGCGAGTACATCATCGGCATCGCCAAGCGCGACAAGAAGCTGGTGCTCCTGCTTGACCTGGCCAAGGCGCTCAGCGTGGAAGATCACGCCGCCCTGTCCAAGGCCCTGGCACAGCCCAAAGCGGCCTGATGGACGAGTCCTCGCGATTCTTCAAGGGCTGGGCCAAGCCTGGACCGATCCCCGAACCGCCCGGGGAGCTCGGTCCCGAGCCGGGAGAATCGCTCGACGCGCTCAGCGGCTACTTCAGGATCTTCCAGCTCAAGGCCGGGCACCGGTACTCCACCGACGATGTCCTGACCGCCTGGTACGGGACGCACTGCTGCCCGAGCGCCGGGCGAGTGCTCGACCTCGGGAGCGGAATCGGTTCCGTCGGAATGCTCGCGGCGTGGCGCCTGCGAGGCGCGCGTTTCGTCACCGTCGAAGCACAGGAGGAGAGCGTCCGCCTCGCTCGCAAGTCCGCGCGCTGGAACGGGCTCACCGAACGTTACGAGATCCGGCAGGGCGATTTTCGCGAGCCCTCGGTTCTCGGGCGCGACGAGAAGTTCGATCTCGTTCTCGGAAGTCCGCCGTACTTTCCGCTCGGCAGCGGCATTCTCGGCAACCATCCCCAGAAGGTCGCCTGCCGCTTCGAGGTCCGCGGCAGCATCCAGGATTACTGCGAGATCGCCTCGCGCCAACTCGACTGGGGTGGGGTCTTCGCCTGCGTTTTTCCCGTGAACCCGGAGGAGCAGGCCGAACGGGTCCGCCAGGGTGCCCGAAGCGCCGGACTGACGATCCTCCGCCAGAGACGCATTGCCCTTCGTGAAGGGGAGCCGCCTTTGTTGGGACTTTTCGCGATGATGCGCGCCGAGCACCTGCCCGAGGATCTGCGCGACCACACCTGGACCGAGCCCGAGCTCGTAATCCGGCAAGCCGATGGCAAGGTCCACCCCGAATACCTCACAGTGAAGCTCTCAATGGGCCTGCCGCCCACCCGGTAACGCACTGCGGCACAATTTGATTGACAGCGGTCCGGCTGCAGGTTAGACCCCGTGAACATGAAGATTTTACCGGTTGTCCTGGCTTTGGCGAATGTGGCTTTTTTTTCCATCCTCTCGGCAAGCGCCGATGATCTGCATGATCTCCGTCGCGCCGTTGAGCAGGACCATGTGCCAGGAGTTCACAAGCTAATCCAGGCCGGCAAGGCTACGGTAGACACCTGGGTCTATCCTCCAGGCTTTGATAATCGCGGTCTTCCCATTCTCGGCCTCGCCGCGCGCGAAGGCAGCGAGCGCGTGACCGAGTACCTCATCCAGGCACGGGCCAACCTCAATGCGCGCCCTCACACCAAGGAATCGCCGCTGATGCTGGCGGCCCTTTTCCCGGACGAGATCGGCGGCGATCCTTCCGTCTACGACAAGCATGAGCGCATCGCCCGCCAGCTGATCGATGCCGGCGCGGACCTCGAGAATGAGCCAGGCGAATTCACGCCCCTCGCATATTCCGCCTACTACGGGCACATTCGAATCACCCGTTACCTGCTCGAAAAAGGCGCGCTCGTCGACGGCGGAGTCGTCGATGGCGTGGCGCGCTCGAACACCGCGCTGATCTTTGCCGCCATGAATGGTCACAAGGAGACGGTCCGCCTCCTCCTCGAGCACGGCGCCGACGTCCGCATCGCCAATAGCTGGGGCAACGACGCTGTCTACTACGCCAAGAAGAACAACCAGAATCACGTTCTCCCGGACCTGCTCTGCGCCCGCGACTTACAAGCCGGCGAAACTTTCGCTGAAAAGTGCAGTAAACCGAGCTGGAGCTGGGGACGAGGCCTCTTCTGACCTCGTCGCGACCGACGGCGGATTGACCGGTTCGACCACGACATCCTCACCTACGAAAACGACGTGACCGAGATTCCGTTCGGTATCCTGGGAATCTGGGACGCTGATCAGTTCACGTGCACCTATCGGCGGGTGCGGTAGCGACACTGATAACCATTAACTTTCGGAAAAAGCTGCGTTCTACTGCCCTCAAGTGGGGCGAGTGCATGAAAGCTTTTATCCTGGCTGCGGGTTTATCGATCGTCGGCATCTTGAGCGGGTGTGCCCAAGGCACCTCAGGGACGATTCCGAGCAACGAGATCTTCGCCGTATTTTCGATCGACGGCGATTCCGCTGGCGGCGTGGTCTGTAGTGCGTCCTTTCATCACGGCTCCGGCACCTGTTCGACCTCCCTGAGGCTTACCGAGGGTGACCAGGTGACCTGTTCGGACGGAATCAAAACCGTGACACCGACTGAGAGCACCTCGGCCTTCGGGGAATATCGGTATCAGACGACGTCCCTCGCCTATACGCCCGGCGGGACATACGAAATCAGGTTTTCGCGAAAAGACGGGAGCGCCTATGTGGCATCCATCGTCCTTCCCCCTGCTATCAACATTACGGCTCCCGCCGTTAATGCCTTCCTCGTAAAGAACCAGGAGGCGACGGTCACCTGGACTCCCGCCGCACTCGGTACCAGCACGGAATCGGGATGAGCCTGGCGTGCACCAACGCCAGCTGCGGCTATAGCGTGCATTCAAGCACGGAAGGCGGAACGATCACCATTCCGGCGGACTATACAGTCCCGAGCAATGGCTCCGGCACGGCCGCGGGAACCGTTCAAGCCCAGATCACCTTGACGAGAACGAAACCGGCAGCCCACCCCACCGGAATCATGGGAAACAGCTCGGGCACGCAATCCCGCAGCGTGCCCGTCAACTTCGTGGACGCCAATGCCGGAACGCTCCTGGACGAAGAGCCTGCGATGCTCGCGGAACAAGGCGACGCCGGGACTATTCATCAAACATCTTGTCCGGCGTATTGATTCAATCAGCCTGGCGACTCGACCGACGGAGAATACGGGATCGCGCTCTCCGTGCAACTGAGCGTCAGCCAGAGATCTAGTCCCACGCCCAGAGTCACAAAACCGCCGGGAATCCCCAGCTGCTGATGGTTTTTCTGGAGTTTCGTTGCCGGAATCTTGCACCTGCTCCCGGACGGCGCGCAGTAGTAAGCCGGACTCTGGTAGCTAACCAACCCTCGTGCTACCGAGTTGCCGTCTCGATGGCGACTACTCGGCTCTTGATCCTAAAGCGCCCCAGCCTGCACTCCTCCGGACCCGCCTCGCGACTTGGCGACTCAGCGGGCTCTAACCTGACATTTTGTCAGGAAGGAGGGGGTCTGAGTCGACTCAGCGGCCCTAAACCTGACATTTTGTCAGGAAAGAGGGGGTCTGAGTCGCAACATTTTAGGGATTCACCTCGCCCTCGGCGAGGTTCTCTTCCCATGCGCCACCAGCCCAAGACCCCAAGAACGTGGATTTACGGATCCACTGCGGATGACCTT
>JAMPXZ010000230.1 GCA_023700925.1 Oligoflexia bacterium | reverse complement strand
GGGCGCGGCCTTGGCCGCCGGCTGAGGCGCCGTTCGCGGCGCCGAAGCGCCGTCATCGGCGATATCGATATAACGGGTGGCCGTGAGCCGCTTCTGCGCGGAAGCGTCTCCGCCCCGGCGCCCGCTCACCTCCACGCGATCCTTCGTCACGCCCGCGCGCTCGAGATGCTTGTCGAGGTAGCGATCATACAGATCCGCCTGGCGATCCGCGGGGAGCTTGCGGGCCGCATCGCGGTTCGGCTGCGGCAGCCGCGTCTCGGTGAAAGCCTTCTTCTGCATCGAGCGGTCCGATACCGCCGCGGTGACTTCCACCGACTCCTTGGACATCAGACCGAAGCCCCGCTTGTGCTTCTTGGTCTGCAGGATCACGGCCTCGGGGCCGAGCTCGCGCTTGATCGTGTCCAGGGCCTCTTGGATCGTCGGGGCCTCGAATTTCTTAACTTGCATAACTTAACCTCACGGTACCGAAGGATTTCACGCTCACATTGGAGGTGATCTCGTTGTGCGACAGCACGACGACGTTGGGAATGAAACGGTCGATCAGGGTTTTCAGGTGCACCCGGATGAGCGGCGAGCAGAGGACGACCGCCTGGCTCGACTGGTTCGCCAGCTCGATCGCCTGCTGGTTGAGCTGCGCGATGAACGAGCGCACGAACTCCGGATCCACCGAAAGCTGCTGACCCTGGTCCGTCTGGATGATGCCGCCGGCGATCGTCTCCTCGATCGTCCGGTCGAGCGTGAGCAGATGAAGCTGGCCGTCGGGCGCCACGAGCTTCTTCGTGATCGTCCGCGCCAGGGCGGTCCGCACCTGCTCCGTCAGGAGCATCGGGTCCTTCTGATAAGGCGCCATGTCCGCGAGCGCCTCGAGAATCGTGCGAAGATCGCGCACGGAGACGCTTTCCTTGAGGAGATTGCGCATGACCTTGAGCACCGTGCCCACCGGGAGGAGGTTCGGGATGAGGTCCTCCACCACCTTGGGCGAGGTCTGCTTGAACGAGTCGAGCAGGGCCTGGAGCTCCTGGCGTCCGAGCAGCTCGGCCGCGTTCTGGCGGATGAGCTCGGTGAGGTGCGTGGCGATGATCGTCGAGAGATCGACGACCGTGTAGCCCGCGTACGTCGCCTCGTCCTTCTGCCGCGGCGTGATCCAGATCGCGTCGAGGCCGAAGGCCGGCTCGCGCGTGGGAACGCCGGCCAAGCGCTCCACCACGTTGCCGGGGTCCATGGCCATGAGATGGCCGACCATGAGTGAGCCCGAGCCGATCTGCACGCCCTTGAGCAGGACCTGGTAATCGCCCGGCTTGAGCTCCAGGTTGTCGCGGATCCGCAGCGGCGGGATCACGATGCCGAGATCCAGCGCGAACTGCTTGCGGATGTTCGAGATCCGCTCCAGCAGGTCGCCGTTCTGCTCGGCGTCCACGATGGTGATCAGGCCGTAGCCCACCTCGAGCTCGAGGAGGTCGACGGGCAGGAGGTTCTCGAGCTTCTCCGGAACCGGCTTGAGCTTTTCCTTCTCAAGGGCTTCCTGCTTGGAAACCTCGGTGGCCTTCTCCTTCGCCTGGAGCCGATAGCCGAGCGCGCCAAAGGCGCCGGCCAGGATCAGGAACGGGACCGTCGGCAGGCCCGGCACGATCGCCATGGCGAACATCACGCCCGCGGCCGCGGAGATGGCCTTGGGCTTCATCAGGAGCTGGCGGGAGATCTCCTCGCTGAAGTTGTTGCTCGTGGCGGTACGGGTGACGATGATACCGGCGGCGGTCGAGATGATGAGCGCCGGGATCTGCGAGACGAGGCCGTCCCCCACCGTCAGCAGGGTGAAGACCTCGGCGGCCTGGCCGATCTCCATGCCGCGCTGAAGCGTGCCGATGATGATCCCGCCGACGATGTTGACCAGCACGATCATGATGCCGGCGATGGCGTCACCGCGGACGAATTTGGAAGCACCGTCCATGGCCCCGTAGAAGTCGGCTTCCTTGGCGATCTCCTGACGCCGGCGCCGCGCCTCGTCCTCGTTGATCAGGCCGGCGTTAAGGTCGGCGTCGATCGCCATCTGCTTGCCGGGCATCGCGTCCAAGGTGAAGCGTGCCGACACTTCGGCGACGCGTCCGGCGCCCTTGGTGATGACGATGAAGTTGATGATGACCAGGATGATGAAGATCACGATCCCGACGGCGTAGTTGCCGCCGACCACGAACTCGCCGAACGAACGGATCACCTCGCCCGCCGCGGCGGTGCCCTGCTCGGGGCCGTGGAGCAGGATCACGCGGGTCGTGGCGACGTTGAGGGAAAGCCGGAACAGCGTCGTGATGAGGAGCAGGGACGGGAAGATGCTGAAATCCAGCGCGCGCGTGGCGTAGACCGAGGTCAGCAGCAGCACGACCGAGGTCGCGATGCCGAGCGAAAGCATGATGTCGAGCAGGAACGGCGGCATCGGAATGATCATGACGCCGATGATGGCCACCAGGCCGACGGCCAGCGCCAGATCCGAGTTTCTCGAAAACTTCTGCGCTATCGAGCTCATCTACACCTCACAGGAATTCCTTCCGTTTCAGCCGGTAAACGTAGGCCAGTACCTCGGCGACCGCCTGATACAGCGCGCGCGGGATGTACTGACCGACCTTGACCGTCTTGTAGAGCGTCCGGGCGAGCGGGACGTTCTCCACCATCGGCACGCCGGCGTCGGCGGCGATCTTCTTGATCCGTTGAGCGAGGAAATCGGCGCCCTTGGCGACCACCTTCGGCGCGGCCATGTCCTCGCGATCATAGATGACGGCGATCGCGATGTGGGTCGGGTTCGTGATGATCACGTCCGCCTTTTTCACCGCCTGCATCATCCGCTTGCGCGACATCTCGCGCTGGATGGCGCGGATGCGGGCCTTGATCATCGGATCCCCTTCGCGCTCCTTGTGCTCCTGCTTGGCTTCCTGCTTGGTCATCCGGATGTTCTTGCTGAAGTCCCACCGCTGCAGGCCGTAGTCCAGCGCGGCGAAAATGAAGAGCGCCCCGATCAGCGCGAGGAACATCGCCTTGCCGGAGCTGGCGAAGGCCGGGAGCAGCGACGCCGGATCGCTGGCGATGTAAGCCGGCGCCTGGAAGACGCTCGACTTGACGAGCCCGTAGGCGATCGCCACGACCACGATCATCTTGAAGGTGAGGCGGAAGGCGTCAAAAAGGTTCTTGAGCGACAGGAGCTTCTTGAGCCCCTGGAGCGGGTTGATTTTTTCCAGGTTCGGGGTCAGCGGATCGGCGGAGAAGATGCTGCCGATCTGGGCGATGCTCCCGAAGACGCCCATCACGAAGCCGGCGAGCGCCACGGGCAGCCCCATGAGGATCACCAGGGTGAGCGCCTTGAGCAGGAAACCGCGAAGCAGACCGTTGGAGTCGAGATCGAGCCGGGAGGAGAGGTCCGCGCGGAACACCTCGCGCATGAACTCCATCATCTCGGCGCCCATCCTCGGGGATAACGCATAGGCGGCCGCGCCGGAGGCGAGCAGCGCGATCAGGCCCGTGAGCTCGCGGCTCTGCGCCACCTGGCCCTTGCGGCGGAGCTCTTCGATTCGGTACGGGGAGGCCTCTTCCGTCAGGTCTTCCCGTGATCTTTCGTCGTTCTCGGCCATTGATCCCGCCCGGAGCCGTGGCTCCGGCCCTCGTTACTTGCCCTTCGCGATGGCAAGCATTACCGCGTCCATCCACTCCCCGACCCGCGCGAACAGGTCGCCTGCAACCGACTGGAACTCACCCAGGCTCAGGAACATCACGAGCAGCCCCACGACGGCGCTCACGGCCATCGAGAGGATCAGGATGTTGAGCTGGGGCATGGCTTTCGACATCACGCCGAAGGCCACGTTCACACCGAAAATCGCGAACGCCACGGGCGCCGACAGCTGGATCGCCGTCCGCACCACGATGCCGGAGATCTCCAGCAGGCGCTGGCTCACGGCCCCGTTGAGGCCCGAGCCGAGCCCGAGCCCTCCGACGCCCACGACCTGGTAGCTCGAGAGCGCCCCGCGGAGCACGATGTGGTGCCCGTCGATGGCGAGAAAAAGCAGCGTCGCCAGCGCCATCTGGATCTCGGCGGTGACCTGGGTCTGCGAGTTCTGGCTCGGATCGTAGGTGCTCGCCATCGCGAAGCCCATGAAGTTGCCCATGAGATTGCCGCCGGCGAAGATCGCGTCGAACGCGAGGCGGGCGGTGAAACCCAGGATCAGGGCGAAGATCGCCTCGACGGCGATGGTCCCGAGGATTCCGCCGGCCGTGGCGCCCCAGAGCTGCGCCTCGCCCGGACGGACAAACCCGTGATTCACCAGCGCCGGGAAAAGCGCCAGCGTGACCGCGACCGCGAGGAAGATCTTGGCCAAGCCCGGCACGAAGCGGTCCCCGACGATCGGCAGTACCGACATCAGGACGCTGAACCTGACGAGGACCGCGAAGAAGGTCAGGATTTCCTCTTCGTTCAGGTTGAACAGCGACATCTTACCTCGCCAGCTCCCCCGCGCTCGAGATGATCTCGGCGGCATAGTTCTTCAGCAGGTCCAGCATCCAAGGCGCCAT